>ONTV01000022.1 GCA_900320855.1 uncultured Lentisphaerota bacterium
GGACGAGTCGAACTGACGCTGCAGCTCGCGCAAACTCCAATGGTTGCTCTGCGCCTCGATCTCGTAGAACGCTCGCTCGTTCGGGTCATCGATGCGCATCAGCTTCAGGTAGTGCGACCAGCTCAACGCGAAACGCCTCGGCGGATCTTCGACCTTGAGCAATTTGCCAGACACTGTCTGGCAAATCTTTTTCGACTTGGAAATGCCAGACGCCGTCTGGCAAATTTGCTGCTGCGAATACAAGAGGAAGAACTGTCGCATGTTCCGCAAATTCTGCGCCGAGTATCCCTTGCCGAATTTCGCCGTCAGTTTTCGTATATACCGGCGGCGTTGTATCGGGTTGTTTCGCGTTGCAAAATGGTCAAGCGTGACAGTGTTGCGAATGTTGCGAGTTCACGCGTTAGAAAGCAAAAAGGCCGCGAATTGCGACCTTTTGAAGGGTGGAGATAAGGGGAGTCGAACCCCTGACCTTCTCAATGCCATTGAGACGCTCTACCAACTGAGCTATATCCCCATGTCGTGAAAACGGCGCGTAGTATACCATAACCAGTGCGCACGCGTCAATGGGATGCGGTCAGAATTTCTTCTGTCTGTGGATTGCGCCATCTTGCGGAGCGCGGCGGTGTTTTGCTAGAATATGGGCATGAACACAACGAATCGCCGATGGCGGGCAAAAGGTCCCGCGAACGCATGAGGGACCCTGCCGTTCTTGACGTCGCGCGGCTTGTCCGGGACGCGGGCGGGCGCGCGCTGCTGGTCGGCGGCTGCGTGCGCGACGGGCTTCTCGGCGGCGCGCCGAAGGACTTTGACCTCGAGGTCTACGGGCTGAGCCCCGAGAAGCTGAAGGCGACGCTTGCCCCGGCGTTCGCGCTTGACCTCGTCGGCGCGTCGTTCGGCGTCCTGAAGCTGAAGGGCCACGACATCGACGTCGCCTTGCCGCGCCGCGAGACGAAGCTCGGGCTCGGGCACCGCGCGTTCGAGATGGAGACGGATCCGCACCTCTCGCTCGAAGAGGCGTCCGCCCGGCGCGACTTCACGATCAACGCGATCTACCAAGACCCGCTGACCGACGAGATCCTCGACCCGTGGAACGGGCGCGCCGACCTGGCGCGGCACACGCTTCGCCACGTCTCGCCGCGTTTCGTCGAGGATCCGCTGCGCGTCCTGCGCGGCATGCAGTTCGCCGCGCGCTTCGGGCTCCGGCCCGCGCAGGAGACGATCGACCTCTGCCGCACGATGACATCGGAGGGCCTTGCGCCGGAGCGCCTGATGGGCGAATGGACGAAGCTTCTCGTGCAGGGCGTCTGGATTTCGCAGGGCCTCGCGTTCCTCCGCTCGACCGGCTGGGTCAAGTACTACCCCGAGCTGAGGCGACTCATCGGCTGTCCCCAGGATCCCGAATGGCATCCCGAAGGGGACGTCTGGAACCACACGCTTGACTGCCTCGACCGCTTCGCCGCCGCGCGCGACGCGGCCGGCCCGGCGGCGCCGGGCGAGGATCTCGTCGTCGGGCTTGCCGTCCTCTGCCACGACTTCGGCAAGCCGTTCTGCACGCGCTACGATCCGGTGAAGCGGCACATCCGCTCGCTCGGACACGACGAGGCGGGCGTCGGGCCGACGCGCGCGTTCCTGAAGCGTCTCACCAACGAGGAGCGGCTGCTGCGGGACGTGCCGCCGCTCGTCCAGATGCACATGCGCCCGTACGCGATGTGGCGCGCGCAGTCCTCGGACGCGGCGGTGCGGCGGCTCGCGACGAAGGTCTCCAGCATCCGGGCGCTCGTGCGCGTCGCGGCGGCGGACAACACGGGCGACGAGGCGTGCGGTTGGCTGCTGGCGGCGGCGCACCGTCTCGCCGTCGCGGACGCCAAGCCGAAGCCGCTCGTGCAGGGCCGTGACCTGCTTGCACGCGGATTCAAGCCGGGGCCGCGCGTCGGCGCGATCCTGAAGCTCGCCTACGAGGCGCAGCTGGACGGCCGCTTCGCGACGAAGGAGGCGGGCGTTGCCTATGCGACGGGCGCGATGGACGTGACGGGCGCGGCGGCGCCCTATGTCCTCTGGGACTGGAACGGGACGCTTCTGGACGACACGGACGCGGCGATTGAGGCGCTGAACGTCCAACTGCGCCAGCGGAACCTGCCGTGCATCAGCCGCGACTGGTATCGCGACCACTTCGCGTTCCCGGTCCGTCCGTTCTACGCGCGGTGCGGAATCGATCTTGCGCACGAGGACTGGGATGCGCTCGCGCGCGAGTACCATGCGACTTACGCGGCGTTGCCGAAGCGGCTCAACGCCGAGGCGCGGACGGCGCTCGCGCGCGTGCAGGCGGCGGGCGGCGGGCAATCCATCATTTCCGCGCTGCGGCAGGATCTCCTCGACGCGGCGGTGGCTGACTGCGGCATTCGCGGGTTCTTCGACTTCGTCTCCGGCGTGGACAGCCTGGACGGCGAGTCGAAGCTTGCGCGGGCGCGCGACCTGCTGGCGCGGGTCGTCGCGAAGGGAGAACGGCCGGGCGACGTTGTCCTGATTGGCGACTCGCTCCACGACAAGGAAGTCGCCGACGCGCTGGGCATCCGCTGCGTCCTTTGCGCGCAGGGCGGGCACTCCGCCGCGCGCCTGCGGGCGGTCGCGCCGACGGGCGAGACGCTGCTGGACGCGCTCGCGTTGGCGTGGACGGGATTCCGCGCGGGCGATGCGGCGGCGGACGGGGACGGAAAGGGGGCGGCGCCATGCTGCTGAAGATCGAGGGCCTGGACGTGTCGTTCCGCAACGAGGCGGGCGACGTGACGGCGGCGGCGCGGGACGTGGATCTGGCGTTGGATCGCGGAGAGATCCTCGGCCTCGTCGGCGAGTCCGGCTCGGGCAAGAGCTCGGTTGCGCTTTCCGTGCCGCGCCTATTGCCGAGTCCGCCCGCATTCTGGCCGAAGGGCCGCATCCTTTTCGACGGCATGGACACCCTCAAGTCGCCGGTTGACGCGCTGCGGCGGCTGCGCGGTCGCCGGATCGGCGTCGTCTTCCAGGATCCGATGGGCTCCCTCTCGCCGCTTCACCGCATTGGCGACCAGCTCGCCGAGATGGTGCGCCTGCACGCGGACGTCTCCCGGTCGGCGGCGCGGGCGCGGGCGGTCGAATGGCTTGGCAAGGTCGGGATCCCCGACCCGGCGGCGCGGGCGGCGGCCTATCCGCACGAGCTTTCGGGCGGCATGCAGCAACGCGTCATGATCGCGATGGCGCTGATGCTCGGCCCGGATCTCCTGATCGCCGACGAGCCGACGACGGCGCTCGACGTCACGGTCCAGGCGCAAGTCCTGCGGCTCATGAAGGATCTTCACCGCGCGAACGCGGCGATTCTCCTCATCACGCATGACCTTGGCGTCGTCGCGCAGATGGCGACGAAGCTCGCGGTCATGAAGGACGGGGCGGTCGTCGAGACGTCGGACGATCCGGCGGCGTTCTTCCGCGCGCCGGCGCATCCCTATTCGCGAACGCTCGTGCGCGAGGCGCGGCGGATGGCGCTGGATTGCGGAAGGTGAAGTTTTGGTATAATACGTCCCCATCATGAACGTCGTCAGTCTCGTCGGGCGCCCGAACACGGGCAAGAGCGCGCTTTTCAACCGCATCGCGAAGAAGCGCGTGGCAATCGTCTTTGACCAGCCGGGCGTGACGCGCGACCGCGTGACGCGCGAGGTCGAGGTGCTGGGGCGCAAGGTCATGCTCGTCGACACGGGCGGCATTGCCTTCGACAGCCGCGTCACGAAGGATCCGCTCGACGACGAGACGCGCAGTCAGGCCGCGCTCGCGGTCGAGGACTCGGCCGTCTGCGTGATCGTGGTCGATGCGCGCGCGGGCCTGACACCGCTGGACCAGGAGGTCATCGAGCGCGTCCGCAAGTCGGGCGTGCCGTGCTTCATCGCCGCGAACAAGTGCGACACGCCTGACGATGATGCGCGCGCGGTGGAGTTCGAGCGCTTCGGCCTTCCCGTCTACCCGACGTCGGCTGAGCATGGGCGCGGCGTCGAGGCCCTCGTGCAGACGGTCGTCGCGAAGCTGCCGCCCGCCGTCGCGGACGAGACGGCGGCGAAGCCGCTGCGAGTCGCCGTCGTCGGCCGGCCGAACGCCGGCAAGTCGAGCTACATCAACCGCCTCCTCAACGCGTCGCGCGTGATCGTCTCCGAGATCGCGGGCACGACGCGCGACGCCGTCGAGGTGCCGTTCACGATCGGCTCCGGGCCGGAGGCGCGCCACTACATGCTCGTCGATACGGCCGGGATGAAGCCGCACACGAAGATGTCCAAGACGTCCGTCGACAACTTCTCGCTCTTCCGCTCCGAGCAGGCGATCGCGGAGGCCGATGTCGTCGTCCTGCTGCTCGACCCCGTGATGGGCCCGACGCTGCAGGACAAGCGCATCGCGGGCAAGATCCTCGACGCGAACCGCGCGTGCGTCCTCATGCTGAACAAGTGGGACCTCGCGAACGAGGCGGGCCTCACGGACGAGAAGGCGGCGGCGGACGCCGTCCGCCGGATGATGCCGTTCCTCTCGTTCGCGCCGATCGTCTTCTGCTCGAACAAGTCGGGCTACAACATCCGCCGTACGGTGGAGGCGATCGACCGCGCGGCCGCAAGCGCGTCCGAGCGCCTGCCGACGGGCATGCTCAACCGCGTCATCGAGACGGCGACGAAGAAGACGCTGGCGCCGATGATCAAGGGGCGGCGGCTCAAGGTCTACTACGGTCTCCAGGTCGCGACGAACCCGCAGACGGTCCGCCTGTTCGTGAACGACCCGAAGCTCGTCACGCCCGCCTATCTCGCGTTCATCGAGAAAAACGTCCGCGCGCGCTTCGGGCTGGAGGGCGCGCCCCTGCGCATCTTCCTCAAGGCGCGGAGCCGCAAGGAACTCGCGTGAGCGCATCGACCGGTTCCTGTCCGACGGGGCGCGAGATCCGCCCCTGCTGCCTGACGGTCGCCGGGTCCGACTCCGGCGGCAACGCCGGCGTCCAGGCCGACCTGCGCGCGTTCCACGCCTATGGCCTGCATGGCTGCACGGTCTTCGCGGCGCTGACGGCGCAGAACCCGTTCGGCGTCTCGGCGATCCACGGCGTGCCGGCGGACTTCGTCGCCGCGCAGCTGGACGCCGTTCTCGGCGTCTACGCAATTCGTGCGCTCAAGACGGGGATGCTGGCCGATCCGGCGGTGATCGAGGTCGTCGCCGACCGTCTCGCGGCGCACCCGGAGATCGCGAAGGTTGTCGATCCCGTCCTCGTCGCGACGAGCGGCGCGCGGCTGGTGCCGGACGCGGCGCTGCGGGCCGTCTGCACGCGCCTGCTGCCGCTGGCGACGCTGATCACGCCGAACCTGCCCGAGGCCGAGACGCTGTGCGGGCGCGCCGTCGGCGATCCGAACGCCGCTCGCGCGGGCGACGCGGCGCACGCGGAGGCGCTCGCGCGGCAGATCCACGAGACATATGGCTGCGCCGTCCTCGTGAAGGGCGGGCATGGGGCGTCCGCCGCCGCCGTCGATGTCCTCTACGACGGCCACGCCGTGCGCACGTTCGCGCTCCCGTGGGTGGGCGATCCCGTCTCGACGCATGGCACGGGCTGCTCGCTCGCGGCCGCGCTCGCGGCGGAACTCGCGCGCGGGCGTCCGCTCGCCGAGGCCGTCGCCGGCGCGAAGGGCTACGTGCACGCGGCCATCGCCGGCTCCTACTGGGTCGGGCCGGACTGCGGCGTCCTGGGCTTTGTGCGGCAGGGAGGCGACCATGAGTGACTTCCTCCTGTCCCTGAAGGACGTCTCGCTCGCGTTCGGCGGGCCGCAGGTTCTCGACAAGGTTTCGCTCTCGATCGCCAAGGGCCTGCGCGCGGCGCTGACGGGGCGGAACGGCGAGGGCAAGTCGACGCTCTTCAAGGTCATCGCCGGGGCGCTGGAGCCGGACGCGGGCGAGATCGTCCGCGCGCCGGGCCTCAAGGTCGCCTATGTCTCGCAGGGCGTGGAGGGGGACGGCGTGCAGTCCGGCGGCGAGATCCGGCGCGCGCGGCTGGAGGAGGCAATCCTCGCGAAGCCCGACGTCCTGCTCCTCGACGAGCCGACGAACCATCTCGACGTCGAGGCGATCGACTGGCTGGAGGGCATGATCCGCCGCCAGCGCGAGATGGCCGTTCTGGTCGTCACGCATGATCGGCGCTTCCTGAAGCGCGTGGCGACGAAGATCTTCGACCTCGACCGCGGCGAGCTCTCAGGCTGGGAGTGCGACTACCCGACGTTCCTGAAGCGCAAGGCCGAGCTTCTGTCGGACGAGGCCGTCTATTGGGAGCGCAAGGCGAAGAAGCTTGCGCAGGAGGAGGCGTGGATCCGGCGCGGCGTGAAGGCGCGCACGACGCGCAACGAGGGGCGCGTCGCCGCGCTCCTGAAGCTGCGCGAGGAGTTCGCCGCGCGCCGTGCGCAGGTCGGGACGTCGACGATGCGGCTTGACACCGCCGCGCCCGGCGGCGTTCGCGTCCTCAAGATCGAGAACCTCGGCTTCGCCTACGGCGAGCGTCCGATCGTCTCGCGCTTCACGGCGGACGTCCTGCGGGGCGAGCGCATCGGCATCCTCGGCCGCAACGGCGCGGGAAAGACGACGCTCCTGAAGCTCCTGACGGGACGGCTCGCGCCGGCGGAGGGCACGGTCACGCGCGGCACGAACGTCGAGCTCGCGTTCCTCGACCAGCTGCGCGGCGAGCTGAAGCCCGAACTGACGGTCGGCGAGAACGTCGCGAGCGACCGCGACGAGGTGATCGTCGGCGGCGTCAAGAAGCACGTCTACTCGTATCTCGCCGACTTCCTCTTTTCGCCGGCGCGCGTGCGGACGCCCGTGAAGGCCCTGTCGGGCGGCGAACGCGCGCGGCTCATGCTCGCGAAGCTCTTCCTCAAGCCCGCGAACCTGCTCGTGATGGACGAGCCGACGAACGACCTTGACATCGAGACGCTGGAGCTTCTGGAGGAGCAGCTGCTGAACTATCGCGGCACGCTGCTGCTCGTAAGCCACGACCGCGAATTCCTCGACAACGTCGTCACCTCGACGCTCGTCCTGGAGGGCGACGGCGTCGTGCGGCAGTATCCCGGCGGCTACGCGGACTACGTGCGCCAACGCGGCGCGCGCGAGGATGCGAAGAAGAGGGACGTGGGCGCGGACTGCGGCGACGCGAGAGACCGTAGGGACATGAGCGACGCGAGACCGGCGCGCCCCGCCAAGCTGTCGTTCAACGAGAAGCGCGAACTGGAGGGCCTGCCGGAGCGGATTGACGCGCTTGAGAAGGAGATCGCGGCCATCAATGCGGCCGATCCCGTGAAGGAATACGCGCGCTACGCGAAGCTCCCGGATCTGGAGGCCGAGCTGGAGATCCTGGTCGAGCGCTGGGCGGCGCTCGCGGAACGGGCGTCGTGACGGACGGAAGGGAGCTTTCTCATGCACGCCACGCTCGCGGACGTCATCGCCGATACGGCGCAGAACTCGATTGAGGCCGGCGCGAGCCGCGTCACCGTCGATCTCGTCGAGGACGGGCGGACGATCTCCGTCGTCATCGCCGACAACGGCAAGGGCATGGACGCGGCGACGCAGAGGCGGGCGTTCGACCCGTTCTACACGGAAGCCGGCAAGCACGACCGGCGCAAGGTCGGTCTGGGGCTGCCGATCCTGAAGCAGATCTGCGAAGCCTGCGAAGGCGGCTGCTCGCTCGAATCCGCGCCCGGCGTCGGGACGACGCTCAAGTACCATTTCAACGCGGCGAACATCGACTTGCCGCCGATGGGGGACATCGCCGAGATGGTGACGACGCTCTTCAACTACCCCGGCGCCTTCGAACTTGTCTTCACGCATCGGCGGGGCGGCGAGTCGTATACGGTCGCGCGCTCGGAGCTCGCGGACGCCGTCGGCGGACTCGAGTCCGTCGAGGGCCTGTCCCTCGCGCAGGAGTACCTCCGCTCGCAGGAGGACGCGCTGTGCGCGTGAAGCGGAAGGCGCAGCTTGAACGTCTGCGCGATGGTCTTGACGAGCGCGCCGCCCGCCTCTTTCGGTCAAACGTCAGCCTAGTCGGTTCGCCTCGGTCAGTGGTGGTGATGGAGGAGGTGGATGTCGCCGAGGCGGTTCATCTTGTCGGTGTCGAGCGAGGCGAACGTGCGGTTGATCTGGTAGATGGCGATGCCGAGGACGAAGACGAGGACGAACACGTCGAGGAGGATGCCGAGTTCGACGACGAGTCCGTATTCGAGCAGGATGCCCGCGCCGAAGACGCTGATGCCGTTCTCGAAGACGAGAAAGCCGAGAACCTGCGTGACGGCCTTCCGCCGCGAGCAGATGAGGAAGAGCCCCGTGCCCATCGTCGCGAAGGCGACGGGGATGGCGAGTTCGCTCGCGATTGCCTCGTTGACGTGCAGGAGCTTGCCGACGGCGAAGCTGGCCGCGACGATCAGGAAGACGAGCAACTGCGAGACGCGGAAGGAGACGAGCGGCTCCATTTCTCGCTTGGCGTGGACCTTCCGCACGGCGTAGAGGAGAAGCGCCGGGAGGGCGAGCCCCTTGACGAGCGCGTTGACGACCGCGACCGTCCAGATGCGCAGACCAGGCGCGCCGGCATCCGACCAGTTCCAGAGGAGAAGCGGCAACAGGCCGATGAACCAGCCCTGCGCGGCGACGAGCCGGATGGCGGGCGGGAGGCGTCCCGTCCCGGCGAGCAGGAGGTTCGTCAGGAGGAAGAGGGTCAACAGGATTTCAGATGCGCTGATCATGTGAGGAGATTCCGTTTCAGAAGAGGACGAAGAGAAGGGCGCCGAGCGTCGTGAGGAGGAGTGTCGCGAGAAGGACTTGCGGCGTCTTGAGGAAGCGCATCCGCGCGAGCGTGGACTCGACGATGCCGACGGCCACCGCCGTCGCGCCGACGCCGCCCATCAGGAGCGCGAAGCGCAGGGCAGACGCGAACGGCAGCGCGGGCAGGAGCATTGCGACGAGGAAGGCCGCGAGCAGCTCGAATTTGAGCGCGGCGCCGTAGTGGATGAACGCGAGGTCGGGTCCCGCGTTGTCGAGGATCATCGCCTCGTGGATCATCGTCAGCTCCAGGTGCGTCTCCGGGTCGTCGAACGGCACGCGGCAGCATTCGGAGAGGAGAATCGCGAAGAAAGCGAGGCCCGCGAGGAGGAGCGGGGCGGCGTGGTGCGCCCAGATGCCCGTCTGATAGCCCGCGAGCAGGTCGGCGAGGGAGTCGCCGCCCGTCAGGAGGACGAGGAAGCCGAGCAGGACGAAGATGGCCGGCTCGACGAGCGCCGAGAACTGGACTTCGCGGCTCGCGCCCATGCCCTCGAACGCGCTGCCCGTGTCGAGCGCACCGAGAACCGTGAAGAAGCGTCCCGTGCCGAGCAGATAGAAGAAGACGACGGACGACAGCGCGGCGAGCGGCGCATGGGCGGCGTCTGTCGGCCCGGCTTCGAGCGACCAGGGGAAGACGAGCGCGGCGAGGAGCGTCGCGGCGAGGGCGATGGACGGGGCGAGGTCGAAGAGCCACGTCGAGGTCGCGGCGCGAGGACACGACTTGCGCAGGAGCTTCGCGAGGTCGAAGTAGAGGCGGAAGAGTCCGGGCCCGCGCCGTCCGGCGAAGAACGCCTTGGTCTGGTTGACGAGGCCGAGGAAGAAGGGCGCGAGCAGAAGCGCGAGAAGGAAGTAGGCGATGTTCATGGTTCAGACGAGGGAGGCGGCGAGCAGGACGAGGACGGCGAGGAGGGCGAGGAAGATGTAGAAGTGGAGCGAGCCGCTCTGCAGAAGGTGCGCACGCTGGAAGAGGCGGGCGCATCCGGTGAAGACGGGCCGCCAGAACCCGGCGAGCGCCCGGTCGTCCGTCTCCGTCACGAACGCGGCGTCCGTCGGCGTGGCGGGATGGCCCTTGAACGGGATGAGGTGGTGGCGCGGCTTCAGGAGCGGCGCGAAGAGATCGACGAGCGGCTGGGTGAAGGCCGTCGCCGTGTAGGCCATGCGTGCGGTCGGGGCGTGGTAGCCGCAGTCCCATGTCGGACAGACGGGCTTGATGCGTCCGCGCGGACAGAGGATGCGGCGGACGGCGACGAGCGCGGCGGCGAGAAGGACGAGGGCGAAGGAGATTCCGACGACGGCGAGGAGAGACGAGAGAAGCGCGTCCGGCACGGGGGCGATGCCGAGGGCTGGCGGGAGGAGGCGCGCGCAGACGACGGTGCCGACGGTCATCGCGAGCGAGCCGACGAAGAGGCCGAGCGTCGCAAGCCACATGCGCGAGGGTGCCTCGACGGCGCGGGCGGCGGCGTCCGAGCGCGACTCGCCGAGGAAGGTGGCGCCGATCGCCTTCGTGTAGGCGGCCGCCGCGAGGCCGCCCGTCAGCGCGAGGGCGGCAATTACGAGGAAGCCGGCGGCCATCAGGGCGGGGACGTGCGAGCGGATTGCGTGGAACGCCGCGAGGTAGATGAGAAGTTCGCTCAGAAAGCCGTTCAGCGGCGGCAGTCCGGCGAGGCCGAGCGCGTTCAGGACGAAGAGCGTCCCCGTCTTTGGGAGCCGCTTCAGGAGGCCGCCGAGCCTGTCTTGGTCGAGCGTGCCCGTCTGGCGCAGGACGGAACCCGCGCCGAGGAAGAGTCCGCCCTTCAGGAAGCCGTGGTTGAGGACGTGGGCGAGCGCGCCGGAAAGGGCGAGCGCCGCGATGGGCGTGGCTTGGGGGCCTGTCCCCACGAATCGGGGGTCGAATCGGGGGTCTGTCCCCAGGCAGGCGAGGCCGAGGCCGAGGGCGACGACGCCCATGTTCTCGACGGAGGAGAAGGCGAGCAGCTTCTTGAGGTTGACCTGCGGCAGGGCGAAGAGAATGCCGCCGAGCGCGCCGAAAATGCCGAGAACAAGCAAAATCCAGCCACTTATCGCGAACATCGCGGGGGTCTGTCCCCAGATTTCGGGGGCCTGTCCCCAGGGGGTGGCGAAGCGGAGAAGGCCGTAGAAGCCGAGCGGGATCATTGCGCCGGACAGGATGGCCGAGGCGGGCGCGGGGGCGGCCGGGTGCGCTTCGGGCAGCCACACGTGGAAGGGCGGGAAGCCGATCTTGAGGCCGAAGCCGACGACGGCGCAGAGGAAAGCGGCGAGCGTGCAGTCCGGCCGTCCGAGGAGAACGCCCGCGAGCATGAGCGCACAGGCGCCCGCGTGGCAGGCGAGGAGGTAGATCCAGGTGGCCTTGCGGACGGACTTCTCGGTGTTCTCGAAGGCGACGAGTCCGGCCGAGGCGAGGCCCATCGCCTCCCAGGCGAGGAGGAAAGCCAGCATGCCGGGGGCGAGAACGACGCCGGCCATCGCCGCGAGCGTCGCGACGAAGAAGAGCCAGAAGCGCGGCTGGTGACGGCGCGCCTCGCCGTGGAGATAGGCCGTCGCATGGAGGGCGGCGGCCAGCCCCAGCGCGATGACGGGCACGAGAAAGAGAGTCTGAAGTTCCTGCACGGGATGTCCTTGTCGGGTCGATGAAAGCGCGTATGATACTCTTCTGCCGCGCGAATGGCAAATTGGCGCGGTCGCCGTCTGCGATTGAGCGGTGTCGGCTCATTGTGGTATAATTCCCGAATAAGCAGCAAGAGCAAGAATAAAGGAACAAGAACAAGTATGTCAGCTGTCCGTTGTCGTTTGCCCTTTTATCGTCTTTTGTCCGTCCTCGCCCTCGCCTGTGTCGTCTGCACCGCCTTTTCGGCCGAGGCGGCAGGTGCGCGCGAGGAGGCGCGTCCGAAGGGGCTGTTCGCGGACGGCGCATTCCGCGTCGGGTGCAACTACTGGGCGTCGCACGCGGGCATGATGATGTGGCGGAACTGGGACGCCGCGCAGGTCGAGCGGGACTTCGCCGTCCTCGCCGCCAACGGCATCCGCGCCCTGCGCGTCTTCCCGCTCTGGCCCGACTTCCAGCCGCTCACGCGGCAGTACGGCTACGGCAACGGCGCACGGTGCGTCGCGTTCCGGGACGGGCCGTTGCCGAATCCGGCGGGCGTCGACGAGGAGATGATGCGCCGCTTCCGGTTCCTGTGCGACGCCGCGTCGCGGCAGGGCCTGAAGCTCGTCGTCGGGCTCGTCACGGGCTGGATGAGCGGGCGCACGTTCGTGCCCGACGCGCTGCAGGGGGTGAACCTCGCCGAGCCCGAGGCGACCGTCTGGCAGGTGCGGTTCGTGCGGCACTTCGTCCGCGGGATGGCCGACCATCCGGCGATCGCGGCGTGGGACCTCGGCAACGAGTGCAACTGCCTCGTCGTCGCGAAGACGCCGGCGCAGGCATGGACGTGGATGAACGCCATCGCGAGCGCGATTCGGCTGGAGGATGCGTCGCGCCCGGTCGTGAGCGGCATGCACAGCCTTCAGGCCGATCCGACGCGGCCGTGGAACCTGCGCGACCAGGGCGAGCTGATGGACGTCCTGACGACGCATCCCTATCCGCTCTGGACGCCGGGCATGCGCCGCGAGCCGTTCAACTCCTTCCGCAACGGCAACCACGCCGTCGCCGAGTCGCTGATGTACGCGGGCGTCGCGGGGAAGCCCTGTTTCCCGGAGGAGGCCGGCGACATGGGGCGGACGGTCTGCTCGGAGGCGCGTGCGGGGCTCCACGTCCGCACCGCCCTCTACTCGACGTGGGCCTATGGGCTCGGCTCGTACATGTGGTGGTGCGCGTTCGACCAGGGGCACCTCGACTTCGCGCCCTACACGTGGACGGCCGTCGAGTGCGACCTCGGCCTCATGGACCGGAACTTCCGCGTGAAGCCCGTCCTCGCGGAGATGAAGGCCTTCGTGGAGGCGACGGACGCCCTGCCGTTCAAAGCGCTGCCGCCGCGCCAGGTCGATGCCGTCTGCCTCCTGAGCGAGCGCGAGTCCCCCACGTTGCCGGCGGCGTTCGGCGCGTTCGCGCTTGCGCGGCAGGCCGGGTTCGACGTCCGCTTCGCCGGGGCGGAAGGGGAGCTCCCCGACGCGCCGTTCTACATCCTGCCGTCGGGCGAGGGCTTCGACCCCTACACGGGGACGGCCTGCCGGAAGGTCTACGCGCGCGTTCGCGCGGGCGCGACGCTCCTCGTGAGCAAGGGAAACCGGACGACCCTTCCCGACCTCGCGGCCGTGAGCGGCAATGACGTCGACTGGACGAGCGACGACGGCGAGACGACGACAGTCATCCTGGAGGGACACGCCGACCGACCGCTGCGCGTCGCGACGGCCAGCACCGTGCGCATCCTGCCGACGCGCAGCCGCGTCCTCGCGCGGGACGCCGCCGGTAACGCCTTCCTGACCGTGTGCGACTACGGCAAGGGCAAGGTCGTGTACGTGAATGCCGCGATCGAGCGCGACAGCTACCTCCGTGGCGGCGCCTACTTCGGCAAGGACCTGAACCCGCTCTACCTCGTCTACCGCGAGGCGGCCCGGATCGCGGGGGTGCGTCGTCGCGTCGAAAAGGACGCGGCATTCCCGAACGTGGGCCTCACGGAGCATCCGGACGGGAAGGGCGGCGCCGTCGTCGTCGCGGTCAACTACGATCCGGAGCCCGTGACGTGCCCGATCCGCGTGGACGGAACGGTCGGGACGGTCTGGCGCGGGCAGGTCACGGACGGTGCGATCACGCTCCCTGCGAACGACGCGGCAATCTTCAACGTCAAACAGAACTAGATGGAAATGAACGGAATCGACATTCGCGAACATGATGGGCTGGGGTATCGGCGGCTCGTCAACAACGCCAAGTGGACGCTGGCGTCGCTCAACTACGCGCCGCGCTTCGACGCGCAGAATGTCGTCGAGCTGGAACGGCACAACCGGACGGACGAGACGTTCGTCCTCCTGTCGGGCGAGGCGACGCTCCTCGTCGGCGAGACGGCCACGCGCGTTCCGCTGGCGCCGCTCAAGTACTACAACGTCCGCGCCGGCCAGTGGCATCACATCATCGTCTCGAAGGACGCGCGCGTCCTCGTCGCCGAGAACGCGGACACGTCGAAGAACAACACGGACTACCTTGAGCTCGCGACGGGGCGCGTCTTCCAGAAGCGGCCGACGTTCGAGGAAGTGCTGCCGGACACGTATCTCCTGAAGGTGCCGTTCGGCCCGGTCTGGACGGGAATCGTCCTCGTGCGCGGCGACGCGAACGTGCTGATCGACTCGTCGCACCTCGCGCCCGAACGCTACCTCCTGCCCGCGCTGGCCGACCTGGGCCTCAAGCCGTCCGACATCGCCTGGCTCCTCAACACGCACGTCCACGGCGACCACATCGGTGGCCATTCTGCGCTCGTGACGCGCTACGGGCTCAAGACGGCGACGCTCGCCTCGGCGGCTGACGCCCTGCGCGACCCCGTGAAGGTCGCCATCCGCGTGCGGACGCGCTTTCCGCAGAACTCGCCGCCGCCGCAGTCGTATCTGAAGGGCGTCGAGCCGGACCGCCTGCTTCAGGAAGGCGAGCTCCTCGCGGGCCGCTTCCGCGCGCGCGCGACGCCGGGGCATGATGACGACTGCCTCGTGTGGATCGACACGCGGACGAACACCGCCTTCACGGGCGACTCGCTCCAGGCGAACGGCACGCCGACGCAGGGCATCGGCTTCTACCGCTCGCTTCCCGCCTACCGCGCGACGCTGGCGACGCTCGCGGCGGAGCGGCTCTCGAACATCGTCTGTGGCCACGACTACGACGGAATTGGCGACGTGATTCGGGGCGAGGCGGCCGTCGCGGACGCGCTGGCGTATTCGTCGGCGCGCGTGGCGCTTTACGCGTCGCGGATCCGCGCCTACGTGGCGGCGGGCGTACCGGTCGAGGCCGAGCCCGTCACGCTTGCGCGCAAGCTGATCGGCGACGTCGGCTGCGGCATGCCGGACGCGCTGTTCCTGGCGCTGCACACGGTTTCGGAACATCTGAAGGAAATCACGGGAGGACAGGGCGATGCTGCGACAGCTTGAGGACTTGCGGTTCAGGGGCGATCCCTGGTGGGTGGACGTGCGGACGGCGGGCGACTTTCTGGGCCTTCCCGACCGGACGGTCCTGCACGCGGGCCCGCCGATCGATTTCGCGCGGATGTGCCCGCTCCATCGGCGGGGCGTCGTGAACGCCTGTCTGCTGGAGGGGTGGGCGGCGACCGAGGCCGAGGCGCACGCGCAGCTCGCGTCCGGCGAGGTGCGCTGTGCGTCGGCCTGCGACTACGCGACGAACGGTTCGGGCACGGGCCTCGTCACGAAGTCGATTCCTCTCCTGGTCGTCGAAGACCGTGAGACGGGCGGCGTCGCGGGCGTCTTTCCGTCCGAAGGCCGTTTCGGCGGCGGATTCTGCGGCTGGGGCGTCTACTCGCCGGAGATCGCGGCGAACCTCGCCTGGATGCGCGACGCGCTCTTTCCGCCGATCGCGTCCGTCCTGCGGCGGGAAGGGGGCTTTCCGATGCGTGCGCTCTTCGCGGAGGCGATCCGCATGGGCGACGAGCTCCACTCGTCCCAGAAGGCGATTGACGCGCTCTTCACGCGGGCGATCATCCCGTTCGCGCTGGAGTGCGCGAACGCGGCGGATCTCCTGACGTATTTCGCGACGTCCGACCGCTTCACGCACAACTTCGGACAGGCCGCGAGCCGTGCGCTCCTCCTCGGACTGGAGAAGGGCGGCGCACGCGGCCTCCTGACGGCGGCCGGCGGCAACGGCGTCGAGTACGGCGTCAAGGTGGACGGCGTGTGGCGCACGGCGCCGTCGCCGATGATCGAAGGCCCGTACCTGACGCCGGGGGCGCGGCGCGAGAACCAGCTGCCGTGGATCGGCGACAGCTCGGTCGTCGAATGCCGTGGCTGGGGCGGCACGATCCGCCCGATCAATCCGTCCGGCGTGGGCGTCGGCACGGGGCCCATCATCAATGGCGGGATGATCGACGTGCGGGGCGGCTGGATGGGCGCGGGCTCGACCCGCATGCCGGATGCGTGCTTTGCTGAGACTGAAGAAGGGAAGGACGGTGCCTCATGCTGATGCAGGCCTTGGACTGGTGGATGGTTGCGGGCTTCTTCGCGATTCTCGTCGCGATTCCGCTTTTGGCCGCGCGGATGAACCGGGGCACGTCGAAGGACTTTCTCCTTGCGGGGCGGTCGATGCCCTGGTGGCTCATCGGCTTCTCGATGACGGCCGCCTCCACCTCGACGGACTCGGCGAACCTCTTCACGGAGATCATCCGCAAGGACGGGCTCGCCGGCAACTGGGTCTGGTGGGCGTTCCTGATCACGAGCGTCTTCACGGTCTTCATCTACTCGAAGCTGTGGGTGCGCACGGGCGTGACGACGGACGTCGAGTTCTACGAGCTGCGCTATTCGGGGAAGCCGGCGGCGTTCCTGCGCGCCTTGCGCGGCGTCTATCTCGGCGTGATCCTGAACCTGCTCGTGATGGGCGCGGTCGTCCTCGGCGGGCTCAAGATCGGCGTCGTCCTCTTCGGCTGCTCCTCGGCGACCGTCCTCGTCTTCACGGGCGTCTTCTCGATTGTCTATGTCGCGATCGCCGGTCTGCGCGGCGCCGTCTACACGGACTTCTTCCTCTTCCTCGTCATCATGGTCGGCGCCTTCGCCGCGATGTTCTATGCGCTCGAGCTCCCTGAGGTCGGAGGGCTGGCGGGGCTCGCGGCGCATCCGGCCCTCGCGGGCAAGCTGTCGCTCTTCCCGGACTTCTCCAACGCCGATGCGGTCTTCTCGCTTCTCGTCATTCCGCTGGCCGTGCAGTGGTGGGCGGTCTGGAAGCAGGGCTCGGAGCCGGGCGGCGGCGGCTACATCGTCCAGCGCATCATGTCCGCGAAGAGCGAAGGGCACGCGATGGTCGGTACGCTCTTCTTCAACTTCATCCACTATGCCATCCGCCCCTGGCCATGGTACATTGTCGGTTTCTGCTCGCTGATTGTCTTCCCGGAGCTCGCCGACATCCAGCGGGCGTTCCCGTCCGTCGATCCGAAACTCGTCGGCGGCGACATGGCCTATTCGGCGATGCTGACGAAGGTGCCGCACGGCTGGTTCGGCGTCGTCGCCGCCTCGATGATGGCCGCGCTCTTCTCGACGGTCGCCGCGCACTTGACGATGGGGTCGTCCTATGTCGTCAACGACTTCTACCGCCGCTTCGTGCGTCCCCAGGCGGGCGACCGCGAGCTCATTTGGGCGGCGCGGCTCGTGATGGTCGTCTTCATGGTCTTCGCGTGTCTCCTGGCGCCGCTGCTCACGTCGGCGAAGACGGCCTTCGACCTCATGCTCCTCATCGGCGCGGGGTCGGGCCCCATCTTCCTCCTGCGGTGGTTTTGGATGCGCATCAATGCCTGGAGCGAGATCGTCGGCATTCTCGCCGCGCTCCTCGCCGCCGTCGTCCTGGAGCTCGTCCTGCCGCGCTGCGGCGCGCCGGCGCTGGCCTCTTGGCAGAAGATCCTCGTCGGCGCGGGCGTGACGACGGTCGGCTGGCTCGTGGCGACGTTCGTGACGAAGCCCGAGCCGCAGGCGGTGCAGGACCGCTTCCGGGCGCTTGTGCGCGCGGACGGCCGCGATGCGGGCAAGGGCGTCCTCTGGACCTTCCTCGTCTCCGTCGCCATCTTCGCGTCGATGGGCCTTGCCGCGGCGTTCGTCCGGGGGTTCTAGCTGCCCCTACGCCTGGCCGGTCGAGGCGCGGCAGACCAGCTCGACGTCGAGCTGGATGGACTTCGGCGGAAGGTCGGGGCGGCGGATGCGGGCGAAGAGCGTCTCAGCTGCCGTCTCGGCGATGCGGGCGACGGGCTGTCGGACGCTCGTCAGGGCCGGCGTGAGGTAGCGTGCAAACGCGGCGTCGTCGAACCCGGCGATTCGGACGGATCCGGGAATGTCGATTCCGAGGCGGTTGAGGACTTGGATCAGCCGCGCGGCGAGCGGATCGTTCCGGCAGACGACGGCGTCGGGGCATCCCTTCCCCCGGAAGAGGGCTTCCAGCGCCTTCGTGTCGTCCGGGCCGACTTCAATCGCGTGGCTTCTGCGCCAGGTCCCGCCGGCGTCGATGACGGCCTGCGCGACGCCCTGGATGCGCTGGCGGATGGTCGAGGCCGGCTGTGGTTCGGTCAGGAAGCGTAGCCGACGGGCCCCGGCGGCGAGAAGGTGTTGGGCGAGGCGGTAGCCGGCTTGGACGTTGTCGATGCCGACGAGGTCGTAGGCGCTCCGGCGCGGCGGGGGCTCGATGTCGCGATCGACGAGGACGACGGGAATGCGCGCCTTCTTGAGGACGTCGAGCGCCGCGTAGGTCGCCGCGTGGCTTTCGTCCACGAGATCGACCGGCTCCAGGATGACCCCGGCGACGCGCTTGGCGACGTAGTCCCGTGCCAGCTCGACCGTCCACTGTCCCCGCGTCGCCGCGTCAGGCGCGGAGACGTCGCCGAGCAGGACGTTGTAGCCGTGGGCGCGGCACGCCCGCGCAATCTGCGTGCAGAGCCCGGTGAAGAAGTCGATTTTCTGGTAGTCGGGGACGATCAGTCCGATGGCCCCCGTGGCGTTGCGGGCCATGAGCGAAAGGAAAGACCCAGAACCGGCGCGTGACTCCAGCAGCCCCGTCCGCTTGAGTTCGCGCAAGGCCCGCTCGATCGTCGGTCGCGAGACGCCGAACCGGCGCACGAGCGCCTCTTCGCTCGGAAAGCGTTCGCGTGCGGCGAACTGTCCGTCGAGGATTTCCTGGCGGAGGCTCGTGAAGATGGCGGCATACTTGGCTGTGGGCTTCATCTTGGGTTTAGTGAAAAGGCATTCCGCTTTGGCGGAAGACAGAAGACGGCATGTAGTATAGCATATCCGTGGAAGCGACGCGGGTGTCGCGCAAATCGAGGGAAGGGCCCTTGGGCCTGTCGCGGCGGGGCTTTCTTGGGCTGACGGCGGCCGATGAGTCGATGCGCGTCCTGGGTACGCGCTGTTTCGCCTCGTGACCCCCTCTCTTACACCCGCAGAACACGACAAGCAAGACAACACCACAAGCAAGGAGAAAATCGAAAAAATCTGCGATAAGGGTGCAATCGGCGAGGGGCTGTGGTTTTTGGTATAATTCGCATCATGCAGTCTGAACCTGTCAACATTCTGACCCTCAAGTGGGGGACGATGTACTCTGCGGAGTACGTCAATCGCATCTATCTGAAGGCGAACCTCCACCGTCCGTTTCGCTTCGTCTGCGTGACGGACGATCCGACGGGGCTTGCGGACGGCGTCGAGGCGTGTCCGTTCCCGGACCGTCCGTCGGGCGTTCGGATGAAGGGTAAGTACGATTGCTGGCCGAACATCTACGTCAAGCTGCTCGTCTTCGAGAAAGGCTTTGCCGGTCTCCGGGGGCCGACTCTGTTTCTCGACATCGACCAGATCATCGTGGGCGACCTCGACCGCTTTTTCGACTACAGGCCCGGACACTTCTGCATCATCCACAACTGGATCGAATGGCGCAAGCGCCTTTTTCGGAAGGTGCCGTTCTGCGGCAACTCGTCGTGTTTCCGGTTCGACGCGGGCGATGCGAGCGACTACATCTACCGGAACTTCCTGCGGGAGGGGGACATTGCCCTTGACCAGGCGTACTTCAGCACCGAGCAACAGTACATGACGCATGCCGTCGGATTCGACAAGGTGAACTTCTGGCCCGACAACTTCGTCCGCTCGTTCAAGCGCTCCTGCATGTGGCCGTGGCCGCTGAACCATTTCCTCGTGCCGCGTTTCAACCCCGACACGGGCATCCTCTGCTTCCACGGCAAGCCCTCGCCCGAACAGGCAATCGCCGGCTATCGTGGCAGGCATCTCAACACGTGGACGCGCCCCTGCCCATGGGTGGCGGAGCTGTGGGAGCGGACATGAAGATTGGCGTCGTGATTCCAGCGCATGACGCCGAGCGCTACGTGGCGGACTGCCTTGATTCTTTGTTGGCGCAGACGCAGGGCGATTTCGTCGCATATGTCATGGACGACGGGTCCCATGACGGTACACGCGCGGCAATTGAGGCCTACGCCCGGCGGGATGCGCGCATTCGGCTTTGGCACCAGGAGAATCGCGGACTTGTTCGGACAATGAATGTCTTGCTCGAGCGGTTGGATTATGACATTGAAGCGGTGACATTTTTGGACATCGATGACTTCATTCATCCGGAGATGTTTGCCGTCTTGCAGGATGCGCTTGTCCGTTCCGGTGCGGATGTGGCCGAATGTCGGATGGTGCGTGTTCCCGAATCGGCGCACCCGGACATATGGGCAGGAAAGTCCTCGCCCTCGTCCGAGTATGAGGAGGTTGACGTGGCGCGTTATTGGCTGAAGCGCACGGCTCCGTCTGGCTGGATCAACAAGCAAAACAAGCTTTACCGCCGCGCGGCGATTGGCAATTTGCGCTTTCGGGAGACGCTCTCTTACGAGGACGACTATTTTTTCGCCTGCGAACTCAATGCGCAGATTCGCCGCAAGGTTCTTCTCAAGGCCGAACTCTACGCCTACCGTCGTAATCCTAGCTCAGCCACGTCGGTCATCCCCTTTCGAAAGTATGTTGGGGCGACGCTTGAGCGCATTCGGCTCTCCTGCGAGGTCTTCCTGAACGCCGGGCGCGTTCCGCCGAAGCTGCGAGCCGAATATGTCGATGACCTCTCGAAGGACGCCTATCGGATGTGCTTGCGGAAGAACCTCAAGAAGAACCGGAATGCGTCCGAGCGCCGTGCGCTTTTCTTGTCCGCCGGTAATGCCTTGACGCGGCTGGCGCACGATGAGGGCTTCTCTCCGACGGGGCTCAATCCGATTCAGTCTCTTATTTGGAAGGCCGCTTGTCGCGGCTGGTATGTGCCGGCCAGGTTGCTCGCGTGGTTGACCTGAAGCCTTGGGGAGATTGCGCCATGGACCAGCTATCCGTTGTTCATTCGGACGAACTGAATCTTGATGTCGATGTGGGAGAACTCGCCCGTGTCGTTGCGTCGGCCCTTGGGTGTGGCTGTCGGCTGACGCCGCTGGCGGTCAAGTGCACGTACCCGGTCTTTCGCGGCGACTGTGCCGACGGGACGTCCGTCTTCGTGAAGGTCGGGCTGTGGGACGAGTGGCATCGGACGGTGCGCGTCCTGTCGGATGTCGTCGGTTGCCCGCTCTTCCCGTCCTTTGTGACTGATAGCCCGATTGCCTATCGGGATCGCGCGGTCTTCGTGATGTCGTGGGTTTCGGCTGCGGTTGTCTGTCCTGAAGATTTCACGCCGCGTCAGGCGACGGCGTTTGCCGCCGGGTGTGTGACGCTGTCGAATGCGTTGCAGCGCGCGCGAGACTTCACTCCGCTCGCGGCGTCCGCGCAGAATCCAGACCGGCTTTTCGGCATCTTGGAGGGGTACTGCCGGCGGCATCCGCTGTCCGGGCTCCTTCTGCGAACGCTGCGCGAGATCCCTGAGCCGAAGCGGACGTATGGCAACCGTCCGCTTGCGGTTGTTCATGGCGATTTCCATGCGAAGAATTTTGGCTTCGACGGCGATGAGCTGGCCCGTGTCGTCGATTTTGACAAGTTGACGCTGGGGTTGGCCTGTGGCGACTGCGCAAACGCCTTGATTGAGAGATTCTCTTGTCGGCATCTCTCGCGCACAGCGCGACGTCGATTGGCGGCGGTGACGCGGCAAGTCGTTGCCGCAACGCCTTGGCCGCGCGAGGACTTCGTGGTTGCCGCGAACGTCCTGCGCCTGTCGTTTGCGGCGCGCCGCATCGAGAAGCATCCGGACGCGCCGTGGGTCGCCCTGGACATCCTGTTGCGAGACCTGAAGATCCGGGATTTTCTGGTCTGTCTGTGAGCGGTGGGAAGGACTTCGAAATGGCAGGTGACATGACAATCGCGATCATCATACCGATCTACAATCAGGCGGAGTATCTGAGGACTTGCTTCGACTCCCTCGTCGCGCAGACGGACGGCGACTTCACGGCCTATTGCGTCAACGACGGCTCGACGGACGGCTCCCAGTCGATCATCGACGAATATGCCG
>ONTV01000132.1 GCA_900320855.1 uncultured Lentisphaerota bacterium
GCTCGGCCCCGATCAGCGCCCCGAGAAAGCCCGCCAGCAAGAGCCGCAGGATCAAGACATGTGTTTCCGGCATGTGTGACATTATACCAAAACCGCCGCGCCGTGCGACGCTCGCCGCGAAGGCCCGCCCGCGCGCGGCCGAGAAGCGGATCGAGGGGAAGCCGCAGTAGGCGCAGTTCTTGAAGTGGCGATCGGCAAAGGCCTCGGCCGCCAGCTCGCCGATTGCCGCATCGTCCAGCCGAATCGAAGGGAGCGGGTTGTCGTCGAGTCGGCCATAGGTGTCGACGACGGGCTTGCGGGAGGCGACCAGCGCATCGGCGAGCGCGTTGTCCATCACGCGCACGATGAGGCCGTCGAAGCCCGCGACGAACGCCGGCTTCAGGAGGTCGGCACGCGCGACGAGCTCGACGCGCCACGACGTCTCCCGCAGCTGGTAGTCGGCGACGCCCTCCAGGACGCCGCGCCCGTGCGCGCGGTTCCGCTCGACCATGATACCGACTCGTGGCTGTTCTCGCATGGACGGGATGCGCTCCGATCAGTCTGGAAACGGCCTCAGTGCCGTCGGGCGGCGGGGGCCATGCCCGTCAGGAACTTCGAGACGCCGACGAGCGCGCAGGTGAAGAGCAGCATGAGCGTCGAGAGCGCGAAGACGCTCGGCAGGTTGCGCGAATGCTTCGTCATGGAGCTGACGTACGTCGGGAACGTATTCGTGCCCGCGCCGTTCACGAACGACGTGATGACGACGTCGTCGATCGAGAGCGTGAAGGCCAGGAGCCCGCCCGCGACGATGCCGGGCAGGAGAATCGGCAGCTCGACCTTGAAGAACGTGTACCACGGCCCCGCGCCGAGGTCGTAGGCCGCCTCGACGATGCGGTCGTCGAAGTCCTGCAGCCGCGCGAGGACGGTCATGACGACGTATGAGACACAGAACGTCACGTGCGCGATGAGAATCGTCCAGAACCCGCAGTCGACCTTCGCCGCGACGAAGAGCATGAGAAGCGAAATGCCGATCAGGATGTCCGGCATCACAAGCGGCGTATAGACAAGCGCATGGTGGATGCTCTGGAGCCGCCCCTTCCAGCGGTGAAGCGCAAGCGCAGCCGTCGTGCCGAGGACGCACGAGACGACCGTCGCGAGGCCCGCGATCGTGAGCGAGAGCCAAAAACTCTCCAGCAGGGCCTTCACCGCGTAGCTGCCCGCGAAGATCTGCTCGTACCACTTCGCCGTCAGCCCGAGGAAGCGGCCCTGCGCGTCGAAGAAGCTCATCGCCGTGCCGTTCGGAACGAACCCGTACGCGACGACAAGCAGGATCGGCACGTAGAGGAACGCGAGCACGAGGCCGAGCACGGCGACGGAAAAGAGCGAGCGCTTCATCGTCCGCCTCCCGAGACGAGAAGCCGCGCCGTCTGCGCGTCGAGCCGCTTGCGGTCGCGCGCGTCCTGCCGCTTGCGCCACCACATCACGAGCGCGAGCGGCACGAGGACCGAGACGGCCATCAGCGTCGCGAGCGCGCTCGCGTGCGGAATGTTGCGGTTCTGGATCGCGCGCATGAAGATCTTGTTGCCGATCAGCACGCAGTCCGTGCCGCCGAGCATCTGCGGAATGACGTAGGAGCCGACGGCGGGGATGAAGACCATGAGAATCGCCGAGACGACGCCCTGGCGGACGCCGGGGATGAAGATCTTGCGGAAGGCGTAGAAGTTCTTCGCGCCGAGGTCGCGCGCCGCCTCCAGAAGCGCGAAGTCGAACTTCTCCGCCGCCGAGTAGATCGGCATGATCGCGAACGGCAGGAACGAGTAGACCGAGACGAGGACGACCGCCGCCTCGGAGTCGAGGATCGTTGAGCTCGCGGGATCGACGTGCCCGGCGGAGGCGAAGCCGATCCAGACGAGGAACTGCTGGAGGAAGCCCGGCAGCCAGTCGAAGAGCCACTCGCGCGTCCGCAGCCAGACGAGGTAGCAGGCCTGGAGCCAGCCGTCGGGATGGAGCATCGTCTTCCACGCGAAGACGCGCACGACGAAGCTCGTCCAGAACGGCAGCATGATCGCCCCGGCGATGACCGCCCGCCACTTCGGGCTCATGCGGGCGATCGCGTACGCGCAGGGAAGCGCGAGGACAATCGACCAGAGCGTGATCTCGAAGGAAATCCGCAGCGTGTTCCAGACGATCGCCGGATAGTCCGGATCGACGAGTTCGCGCCACGTCGCCATCGACCAGTCGCCGACGCCGCCCGAGGCGTCGTGCCCGTGGAACGTGAACGCCAGGACGATGACCGCCGGCACCGCGAAGAAGAGCGCGAGCCACAGGAAGCTCGGCGCCGTCACGAGCCACTCGGCCTTCCGCGACCGCAGCGGATTGTCATTCTTCACCTCTTCAGCTCCCCTTCGCCGCGTGCGTTCAGACCTTGATCTTGCCGGACGACGTGCGCGGGAACGGCGTCGCGCGCACGACGACCGTCTTCACCCGCTTATAGACGGGAAGCGTCAGGTTCAACTCGCCAATCGCGCGGCGGATCGCGTCCTCGGACGCCTCGCCGTACACTTCGGCCCGGATCTCGCGCGTCTCGCCCTCGCCCGAGACGACGGCCTCGCAGACGCCCGGCAGCGCGAGGATGCGCGCCTCGATCTCCTCCGGCGCGACCTTCTTGCCGCTCGACAGGACGATCGTGCGCGAGAGGCGCCCCGTGATCCAGACGTAGCCGTCCGCGTCGATGCGCCCGACGTCGCCCGTGTGGAACCAGCCGTCCGCGTCAATGGCCTGCGCCGTCTTCTCCGGCATCTTGTGGTAGCCCTTCATCACGGCCGGCCCACGCAGGAGCAGCTCGCCCGTCTCGGAGACCTTCGTCTCGAGGTCCGGGCACTGCGCGACGCGGCCCGCGCATCCGGTCTGCGGCGCGACCGTCGACGGCCCGACCGAGTAGATCGCCGTCGTCTCGGTGAGGCCGTAGGCCCCGAACACCTTGACGCCCTGCGCCGCGAGCCGGTCGTAGACGCACGGCGACATCGGCGCGCCGCCGACGAGGATCCAGTCGAGCGGCTGCCCGAGCGCCGCCTCGGCCGTCGCGCCGCGCTGCGCGATCTTCTTCGAGAGGAGGTCGGCGAGCGCCGGCACGAGCGCGAGGACGTTCACGCGGAAGCGCTCCACGGCGTCGTAGACGCGGCGGAAGTCGGGGCAGACGCCGAGCGCGACGCCCTGCGAGAGGAAGAAGTACGACGCGCAGCAGCCATAGATGTGGTGGAGCGGCAGGAGCATGAGCGAGCGGTCGCCCGGCTTCACCGCAAGCGCGGCGGCATACGACGAGACGAACGCCTCGATGCCGGCGAGCGTCAGCTCCGCGCCGCGCGGCTCGCTCGTCGTGCCGCTCGTGAACATGATCATGGAGACGCGCGAGGTGTCGACCCCGTCCGCGTCCCAGACGCTCGCCTGCGGCTGGAGGAGCCCGCGCACCTTGTCGAGGAAGCGCTCCGTCTTGATCGAGCCGAAGCCGCCCGTCTTGAGGTCTGGACAGAGCGCGCGCACCGCGTGCGCCTTCTCGCAGTGGAGGGCCGAGTAGACGAGGACGCTCGCGTCGGTGAAGCGGATGCGCGCGGCGATCTCCTCCGGCGTCAGGTTCACGTCCACCGGAATCACCGTCGCCCCCGCGAACATGATCGCCGCGTGCGCGACGAACCACTCGTAGGAGTTCTCGCCGAGGAGCGCGACCTTCTCGCCCGGCGCATAGCGGCGCACGAGCCGCACGACGAGGTCGATGTCGTCCGTGAACTGCCGCCAGCTGATCGGGAGCGACCGGTCGCCCGACGAGACGAGGAACGCGGGCGCGCCAGGCTGCTCCCGGCGCAGACGCCTGAACGACTCGAAGAGGGAGAAGCGGCTGCCGCTCTCGTAGGTCCCCCTGACCTCCTCCCACGTGCGCGTCGAGAAGAAGCGCGCGATCGCCGTGTCGTACTCCGCCGTGTGGGCGAACGCCTTCTTCATGAGCCGGAAGCGCGTGTCGAGGCCCAGCGTGCCGCCGTGCGCCGCCAGCTCGTTGACGAGGCCGGGATAGTCGAGCGGATCCGTCACGGACGCGACGCGCAGGTAGTTCTTCGCCGACGCGCGCACCATGCACGGCCCGCCGATGTCGATGTTCGTGCGCCCCATCTCCGGCGTCACGCCCGTCTGCGCGACCGTCTCGCGGAAGGGATAGAGGTTCACGACCACCATGTCGAACGGATGCGCCGCGAGCCGCCGGAGGTCCGCCTGGTGCGCGTCGTTGTACGTCTCGGAGAGGAGGCCGAGGTAGATCTTGAAGTCGAGCGTCTTCACGAGGCCGCCCTGCATCTCCGGCTGGCCCGTGTAGTCGGAGACCGAGACGAGCGTCGCCGCCGCCGCGTCGCCAAGGATCTCCTTCACCTTCGCGTACGTCCCGCCCGTCGAGTAGATCTTCACGCCCGGACACGCCTTCACGAGCGCGGGCACGAACGCCTCCAGACCCGTCTTGTCCGAGACGGACATGAGGACGTTGCGGACGCGGACGCGGTTGTCGATGCGGGTGACGATGTTCAGGGCCATGGGTTCCTCCGAATGTGAAGACTGGTTCGGGGCATTATACCAAATCCGAGCGGATCAGTAGGAGACCTTGAGGGACAGCCCGCCCCAGAGGAGGTCGCGGGGATACTTCTCGCCGTCGCTTCCGCCGAACGCATATTCGCCGCCCTGCGCGCCGATGGCATCGCGGTAGGGCTCGGCCAGAACGCCCGTGTAGGCAATCGTCGCGCCGACCGAGAGCCAGTCCGTGACGGCATACGTCAGGTAGACCTTCAGCGTCGTGCCGCCGAACCCGCCCGACGCACCGTCGTAGTCGTCGTACGTCTCATCGTCGTCCGCATGGTAGTACGCCCCGCTCGCCGTGCCGCCGTACAGGAACGAGAGATACCGACCGTCGCCGAAGTTCACGTTCCAGTCGGCGCCGAGCGTCAGCGCGTCACACAGCTCGACCTCCTTGTTGAAGCCCAGCTCGTAGTGGAGGGCCTGCCGGTAGACGCCGAAGTCGTCGTACATCCAGCTCGCCTGACCGTACACGTCCACAAACGGATTGGTCAGCGTCGCCTTCACGTAGATTTCGCGCGTGTCCGGATAGTCCGCGTGCGCCTCGCCGCGCACGCCCTGATAGGTATACCAGTCGTGACCGAGTTCGATGTCCAGCGACCAGTCCTCGTCATCGCTCGACCAGGCCGTCGCGCCGACGTGGACATTGTAGTCCGTCTCGTCGAGCCCGTGCCGGTAGATGGCGCGGCGACGATCCGTGAGGCTGTAGTTCTGCCAAATCGAGAAGCCAGCCCAGAACGGCTCGAAGCGCGTGAGGTCGGCCCAGACGCACGGCTGCATGACCAGCTCGTCGGTCTGCACGGCGTTGCGCCAGACGTAGGCGCTCAGGAAGTCGAAGTCGAAGCCCGCCTCAAAGAGCGAACTCTCCTCCTCGGCGGCGGCCTCCGCCACGCGATTGGCTTCCCTGGAATCTTCCGCGGCAACGGCGGAGAGCGAAACGGCGCAAACGGACGCCGCGACAACTGTCATCAACTTGTTCATAGGTTTCCTTTCATAACCCGGGTGAACCCGTCAACTACACATCATCTGACCCCACGCGGGGCAAACGGGCGTGAAGTATACCATACGCGCCCCTTCCCCGCAACCCCGACCGTACGTCACTGAAGGACGAGAACCAGCGAATCGTAGTCGCCCGTGAGGAAAAACGGCACGCCCTGCGTCATCAGCGCCGCGCCGGAGACCGTCTTCCCG
>ONTV01000145.1 GCA_900320855.1 uncultured Lentisphaerota bacterium
GCGGGATGCTGTGCGATGAGCCGGGCGGGAAGCGGATACCAGAACTGCCGTGTCTTCATGGGCGCGTATTATACCAAATCGACGGGCGCGCCCCGTCCCGAGCGCGCCTGGCAATCGGCGGTCAGCGGACGAGCTCGTAGCTCATCGTCGCGTCGGACGGGTCGCGCGCGACGTCGGCGTAGAAGCCGAGCCGGCCGTTCTGCCAGCGGCTGGGCACCGCGCCCCGGCGGTTCCCCGCGCAGTCGAGCGCATACACCGTCCACTCGCCCGGCGCCAGCGACAGGAGAACGCCCGCCCGGCCCTTGCGCATCAGGTGCGGCAGCGAGCCCCAACGCAGCAGCACCGTGCGCGAGGCGTCCGCAAACGCCGCGCCCGCGTTCTGCACGTCCGTCTGGTGACAGACGAGAATGCGCCGCGACGTCGCGAGCGGCTCGCCGTCGAGCGCGCTCGCCCACACCGTCGCCGGCGCGCCCCGGAGGCGCGCCTCCAGGACGCCCGCGCGAATCGTCCCCGCCTCCGCGAAGCCCCCGCACGTGCGGTCGGTCACGAGGGCGAGCGAACCGGTCGCCGCATCGATCTGGAGCGCGTTCGCGTCGCCGACGGCGAGGTCGCCACGCAGGAACAGGCAGAGCGACGCGCGTTCGCCCGCGAGCGAAAGCGGATCGCCGCTCATGTCGAAGTAGGTCATCGCCTTCGGCCCGTACACGCCCTTGATGCCGTGGCTCCACGCGAACCGCCAGAGCCCGTCAATGTCCTCGCGCGCGGCCAGGGCGCCCGTCTCGATTCCGCCCAGGCTCCGGTAGGCGCCCGGTCCCGAGAAGTTGTACTCCGTGATGACGAACGGCATCGCCTTCCCCATGCGGCGGCGGTTGCCGAGCGCCCAGAACAGCCCGTGCCGGTCGCGCGTGAGCGGATTCACGTTCATGAGCTCGCTCGGCAGCTTCCACTTCTCCTCAAGGAAGTGGGGATGATCGACGTAGAAATGCTCGTCGGCATAGTCGTACTCGTTCGCCCGCACGTCATCAAACTCCTCCGGGTAGCCGTAGTTGTTCATGTTCGTGAGGAGGATGCGGCTCTTCATCTCGTCCCGCACCCAACGGGTCATCCGACGCGCGAAGTCGCGCTCGTTCTGAAGCGTCAGCTCCTTGCGGCTGTTGCCCTCGTTCACGAGCGAGTAGAGCGGCATCGCCGGCTCGTCCGCATACCGCCGCCCCGTGTAGGGGTTCACGTGCGAGAGGAAGTTCCGCGCGTAGTTGAGGAAGTTCGAATACGCCCCCTCGTGCGTCTCGACGAGCGTCTTGAACTCGCGCATGCTCGCGAAGCCCGGCTTGTCGATCCCCATGTCCCGATAGGCCACCTTTCGCGAGACGTAGAGGTCGGTCGTCATGTAGACGCCGTACTTGATGCAGGCGGCGACCATCGCGTCGAACCACGCCATCTTCTCCGGCTTCAGCTCGCCCCGACTGTCGGCGATCCCGTTGTCGTGGTGGTGGAAGCGGACGGCGTTGTAGCCGATCCGCGCCAGGTTCGCGACATACCGGTCGGCGTCCTTCGCGGGCGGATAGTTCGACTCGCCCACGAAGTTCACGCCGTAGAAGCGCTGCTTCACGCCGGGAAGGTTCTCGAACTCGAAATGCCCGTTGCGCACGACAAGCCAGCCGTGCTTGCCGGCCGGCGCATCGTGCGGGACGACCTGCGAGAAGTCGAGCGCGGAGCCCGGCACGGGGTCGTTCGCCGCCTGGATGCGTACCCAGTCCGCCCCCTCGGCAATCACGTGTTCGCCGGACGAATACGCGACGGGGCCGGGCGTCTTGAGGTTGAAGTCCATCGCGAACGAGTCGCCGCAGACGAGCTGCGGGGCTCGGCCCTTGCCGTCAAAGGAGACGCGGAGCGTGAAGACGTCGCTGTCGCTCCCCTTCCACTCGCGGTTGTCCTGCACGTAGCACGTGGTCGGCTTGGGGAAGCGGAAGGTCAGCGTGCACGCTCCGTTCCGGTCGTGGAGCGCAAGTTCGCGCACCGCCTCGCGGAAGACGCCGATCTTGCCCTTCTCGTAGGCGACCGGAAGCGCCTTCTCGCGCGCGCCGTCCAGCACGACCTTGCCGCCCGCATAGCGCGAGACGGGCAGGCGCGCGCAGACGACGGACGAGATCTGCGTGACGCAGGGGGCGACCGTCTCCAGCGCGACCGAGACGTCGAGCGAGCCGTCCGGGGCGACCGTCGCGGCCGTGCGGCCGAGAAAGTTCGTGCCGTTGTTCGGATCGCCATAGTTCCACTTCTCGGAGATCCGCCAGCGCCGCGAGCCGTCCGCCTCCGGACGATAGCCGCCATAGGGCGTGCGCGAGATCCAGCCGGGATAGAAGACCGTCGGCACAATCCGCACCTCCGCGTCCGGGACGAGGATCCGCCCCATCGGCGCCAGACGGACGACATCCGCGCGCGCGGCGCCCGCCAGCGCCAGAAGAGAGCAAACGAGAGCCGTCTTTTTCATCACGTGCATGAGAGCCAAGCCTTTCGCAAATGTCACCTTACCGAATGACAAGGCACACGCCTCGACGGGGGAACGGGCTGTCGCGGTGACAGACCAGCACGACGCGTCCGGCGCCGTCGCGCCAAACGCCCAACACACGCGCGCCGGACGGCGCCGCCTTCAGCTCGTCGACCGTCGGCGTCGCAAGATAGGGGGCCTGTCCCCAGCCATAGGCGTCCGACGCAAAGGCGACGAGCGTCTGCGACGCGTCTGTCCCGGCGAAGATCGCCGCGAACACGGCTTCGCTCACGACGTGTCCGAGGAACGTCACCGTCTTCAGGCGCGGCAGGTGGGCGAAGGCATTGTCGCCCACGACAAGCGTCCGCGCCGCGTTCAGGACGAGGTTCGTGATGCCGGCGTTGTCAAAGGCATTGCTCTGGATGTTGACGACCCGCGCGCGCGCCGCGCCGTGGCCCAGCCACGCTTCGTCCAGCGTGTTGTCCTGAAACGCGCACGGGCTGATCTCGGTCACGGCCGGCAGCTTCAGCGCGCCCGCGAGACGGGACTTCACGCCATTGCTCTTCGCGTCCTTGTGCATGTTGTTGTTCACGCCCGTGCCAAACGCCTTGACGCCATCCAGCTTCCACCAGCCGACGTCCGTTCCCGAAACGCGCGTGTTGTAGAACATGCCGTCGATCGCGTGGGCAAAGTCAAACTTCGGACAGCGGAAGACGACGCGGCGTAGCTTCGACTGGTCGGAGAAGAACCAGGAGCCCGGCCCGCCCGTCGCCGTCGGCTCGTCGAAGACGATGGTCTCGTAGGTGGCGCGCGCAACTTTCTTCTCGGACGCATGGAAAAGCTGACCGACCTCCAGGGCCTCCAGCGTGCCCGGCGAGAGGAACGTCCGGGCGCCCGGCACACCGACGTCGGCAGCTGCCGAGAACGACGCCTTCCGCATCCCCGTGCCGAAGCTGGTGATACGGTAGACATTCCCGTCCGCATCCGTGATCGCGCCGCCCAGGTCGAGAATGCCGTCGCCCGTGTTGTCCGGCGCGTAGAGCGAGCAGGACGTTCCCTGCCCCAGCGTGAGAGTCCGCGACATCGCGCTCTCCCGCGTCGCCTGAATGCGGAAGAGCCCGTTGTCCAGCACGACCGCATTCTCGCTCGTTGCCGTCAGCGTCCACGGGCGGGCAAAGCGCACGAAGACCCACTTCTTCCGCATCGGATCGGCCTCGCGCAGAACAAGCGTCGCGTCCGCGCACTTGCCGTCCGGCACGTCGCCGTACCAGCCCAGAAACGTGCTGCCGCCCGTGGCGCGCGCCGTCAGCCGAAGCGTGACATTGAACGGCGCCGCATCATCCACCTCGAACGCCCCGACGTCCACGGCGCCCTGCGTCCTGTCAAAGTCAAGCGCCGCGACGTCAACCCACGAACTGAAGCGGTCGGACACCGCGAGATACTGCGTCTTGTCGCAGCGGAAGACCGAACCCGCGACCGTGCCGATCACGACCGGCCCGTCCGGATGCTCGTCGCGCCACACGCGAATCTCGTCGCCCGACCAGCGGACAAAATCACCGCTCGCCGCGAACGGCGCGAGAAACGCCGCCCAAGCCGCCGACGGCGGCACAATGAAGGTGACGGCCTTCTCCTTCGGACCGGAGAAGACGGACGTCGCATTCGGCTCAAAATTCGGCGGACAGCCCGTGAACTCCACGCGGCGGAGATCCGGCATGGCGATGAATGCGTTGGGCGCAACCGTGTTGCCCTCCGCAAGACCGACGACCAAGTTCGTCAGGCCCGTCTGCCAACCGCACGCACCCGCATCCAGCTTCCGAACCGAGCGCGCCTCCGCACCCAGCCGGATCTCGCCAAAGCTCGGATACGTGTCACCAATGGCATACGACCCCACACGCTCGACAACCGGCAGATTCAAGACGCCGCGCCAGCTACGCTTGCCCATCGCGTTCTCCGCAACATTCGTCACGGAAAGGAAGGAGGACTCTTCGAATGTGCCAATCGAAGCCGCGAACCCAGCGGCCTCTCTCTTCTCCTGCAATGCCCACTCGGAAATGGACGTCGCTTTGGGAACGCGAATCGTCCACGTGATGGCCGACGCCGCATACGGCGTCAGATGCGGCAGCAGCTTGCCCGTGATGTTCGGCTCGTCAATCGTGATGGACGTGTAGGAGACTGGGCATTCGACCGTCTCGGCCGTGGCGCCACGGAACCAGAGATCGACGTCGCCTTCCAGCGTGCCGGGCGTGATGACGGCGGCGGCCGTCGTCCGCGCCGCGTCACCGCCCAATGCACGGGGCGCGATGCGACGGATCACATACTCCTGGTCGCCCGAGCCCCAAACCTTCCCGCGCAAGTCCAGCGTCGAGCCAGCGGCGGGATCCGTCAGATAGGCATTCTCGTTCGCGCTTCGGCCGACAATCGACAGCGTCCGCGCCTCCGCGTCCACAAGGCTCACGGCAAGCGCCCACGTGGAGCCGTCGGTGATGCAGGCGACGCCCTGCGGATTCTCCGCGTCGTCCGCCGCGAGATACCGCCACGACGGGGCGGTCACCGTGTCAGCCCAAAGCGGGAGCCCCCCCCCCTCCTAGGACGAAATAAGCTGCCAAAGAAGCGGCAATTCCATTCGTTTTAATCAGTTTATTCATGATTTTGACCTTTCGTTTGGTTGACCTCTCGTTGGGTTGAAGGGTGACGGGCTTTGAGACGCGATCAGTTCGCGAAGAGCTTCGCGAGCTTTTCGAGCTGACGGACTTTCTCCTGGTTCTCCTGGAGCTGCGCCTCGGCGACAACGGCCTCCGGCGCGTGGGCGACGAAGTTCTCGTTCGCGAGCTTCGCCTCGCTCGACTTGATGAAGCCCGCGAGCTTCGCGAGCTCGCCCGCGATGCGCTTCGCCTCCGCCGCCTTGTCCACAAGCCCCTCCAGCGAGAGATAGACCGTGCCGAACTTCGTGAGCTTCGACGGCATCGCGAGGTCGCTGCCCGCCGGAACGAAATCGACCGACTCCGCGCGCATCGCCTTGGCGAGCGAGGCGGCCTCGGCCTTCGCCGACGAATCGTCTGTCGCGACCGTCACCTTGACGAACGTCGCCGGCGGCACCTTGTACTCGGCGCGGAGCGCGCGCACGGCGGTGATCGCCTCGCGCTTCGCGTTGACGAAGTCGTAGTTCGCCTGCGTCGCGCCCCACTTCGCGAGGTCTTCCGCCGCGAAGCCCTTCGGGAACGCCGCGAGCATGATCGACTCGCCGTCCTTCAGGAAGCCGAGCTGGTGCGCGACCTCCTCGGTCACGAACGGCATGTACGGATGCAGGAGACGGAGGGCCTTCCAGAAGACGTCGCGCAGAATCGCGACGGACGCGGCCTTGTTCGGCGAGTCCTTCACAAACTCGACGTAGCCGCCGCAGAGCTGGTCCCAGAAGAAGTCGTAGACCGCGAGCGCGCCGTCCTGGATGCGGTACTGCGCGAGGATGTCGTTCACCTTCTTGCAGGCGAGATCCGCCGCGAAGAGGATGTGGCGGTCGTCGGCGGAGAGGCATTCGGACGAGAGCGTCGCGAGCGGCGGGAGGGACGGGAGGCCAACGGACGCCTCCTGCATTTCCAAGAATTTCGCCGCGTTCCAGATCTTCGTCGTGAAGTTGCGGCCGATCTCGAACTTCTCCTTGTTCACCTTCGTGTCGCATTCGAGCGAAGTGATGAGCGCGATCGAGAACCGGAGCGCGTCCGCCGAATACTGGTCGATGAGCTCCAGCGGATCGAGCGAGTTGCCCTTCGACTTCGACATCTTCGAGCCGTCCGCCGCGCGGACAATGCCGTGGATGACGATGTTCTTGAACGGCGGCTTCTTCATGAAGTGGATGCCCGCCATCATCATGCGCGCGACCCAGAAGAAGATGATGTCCTGCGCCGTCACGAGATCGGTCGTCGGGTAGTAGTACGCAAGGTCCTTCGTCTCCTCCGGCCAGCCAAGCGTCGAGAACGGCCAGAGCCACGAGCTGAACCACGTGTCGAGGACGTCCGGATCCTGCTCCAGGTCATCAGCGGAAAGCGCGTCGTTCCCGACGGCCTCCCGCAGTGCCGCAAGGGCCTTTTCGGGCGTCTCTTCGACGACGATCGGACTTTCGGACAGTCGATTATTCGACAATTCGGCAATTCGATCATTCTTCACCGAATAGGCCGGAATCCGATGCCCCCACCAGAGCTGGCGGGAAATGCACCAGTCCTGGATGTTCTCCATCCAGTTGAAGTAGATCTTCGACCAGCGGTCGGGGACGAAGCGGACTTCGCCCGACTTCACGGCGGCGATGGCCGGCTCGGCAAGCGGCTTCATCTTCACGAACCACTGCTTGGAGAGGCGCGACTCGACGACCTCGTGGCAGCGGTAGCAGTGGCCGACCTGGTTGTCGAGGTCTTCGATGTGGTCGAGGTAGCCGCCCGCCTCCAGGTCTGCGACGATGGCCTTGCGGCACTCCCAGCGGTCCATCCCCTCGTACTTCTTGCCGGCGAGCGCGTTCATGTGCGCGTCGTCCGTCATGATGTTGATCTCCTCCAGGCCGTGGCGCTTGCCGACGAGGAAGTCGTTCGGGTCGTGCGCGGGCGTGATCTTCACGATGCCCGTGCCGAATTCGCGGTCCACGTAGTCGTCGGAGATGACGGGGATCTCGCGGCCCGTCAGCGGCAGGACGACGTTCCGTCCGACAAGCGCGGCGAAGCGGTCGTCCTTCGGGTTCACGGCGACGGCCGTGTCGCCGGGCAGCGTCTCGGGCCGCGTCGTCGCGAGGAGGATGTAGTCCTTGTTGAGCTCGCCCTTCACGCCCAACGCGGAGCCGACGACCGGGTAGCGCAGATACCAGAAGTGGCCGTGGTTCGGCTCGTGCTCGACCTCGTCGTTCGCGAGCGCCGTGCCGCAGCGCGGACACCAGTTGACGATGTAGTTGCCCTTGTAGACGAGCCCCTCGTCGAAGAGCTGCTTGAAGACCTTCGTGACGGCGCGCGAGCAGCCCTCGTCGAACGTGAAGCGCTCGCGCCGCCAGTCCGTCGAGTTGCCGAGCATGCGCTGCTGGTGGACGATCGTGCCGCCGTACTGCCGCTTCCACTCCCAGACGCGCTCGAGGAACTTCTCGCGCCCGAGGTCCTGCCGGCGCTTGCCCTCCTTCTTGAGCGCCTTCTCGACGACGTTCTGCGTCGCGATGCCGGCGTGGTCCGTGCCGGGGAGCCAGAGCGTGTTGTAGCCCGACATGCGACGCCAGCGCACGAGGATGTCCTGGATCGTCTGGTTGAGGGCATGGCCCATGTGCAGGATGCCCGTCACGTTCGGCGGCGGAATGACGACCGAATAGGGCGGCCGACCGTCCGGCTCCTGGTGGAAGCACCCGCTCTCTTCCCAGAACTTATACCACTTCGCCTCTGCGGCCTTCGCGTCGTACTGCTTGTCCATCTTGATGTCTGATTCTTTTCTCTTGGAGAACCGCGTATTATACCATATCCGCTCCGCCCCTTCGGCGCGGCGTCACTTCCAGATGACGTGGTCGCGCTCGATCGCGAGCACCTCGTGCGCGACAAGCGCCGCGATCGTCGCGTCGGGGTCGGACACCTTGAACTGCGTGAGCAGCGTGTTCTGGAGCTTGCGCACGGAGCCGGGCGCCATCTTCTTGAGCCGCGCCACCTGCTCCTCCGCGAGATCCAGCGTCGGCGCGGACTCCGGCGCCGGTTCGGGCTCCTGCGGCAACGCGAAGTCCTGCGTCGAGCGCTTCGCCTTGCGGGGCGTCCGAGGCTTCTTGGCGGCCGCTGGCTTGTCGTCCGCCGCGCCGCCTGCCGACGCCGTTTCGGCGGCTGGCTTCGCCTTGGCGCGCGACCGCGTCGTGCGGCGGGCCGGGTG
>ONTV01000047.1 GCA_900320855.1 uncultured Lentisphaerota bacterium
ATGGAACAGAGACAGAAGACACGTGAGGCGGTCGGAGGCTGAAGGAGCTGGGCATGGGAAACTATCGGAACACGCGACATCACAAGGGCCCTCGCGAGCTCGTGACGGGCGGCGAGTGGATCTACGGGCGCAATCCCGTCGAGGAGGTGTTGGCCGCCGGGCGGCGCACCTGTTCGGAAGTCATTCTGCCCCCGGCGTCGCCGGACGAGGATGACCAGATCCGGCGCATCCGCGACGAGGCGCAGAGTCGTCGGCTCGTCATCCGCGCGATGGAACGCGACCAGCTCGACCGCCTCACGCGCTTCGGGCATCACCAGGGCTGCGCGATCAAGACGACGGGCTATCCCTATGTCGGGTTCGAGGAAATCGTCGCGGGCGCGGCGGCGGACGAAAACGCGCTGGTCGTCGTCCTCGACCACCTGGAAGACCCCCAGAACGTCGGCTCGATCCTGCGCACGGCCTGTGCCATCGGCGCGACGGGCGTCATCATTCCCGAAGACCGCGCGTGCGGCATCACGCCGGCGGCGGTGCGCGCGTCGGCGGGCGGCGCCGAGCACCTGAAGGTCGCGCACGTCGTCAACCTGCCGCGCGCGATGGCCGACCTCAAGGACGCGGGACTCTGGTTCACGGGCCTTGACTGGGGCGCGGACGCGAAGCCCTACACGAAGATCGACTTCAAGGGGCGCGTCGGGCTGGTGATCGGCGCGGAGGGCGCCGGCATTTCGCGCCTCGTGCGCGAGACGTGCGACTTCATCGGCGTCCTGCCGATGCCGGGCGGCTTCGAGTCCTTGAACGCCGGCGTCGCGGCGGGCGTTGCGCTTTACGAGATCCTGAGGCAGCGCGCATGAAGACGCTTACGCTCAACCGCGAGTTCGCGACGCGGCATCTCGGCGTCGCGCTGCTGATGCTCGGCCTGTCGGGCTGGTTCGGCTATGACGGGTTCGTTCGCTATCCGGCGACGCCGGCGGCGGATCTCTATCGCTCGATTGAGGGGAGCGACGCGCCCGACGGGTTCGACCTTGAGGCGTTCAAGCGCCAGAAGACGCAGACGCAGTACGGCTTCACGGTTCTCGCCCTCCTGGCCGCGCTCGTCATCGCGGGGCACGTCGGTCTGCTGGCCCGTTTTCGCTTCGCCTATGACGACGAGGGCTTCGTCTGCGGCACGGTGCGGCGGAAGTTCGCCGACGTGGGCGCGCGCGAGGTCGACTGGTCGCAGTGGGAGAAGAAGGGCATCGTGCGCGTGGGCGGGTTGACGCTCGACGCCTGGCATCATGCGGGCGTCCGCGACGTCGCGGCGCGCCTGCCGAGGGAGAAGGAGGCCGCGTCGTGAGGCGGTTCTGCGTTTTCGTCGCGAGCGGCTTTGGCCTGGGGCTTGTCGCGCCCTTTGCGCCGGGGACGTTCGGTTCGCTTCCCGGCGTCGCGCTCGCGTATGCGGTGACGGCGCTGCCCGTGTGGCTGCAGGTTCCCGCGTGCCTCGGGTTCACGCTCCTCGCGATCCCGTTCTGCGACGTCGCGGAGAAGGCGCTCGGCATCAAGGACGACGGGCGCATCACGGCGGACGAGTGGATGCTCTACCCGATCGCATTCGTCGGCATTCCGCTCGCGGCCCTGCCGTGGTGGTCGATGCTCGTCTTCTTCTGCGTCGTCCGCGCGGTGGACATCCTCAAGCCCTGGCCGTGTCGGCAGCTCCAGTCGATTCCCGGCGGACGCGGCATCGTCATCGACGACTTTTTCGCAAACCTCTATTCGCTCGCGATCAACTGGGCGATCTGCTGGGCGATGATCGGATGAAGAATCGAACCATGAAACAGCCGAATGAAAAGAGAATCGCCGCGCTTGTCCGGGATCTCCTGGTCGAGCTGGGGGAAGACCCCGCGCGCGAGGGCCTCGTGAAGACGCCGCAGCGCGTCGCGAAGTCGCTCGCGTTCCTGACGCGCGGCTACCGCCAGAGCCTGAAGGCCGTCGTCAACGGCGCGAAGTTCACGAGCGGCACGAACCACATGGTGATCCTGAAGGACATCGAGCTCTACTCGCTCTGCGAGCACCACCTGCTGCCGTTCTACGGCACGTGCGCGATCGGCTACATCTCGCAGGGCAAGGTGCTGGGCGTCTCCAAGCTCGCGCGCATCGTCGACATGTTCGCGCGGCGCCTGCAGATCCAGGAGCGGATGACCGAGCAGATCGCCAACGCGATCATGGCGGAGGCGGGCGCGGAGGGCGTCGGCGTCGTCATCCGCGCGAAGCACCTCTGCATGATGATGCGCGGCGTCGAAAAGCAGAACAGCGAGATGACGACGTCAGCCGTCCTGGGCTCGTTCCGCACGGACGAGAAGGTGCGGCAGGAGTTTTTGTCGCTGATCTAGTACAGGGCTTGGAAGTTTGGGCGTGCAAAGTTTTGAATTCAAGCTTCCAAACATCTAAACGCCCAAACCTCCAAACCCCCAAACGCCCAAACCCAGGACTTTAGCACACACAATCACACCACGAAAGGAGACAGACGAATGAACAGCAGCAGAAGAGCCTTCCTGAAGGGCACGGCCTGGATGGGCGCCGCGGCGCTCGCGGCGGGATGCCACCTGAACCGCCTCGGCTTCGGCGAGGGCGGCCTGATGCAGGGCTACGCCTACCGCAAGCTCATGGGCAAGAGGATCCGCGTCGGCTTCGTCGGCGTCGGCGCTCGCGGGTCGGCGGCCGTTCACCGCGTCGCGCAGATCCCCGGCTGCGAGGTCGTCGCGCTCTGCGACAGGGAGTCGGCGCGCGTCGAGGAGAATCTCGCGTGGCTTGCGGCCCACAGGCATCCCGTCGTCCCGAAGGGCTATGTCGGCGAGGAGGCCTACAAGGATCTCTGCGACTTCGGTGCCTGCGACGTCGTCTACTGCGCGACGCCGTGGCATCTGCACCAGCCGGTCGCGCTCCGCGCGCTGAACGGCGGAAAGGTCGCCCTCGTCGAGGTGACGAGCGCGCTCACGACCGAGGAGTGCTGGGAGCTCGTCGAGGCGTCGGAGAAGTGGCAGCTCCCCTGCATGCAGCTCGAGAACTGCGTCTACGGCGAGATCGAGCTTCTGGAGCTGAACCTCGCGCGGCTCGGGATGTTCGGCGAGATCAACCACGCGGAGGGCGCGTATATCCACGACCTGCGCGAGGTCATCCCCTCGACCGGCAAGCACTACAACACCGAGTGGGTCTGGCGCTACGGCGAGAACATGAAGCACAAGGGCAACCGTTACCCGACGCACGGTCTCGTGCCGATCTGCCAGACGATGGGCATCAATCGCGGCGACCGCTTCGACTATCTCGTCTCCCTCGAGAACGGCCCGCACAACGTCAACTACGAGCATTTCAAGAAGGAGTTCCTGACCGATGCCGATCCGCGCAGGAAGGACCCGCCGGCCGCGATGGGCGACATGAACACGACGCTCATCAGGACGGTGAACGGCAAGTCGATCATGGTGCAGCACGACGTGAGCTCGCCGCGCCCGTACTCGCGCATCAACCTCATCTCGGGCACGAAGGGGATTGTCCGCGACTACCCGTTCCAGTGCGCGTTCGAGTCGACGTGCTTCGACCGCAAGGCGCACGCCTGGTTCGACGAGAAGAAGGCGGCGGAGGTGCGCGAGACGTACATGCACCCGCTCTGGCGCGACGTCTCCGAGATGGCGAAGAAGGTCGGCGGGCACGGCGGCATGGACTTCATCATGGACCTCCGGTGGGCGTGGTGCCTGCAGAACGGCGAGCCGCTGGACATGGACGTCTATGACCTCGCGGCGACGAGCTGCCTGTGCGAGCTGACCGAGACGTCGGTTCGGAGCGGGTCGAAGCCGGTCGCGATTCCCGACTTCACGCGCGGCAACTGGCGGAACGTCAAGCCGTGGGGCGTCGTCAACGTCGACCTCAAGAAGATGGGACTCGACTCCGGCGCGGTCGTGAAGGACGCGGCGGCCTTGGGCGTCTGACGGACAGCCGATGAAGATCGTCGTCACGGCAGGCCCGACGCGCGAATACCTCGACCCGGTGAGGTTTCTCTCGAATCCGTCCACCGGCAAGATGGGGTTCTCCGTCGCCGCCGAGGCGGCGCGGCGTGGACATGACGTCACGCTGATCGCGGGGCCGGTTGCCCTGAAGACCCCGTCCGGCGTCCGCCGCGTGGACGTCGTCTCGGCGCGTGAGATGTTGGAGAAGAGTTTGGAAAGTTTGAAACATCCAAACACCCAAACCGTTTTCGTTTCCACGGCGGCGGTCGCCGACTGGCGGCCCGCGACGTGCGCGGCGCAGAAGCTCAAGAAGCATGAGATGTCCTCGACGCTGAAGCTCGTCCGCAACCCCGACATCCTCAAGACCATCTCCCAGCTTTCCAAACATCCAAACACCCCAACGCCCCAACGTCCAAACCTCCTTCTCGTCGGCTTTGCGGCGGAGACGAACGACGTGTTGGCCGAGGCGGCGCGCAAATGCCGTGAGAAGGGGCTGGCGTTCATTGTCGCGAACGACGTGACGGAGGCGGGGTCTGGCTTCGGAACGGCGACGGATCGCGTCACCTTCGTCTATCCGGACGGGCGGCAGGAGAAGTTTCCCCTGATGACCAAGCGGCGCGTCGCCGCCGCGCTTGTGCGGACGGTTGAGCGCCTAAGTGCGGAAGGCGGGCGCCTAAGTGCGGAAGGCGGCGGGGACTTCGTTAGATCGCGCCCGTCACGCGGTCAATCCAGACGGGATCCTTGAAGAGGCCTGCCGCCGTGCGAATGCGCATTGTCTGGACGCGGTTCTCGTTTGACGGAATCTCCGAGGCGTTCCAGAGCGCAAGAAGCGGCGCGTCCCTTCCTTTCTGGCGGAACGTGTAGAAGCCGGATTGTCATAGCAGGCGTCGTACATCGTGAAATCGTGGGCGTCCACTGGCACCAGTTCAGCGATCAGGCGACGACGGGCCGCTTCGACGGCGAGTATCTGCAGGTCGGCCTGACGGACGTCTGCGACCGTCCCTATGAGGAGATGCGCACGGCGCTGCGCGAAGTCGGCTACGGCCTGTACGACCGGCGGTAGCGGACTCCAACCTGCTCAAGCATCCGCTCTCCACCTCCACCTTGAGACGCCAACTGCCCGGTTGGGGGCGGCGGCAATTCGTGGCCGACTGAAATTTATGCTATAATTCTGTCCATGAGCGAGGGATTGAGAGAGACATTCATCAAATACCTGACGGGGTTCGTGCTGGTGCTGATCGTGATCGGCGGCCTTGTCCTGATGTATCCGAACTATCGGCGGAGCGAGTCCCTCAAGCGCCAGAATGCCGAGCTGCAGGCGCGCATCGAGAGCAAGAAGGCCGAGATCGCGAAGCTTGTCGAGAACCAGCGCCGCTTTCGGACGGACGCCGATTTCGTCGAGGCGATTGCGCGGCAGAACCACCGCGTCTTTCCGGGCGAGCTTGTTTTCATCTTTGACAAGGACTGATGGCGAACTTCCTGAGACTGCTGATGGGGCTTGCGCTTCTGCCGGCGTGCTGGGGCGTCACGCGCGCGCTTCTCGACTCCGTCGTGACGGCGGCCGGCGGCGCGGGCCTGAGCGTCGAGGCCCTTTCGCTCTTGGGGGGAATCGCCGCGTTTGCGCTGGCGTGGACGGCGCTTTCGCATCCGGTTCGGGCCTATGTGCTGGGGCATGAACTCACGCACGCGCTCTGGGGGCTCCTCTTCTTCGCGCGGCCGAGCGACCTCACGGTCACGGCTTCGGGCGGCAGCGTGAAGCTCTCGAAGACGAACCTCCTCATCACGCTGGCGCCGTACTTCTTTCCGTTCTACACGTTCGTGGTCATCGTCTGCGCGCTCGTCACGGCCGCGTTTCTCCGTCCGCTGCCCTGCCTGCCGCTTTGGCTCTTCCTGATTGGCTTCACGTGGGCGTTTCACGTCCTTTTCACGGTGGAGACGCTGGGGCGGCGCCAGCCGGACGTGAAGGCCTACGGCCGCGTCTTCTCGTGGACGTTCATCTTCCTCGTGAACGTCGTGCTGGTCCTCGTCTGGCTCGCGGCGACGACGCCGCTCGCCTTCGAGACGCTCGGCGGCATCCTCCTGCGCCGTGTCACCTCGGCCTATGCGGCGACGGGGCTTTTCTTCTGGAACGCGATCCGCTGGGCGTGGGAAAGGTGCGCGGGCAGATGAAGGTCGGCATGGTGCGCGGTGACGCGGGAGGAGTCTGATTATGTTTCCTGATCTCATTGACCTTGGGTTTCTTCATCTGAAGACATATGGCGCGTGCATGGCGACGGGCTTTCTCCTCTGCTGGTGGCTCGTCGAGCGGCTGAGCGGGCGCAAGGACCTCTCGAACCTGCTTCTTGCGCTGATGGTCGCCGGCGTCGTCGGCTCGCGCATCGCCTACGTGATCGAACACTGGTCTCTCGAGTTCGCCGCGCATCCCGAACGGATCGTCCGCATCGACCAGGGCGGGCTCATGTTCTACGGCGGGCTGATTCTCGCGCTCGTCGTCTTCTTCGCCTGGTGCCGCCGCACGAAGGAGCATCCGCTCGCGCTCGCCAATCTCCTCGCGACGGTCGTCCCGCTCGGACACGCCTTCGGGCGCCTCGGCTGCTTCTTCTACGGCTGCTGCTACGGACGCGACTCCGACGCCTGGTGCGCCGTCACCTTCCCGATCGGCTCCCCCAGCTGGTACGAGCACGAACGGCAGCTGGTCTCCGTCCTGCCGACCCAGCTCTTTGAGGCGGCGGCGCTCCTCGCGCTCTTCGCGTTTCTCTACGTCCTTTACCGGCGTGGCCGTCGCTACACGGCGGGCGCCTATCTCGTCGGCTATGCGGTCATCCGCTTCGGCATGGAGTTTCTGCGCGGCGATCCGCGCGCGGCGGTCGGCCCGCTCTCCATTTCCCAGACGATCTCGATCGGGTTGGCGGCCCTTGGTGCGGTGCTGCTGGCCCTCGATGCGAAAATGAAACCCGGAAAGAAATGAAAGTGAAGACGACCGACAGAGTTGGTTCCGTGGGCCGGACGGGGCTGCTGGCCTCGCTCGCCGTTTCCTTGTTGGCCGCTTCGGCTCTTGCGGGAGAGCCGCTGGAGGCGACGCCCGTCTCGCGCATCGCCCAGCCCGAGACCTGACCATGGCACTTGCCCTTCAGCCCCGCCTCTCCCAGCGCCAGGTCGCGACGCCCGCGATGATGCTGGAGTTCTCCCTCCTGCAGCTTCCGCTTGGCGAGTTGCGCGAAACCGTCAAGAAGGAGGTGGACGCGAATCCGGCGCTGGAGATCGCGCGCGACTTCAATCCCGGCCGCGGCGCGCGCGGGGCGTCCGAAGGCTTTGACTTCGAGCGGGTGGCGGCGGAGGGCGGCGAGAGCCTTGAAGACCACCTCATGGGCGAGCTGCGCATGGATGGCGTCGAGGGGCGCGACCTCGAGCTCTGCCGTGCGCTGGTCGCCGAGCTGGACGACGACGGCCGGTTCAAGGGATCCTATCCCGACCTCCTGATGGCGACGGGCGCGACGGAAGCCGAACTGGAGGCGGCGCGGCAGCGCATCCTTGCCATCGACCCGAAGGGCTGCGGCGCACGCGACCTCGCGGAGTGCTATCGCGCCCAGCTCGACCGCATTCCGGCGGCGAAGCGCCCGGCCGTCGAGAAGGCGCTGGACGAACTTTCGCGGGCGATTGCGGACGGGAGGCTGCAGTCCTTTCGTCCGTCGGACTTTTCGTCGTTCCGCCTGCTTCAGGCGCTGGAGCCGTTTCCCGGCCGGCTGTATGACCGGCGGCGCATCGAGACGGTCGTGCCGGACGTGCGGGTCGATGAAGACGGGACGGTTTCGGTCGATCAGGGGGACATCCCCGAGCTGCGCGTCTCGCCGAAGTACATCGAGCTCGCGAAGGACCGCGAGGCGGATCCGGAGGCGCGGGCGTTTGCCGCCGAGAAGGTGCGGCGCGCGCGCGAGTTCCGCGAGGCGCTTGTCCGGCGGCAGGAGACGATGGAGGCGATTGCCGAGCTGGCCGTCGGCGGGCAGCGCGCGTACCTGTCCGAAGGCGCGGCGGGACTGAAGAAGCAGACGATGAGCGAAGTCGCGCGGAAGGCGAAGTGCGACGTCTCGACCGTCTCGCGCGCCGCCGCGCGCAAGTACGTGAAGACGCCGCGCGGAACCGTTCCGCTGCGGCTCTTCTTTCCGCTTGTCGACCAGGCGCCCGTCGAGCGGCTGCGCGCGATTCTCCGGTCGCTTCCGTCCGAGCCGCACGTCCCGGACGTGAAGGTCGCGGAGATGATGGCGAAGGCCGGTTTCCCGATGGCGCGGCGGACGGTGGCGAAGTATCGCCGGAAGTTCGGGTTCAGCGAGGGGCGCCGACCCTTCCCGCCGTCGCGGGGCCGCGATATGGTATAATACGCCGCCCATGTCACGACGAGAGAACTACGCGGCCGCTGCGGCCCTGATCGCGAAGTCGAAGCGCATCCTCATCTCGGGCCACCTGAGTCCGGACGGGGATTCGCTCGGCTCGATGGTCGCCCTTGCGCGCCTACTGCGGAACGCGGGGCGCGACGCCTACGCGACGGCCGACCCGAACGCCCTCGGCAAGCCCGGCTTCCTGGAGGGCGTCGCCGACCTCATCCCCGTGCGCAAGCTGCGCCGCGCGAAGAGGTTCGACCTGCTCATCGCCCTCGACAACAGCTCGTTCGCGCGCATGCCGCCGGAGGTGAAGGCCGTCGCCGAGAAGCTGCCGGCGATCTGCATCGACCACCACGTCACGAACGACGGGACGTTCGGCGACGTGCAGATCGTCGATCCGACGGCGTCCTCCGCCGGCGAGCTCGTCTGGCGGTTCGCGAAGTGGAACGAGTGGCCGCTCGACCGCGCGATCGCCGAGGCGCTCTGGGTCTCGCTCGTCACGGACACGGGGCGCTTCGCCTACGACGCGACGAAGCCGGGGACGTTGCGCGCGGCGGGCGACCTGCTCAAGCACGGCGTGCGGACGGCCCTCATCAACGACATTCTCTTCGGCAGCTTCTCGCGCAAGACGATCGGCCTCAAGCGCCTCGCCTGGCGGTCGCTGCACATCTGGAAGAACCGCAAGGTCGCCGAGGTCTCGCTCTCGCGCGACGACTTCCGCGCCGTGCGCGGCAACAAGGCGGACGTCGAGGACGTGATCGAGATCCCGCGTTCCGTCGCGAAGAACGAGATCGCGCTGTTCTTCTACCAGATTCCCGACCGCACGAAGGAGACGCGCTGCTCGATCCGCACGCGCGGCGACTGGGACGCGACGGTGCTGGCGGCGAAGTTCGGCGGCGGCGGCCACCGCAAGGCGGCGGGCTGCACGATCAAGGCGACGATGGGCTCGGCGAAGCGCCAGATGCGCGCGGCGGTGAAGGAGCTGCTGAAGAGCGCCTGCCGCAAGACGATGCGCCTCCCGCCTGTTTTGGGGTAAAAGCGCAGCCCCCCTTGCCAAGGGGCGTCAAATAATGATATAATAACCGAAACTTGTTTGGAAAAGTAAGGAAGACATCTAAATGCCGACTATCAATCAGCTGATCCGCAAGGGGCGCAGCCCCCTCGCCAAGCATTCGAAGTCGCCCGCGCTGAAGAGCTGCCCCCAGCGCCGTGGCGTGTGTCTCGTCGTCAAGACGATGACCCCCAAAAAGCCGAACTCGGCGCTCCGCAAGGTCGCTCGTGTGCGCCTGACGTCGGGCTACGAGGTGACGGCCTACATTCCCGGCGAAGGCCACAACCTTCAGGAGCACAGCGTCGTGCTCGTGCGCGGCGGCCGTGTGAAGGACCTTCCGGGCGTCCGCTACCACATCGTCCGCGGCAAGCTCGACTCCCTGGGCGTTGCGGGTCGCAACCGCAGCCGTTCGAAGTACGGCATGAAGCGTCAGAAGAAGGAAGAGGGGAAGTAAGCCATGAGCCGCAGAGGTAAAGTCATCGTCAAGCGCGTCGTCCTCGATCCGAAGTACAATTCGGAACTCGTCGCGCACATGATTCGCGTCATCATGAAGGACGGCAAGAAGACCGTCGCGGAGAAGATCGTCTACGGCGCCATTGAGAAGATCGCCGAGAAGATGAAGGAAGATCCGTCCAAGTTCGTGAAAGACGAGAAGACGTTCGAGACCCCGATCGAGGTCGTTCAGGCCGCGATCGAGAACATGAAGCCGCAGGTCGAGGTCAAGACGCGTCGCGTCGGCGGCACGACCTATCCGGTTCCGACGCCGATCAAGGACAATCGCCAGCTCTCGCTCGCCCTTCGCTGGACGACGCAGTACGCGTCGGCCCGCCATGGCATGGGCATGCCGGCGGCCGTCGCGGCCGAGATCCTCGATGCGTTCGCCGGTCAGGGCAACGTCATCAAGAAGCGCGACGACGTCCACAAGATGGCCGCCGCCAACAAGGCGTTCGCGCATTACGCCTGGTAATCGAAAGATTCCGCTTTTCCAGACAGAGAAAGCGCTGCGGTTCGCCGCAGCGCTTTTGGCATCTGCGGTTGGGTTTTTGCTATAATGCGCGCCATGAGAAGAGAGCAGGAGAAGGGGGGCTTTCGGCCCTTGAGTGCGGGGGAGATTCGCGTCCTGGCGGACAATGGCTGCACGGCCGAGGACTGGGGCGCCGTCACGGTCGCGCCGGGCTTTGATGCGGCGAAGGTGCGTGAAACGGCCTTTTCGGGCACGTGCCGCCTGGGTGCGTTTCGCAAGACGTTCGTCCTGCCGGGCGGCGTCCGCAAGCCGGCGGGCGTCTACCGCGCGACGCTGCACAACGTGACGGTCGGCGACGACTGCCGCCTCTCGAACGTCCGCAGCTACATCGCGAACTACGACATCGGCGCCGGCGCGCTGATCGGCAACGTCGACAAGATCTACGTCGAGGGCGAGTCGAGCTTCGGCAATGGCGTCGAGGTGTCCGTCATGAACGAGACGGGCGGGCGCGAGGTGACGATCCACGCGGCGCTCACGGCGCACGAGGCGTATCTGGAGGCGATGTACCGACACCGTCCGGAGCTCGTCGCCGCGCTCAAGCGCTTTGCGCAGGCGAAGACGGACGCGGCGCGGTCGTCGCGCGGCACGATCGGATGCGGCGCGACGGTCGTGGACACGGGGCTCGTGCGCAATGTCTTCATCGGGGACGGCGCGGTCGTGGACGGCGCGGCGCGCCTCTCCAACGGCTCGCTCATGAGCCGCCCGGACACGCCGGTCGTCATCGGGCGCGGCGTTTCGGCGGACGACTTCATCGTGCAGGACGGCTCGCGCGTGGAGGACGGCACGCGTCTCGTGCGCTGCTACGTCGGGCAGTCGTGCGAGCTCGGCCACGGCTATTCGGCGTCGGACTCGCTCTTCTTCTGCAATTGCCTGGAGGAGAACGGCGAGGCCTGCGCCGTCTTTGCGGGGCCCTTCACCGTCACGCACCACAAGTCGACCCTGCTCATCGCCGGCATGTTCAGCTTCATGAACGCGGGCTCCGGCTCGAACCAGTCGAACCACATGTACAAGCTCGGGCCGATCCACCAGGGCGCGCTCGAACGCGGCTCGAAGACGGCGTCCGACTCGTACATCCTCTGGCCGGCGCGCGTCGGCGCGTTCTCGCTCGTGATGGGGCGCCACACGACGAACCCCGACACGTCCAGCCTGCCGTTCTCGTACCTGATCGAGTCGAAGGGCGTGACGTACCTCGTCCCCGGCGTGAACCTGCGGAGCGTCGGCACGATCCGCGACGCCCAGAAGTGGCCGAAGCGCGACCAGCGCGCGCCGGAGGGACGGCTCGACAAGGTGAATTTCAACTTGCTCTCGCCCTACACGATCGACAAGATGGTGCGCGGCATCGGAATCCTCGAAAGCCTGCGCGCGCTTTCGGGCGCGACGAGCGACACCTACGCCTACCAGAGCGCGCGCATCACGAACGCCGCGCTGGAGAAGGGCATCGGCTTCTATCGGATGGCGATCGACAAGTTCCTCGGCAACTCCCTCATCTCGCGCCTGGAGAAGGTCACGGACGGCGACTACCTCGGCGGTCTCCGTCCGACGACGGACGCGGGCCTTGGCGATTGGGTCGACCTGTCGGGGCTTCTTGCGCCGCACAGCTGCGTGAGCGAGATCCTGGACGACGTCGAGTCGGGGAAGATCGCCTCGTGCGAGGCGCTGGACGCGCGGATGGTCGAGCTCCAGGCGCGCTACTACGACTACGAGTGGACGTGGGCCTACGCGCTTCTCCTGCGCTACTACGGGCTGGAGGAGGGGAAGATCGGCTATCGCGACCTCGTCTTCATCGTCCGGCGCTGGCGCGAGTCCGTCCTGAAGCTCGACCGCCTGCTCTACGAGGACGCGCGCAAGGAGTTCTCGCTCTCGACGAAGACGGGCTTTGGCTTTGACGGGCTGGGCGCGACGACCGAGGCGGACTTCGCGGGCGTGCGCGGCACGTTCGAGACGAATCCGTTCGTGCTTGCGGTCACGGAGCACATGACGCGCAAGAATGCGCTGGGCGAACTGTGGATTGACCGGCTCAACGCCCTCGCGGGCGAGGAGCTCAAGAAGTAAGGACAGCGCATGAGAGAGAAACTGGCAAGCCGCTTGGGCTTCATCTTCCTGTCCGCCGGGTGCGCGATCGGCCTCGGCAACGTCTGGCGCTTCCCGTACATCGCGGGGCAGAACGGCGGCGGCGCCTTCGTCGCGCTCTACCTCGTCGCGCTGGGGCTGATCGGCCTGCCGATCCTGCTCATGGAGTTCGCGACGGGTCGCGCCGCCCAGCGCTCGATCGTCCGCCTCCACGAGACGCTCACGCCCGAGAAGAAGGCCTGGCGCCTGCATGGCCTCGCGGGCTTCCTCGGCAATGTCCTCCTCATGATGTTCTACACGACGGTGACGGGCTGGATGCTCGTCTACTTCGTGCGGATGGCGTCCGGCGCGTTCGTCGGGCTCGACCCGGCGGGCGTCGGCGCGGCGTTCGACGGCATGCTCGGCGACCCGTGGACGATGGCGGCGGCGATGCTGGCCGTCACGGCGGCGGCGACGGCCGTCTGCTCGATCGGTCTCCAGAAGGGCGTCGAGCGCGTGACGAAGGGACTCATGCTCTGCCTCCTCGCGCTCATCGTCGTCCTCGCGGCGAACAGCGTCTTCCTCGACGCCCAGAACAGTGGCCTCGCGGGGCTCAGGTTCTATCTCGTCCCCGACTTCGCGCGCATGGAGTCCGTCGGCGTCGTCAAGGTGACGGTCGAGGCGATGAACCATGCGTTCTTCACGCTCTCGATCGGCATCGGCGCGATGTCGATCTTCGGCAGCTACATCGGCCGCGACCGCACGCTCCTCGGCGAGTCGCTGCACGTCTGCCTCCTCGACACGCTCGTCGCCGTCTCGGCGGGCATCATCATCATTCCGGCCTGCTTCGCCTACAAGGTGAATCCGGGGCAGGGCCCGGGGCTCATCTTCGCGACGCTGCCGAACGTCTTCAACGACATGCCGTTCGGCCGGCTCTGGGGCACGCTCTTCTTCGCCTTCATGTGCTGCGGGGCACTGACGACGGTCATCGCCGTCTTCGAGACCATTCTCGCCTGTCTCATGGACTTCTTCGGCTGGAGCCGCCGGAAGTCCGGCCTGCTGACGGGCGGCGCGCTCGTCTTCCTCGCGCTCCCGTGCCTCCTGGGGTTCAACGTCTGGGGCGGCGTCCACCCGCTCGGCGCGGAGTCATGCATCCTCGACTTCGAGGACTTCCTCGTCTCGAACCTCATCTTGCCCCTAGGCGGCCTCGCCTTCGCGCTCTACTGCTGCCACCGCTACGGCTGGGGCTGGGAGAAGTTCCTCGCCGAGGCGGACGAGGGACGCGGCCCGCGCGTCCCGAACGGTCTGCGCGTCTATTGCGCCTACGTCCTGCCGGTCATTGTCGTCGTCCTCTTCGTCCTCGGCCTCGTGGACAAGTTCGTGAAATAGGGGACGGCGCGTCTGGGCGTGTGGCGCGCCGTCAGCCGTTCCGCTTCGGCAGGACCCAGCTGACGGAGCGGTTCTCCGGGCGGAAGATTTCGCGGGCGACGTCCCGCACGTCTGTCGCCGTCACGGCGCGGATGCCCGCGATCTGTTCGGTCGGCGAGACGAGACGCCCGAACGCGAGCATCGTCTGGCCGTAGAAGAAGAGCTTCGACGTCATCTTCTCGTGCGAGAGGCGGAAGTTCCCGACCAGGAACTCCTTCGTGCGGCGGAGCTCCTCCGCGCCGACGCGCGTCGTGGTGATGCGCGCGAGTTCGCGGTCGATCGTCGCGCGCGCGGCGTCGGCCTTCGACGCGTCCAGCCCCGCCGTCACGGTGAACATGCCGGCGTCCGCGAAGAGATGGAGGCGCGAGGAGATGTCGTAGCTGAGGCCGCGCTTCTCGCGCACCTCCTGGAAGAGCCGCGAGGACATGCCGCGCCCAAGGACGGCGTCCAGGACGGTCGCCGCGTATTTGCGCGGATCGCGGAGCCCGAACGTGCGGTAGCCGAGCGCAAGCTGCGCCTGGTTGATTTCGCGCGTGACGGACGCCGTCGGCACGACCGTGCCGTGATCTTCTTCTGCGGCGGCGGACGCGGCGGCCTTGCGCGCAAAGCGTCCGAGCTTCGCCTCCAGCGTCTGGAGGGCCTTGTCGGGGTCGAAGGCGCCGACGAGGACGGCGATCGTGTTGTCGGGGCGGTAGTGCGTCTTCACGTAGCGGCGCAGGACGGCGGGCGTCATCGGCGCGAGCGAGGCCGCGCTGCCGGCGACGGGCGCGCCGAGCGGCGAGGCGGGGAAGAGGTTGCGCTGCAGGTTCTCCAGCGCGACGGAGTCCGGCTCGTCGGCGTACATCTTGATCTCCTCGATGACGACCTGCTTCTCGCGCGCGAACTCGTCCGCCGGAATCGTCGCGCGCAGGTACATGTCGGAGAGAATGTCGATCGCCTCGTCCAGGCACTCGTTCGGCAAGTGCGCAAAGTAGCACGTCGATTCCTCGCCCGTGCAGGCGTTGAAGTTGCCGCCGCGCCCTTCGATCGCCTGGGTGATGTCGAGCGGCGAGCGCGTCGGCGTGCCCTTGAAGAGCATGTGCTCGATGAAGTGGGAGATGCCGGCGTGCGCGGCGTCTTCGTGGCGCGAGCCGGAGGCGACGAAGAGGCCGAAGGCGATGGATTCGGCTTCGCAGGGGACGAGGACGGCGCGGAGGCCGTTGCGGAGGGTCTTGAGCTGGGGTTCCATAAGTGGCGCGTATTATACCAAAACCGCCAGAAACGACAATCGCCCGGAAGCCAGGTCTCCGGCATCCAATTCGCGATCAATTTTTTTTCAAATACCCCCTTGCGCGCGGAGGGGAAAGTATGATATACTACGCATCACTTTTCGGAGCAACGGGGTTGTGGCGCAATTGGTTAGCGCACTGGACTGTCGATCCGGGGGTTGCGGGTTCGAGCCCCGTCGACCCCGCCAATCTTGAAAAGTCGAGCTTGCCTCGTGGTGTAATGGTAGCACCGCAGATTCTGATTCTGCTTGTTGGGGTTCGAGTCCCTGCGAGGCAACCATTAAAGAATCGAACTCGGAATTTTCTGGGTTTTCTTGGTTTTCTTGATTGAGCACAATTTCCCTCTGTGGGGCTTGTCGTGACTACAGATCGGCTTCCTGCCCGTGACGCGCGCGCCAGAGCGACGCTCGGCCACGCGGACGGGCGGAATCGTGACAAGGCGTCCGGCTGCGGTTTTATCAAAATGTTTCAGATTTGCTCATCTTCTGCCATTCCCTTCTCACGGGCGATTTAGTATAATCTCCAAAAAAATGAATTGGCACTCTCGCAACTTGACACTCACAAACCCCTAACAATCCAAACTTCTAGACGACCAAACCCCCAAACCTCCCAAACCCCCAAACAATCACATCTATGAACCTTCGCATTCCCCTTAAGCCCGTGCAGGGCTACAACAAGATCTTCGACGTCGGCGAATACAAGATGGCGCTGACGAAATTCGGCCTCCTCAAGCTCGCGAAGGGCACGTCCTATGCGGGCGAGACCGGCGAGACGGAAGTCGCCTTCGTCCTCATGGGCGGCGCATTCGCGGCGTCGGGCGACGGCTGGTCGTTCGAGGTGGCGGACGGGCGCCGGAGCCCGTTCACGGGCAAGCCCCACTGCCTTTACCTGCCGCGCCGCACGCGCTACGCGATCACGGCGCTTTCGGACGTCGAGCTGGCCTACAACGGCTCGCCCGTCACGCGCGACACGGCGAAGCCGACGCTGATCCGTCCGGCGGACACGCGGCACATCGCGCTCGGCAAGGACAACTGGACGCGCACGTCGGAGATCATCCTCGACGAGACGTTCGACAGCGAGCACTTCTACATCGGCGAGGGCATGATTCCGAGCGGCAACTGGTCGGGCTATCCGAGCCACCGCCACGACGTCAACAATCCGCCGGCGGAGCTGGACATGGAGGAGACGTACTTCTACCTCTTCGACAAGGTCGGCGCGGGCGCGGGCGAGCCGAACGAGGGCTTCGGCTTCCAGAGCGTCTACACGCCCGAAGGCGTCGTCGCGCCGAAGTTCGGCGAACGCCTGAACGAGGCGTATCGCGTTTCGAACTATGACACGGTTGCGATCGCCGAGGGCTATCATCCGCTCGTCGGTGCGCCGGGCTACAACATGTACTATCTCTGGACGATGGCCGGCGACAAGGGGCGCGGGCTGGTTTCGTCGATGGATCCGGCGCACGCCTGGGTGAAGAACGCATGAGGCTTCTGCTGGGCATCGACTACGGCACCGGCGGCTGCAAGACGACGGTGCTGGACGAGACGGGGCGCTTCGTCGGCGAGGCCTCGACCGAGTTCGCGACCTACCACGACCATCCGGGCTGGAGCGAGCAGGAGCCGTCCGACTGGTGGGACGCGCTTGTCGCGTCGCTGAAGAAGCTCGCGGCGAAGGGCATCGACCTCTCGTCCGTCGCGGCCTGCGCGCTCGACGGCTCGACGCACAATGCCGTCCTCCTGGACGCGGCGATGCGGCCCGTCCGCCGGACGATCATGTGGACAGACCAGCGCGCGACCGCCGAGTGCGACGCGCTCCGCGCCGGCTGGGGCGAGAAGGTGTTCTCGACCTGCTACCAGATGCCGGCGCCGACGTGGACGCTGCCGCAGCTGATGTGGCTCAAGGCGAACGAGCCGGACGTCCTGAAGCGGACGGAGCACGTCCTCTTCGTGAAGGACTACGTGCGCTACCTTCTGACGGGCCACGTCGCGACGGATCACATCGAGGCGCAGGGCACGCTCTTCTGGAACATGGGGCGGGGCTGTTGGGACTCGGATCTCGTCGCGCTCACGGGGCTGAAGGCGTCCGCGCTGCCGCCGATTGTCCGCCCGACGGACGTCGTGGGCGGCGTGACGTCGGCGGCCGCCGCCGCGACGGGACTTCCGGAGGGAATGCCGGTCGTGTGCGGTTCGTCCGACAGCGCGGTCGAGGACTACGGCGCGGGCGCGGTCGAGCCGGGCGACCTCATCATCAAGCTCGCGACGGCCGGCAACGTCAACGCGATGACGGCCGAGGCGCATCCGCACCCGAAGACGCTGACGTATTCGCACATCGTTCCGGGCATGTGGTATTCGGTGTCCGCGACGAATGCCGCCGCGCTCTGCCAGCGGTGGTTCCGCGACGGCTTCTACAAGGAGCCTCTGGGCGGACGCAACGTCTGGGAGGTGATGGGCGCGGAGGCTGCGTCGTCGCCGGCTGGCGCGAACGGCGTCTTCTTCCATCCCTATCTGCAGGGCGAGCGCTGCCCGTACTGGGACGCGAACCTGCGCGCCTCGTTCACGGGCGTCTCGATCTCCTCGACGCGCGGCGACTTCTCGCGCGCGCTGATGGAGGGCGTCGCGTTCTCGCTGCGGGACTGCTATCGCACGCTGGAGGAGATGCGCCTCGCGATGAAGCGGATCTTCCTCATCGGCGGCGGCGCGCGTTCGCCGCTTTGGAGCGAGATCGTCGCGAACGTCTTCAACTGCGACGTCGCCGTGCCGACGCCGGGCGACGCGAGCTTTGGCGCGTGTCTCCTCGCGGGGACGGGAATCGGGATCTTCGCGGACGTGAAGGCGGCCGTCGCGCACTG
>ONTV01000013.1 GCA_900320855.1 uncultured Lentisphaerota bacterium
TGGTGGAGAGGTCTGCGCTCATGTCTGCTTTCGGAAAGAACTTGAATGAGCGGTATTATACCAAAACGGAGCGCCGCCCGGCCGCCGTACAAGAAAAAGGAACGCCGCCCGCGAACGGGCGGCCTCGCCTAGGGGCGGAATCAGCGCAAAAGTCAGGGACGCGCTTAGCGCGCGTCCGTCGCCTTGATGCGGTCCCAGGCCTTGTTGTAGAGCTCCATCACCTCGGGCTGCGCGTCGAAGCCCCGGATGACCTGACCGCGCTTGATCGTCTCGCCGTCGAGGACGATGAGCGCGCGGTAGTCGGGGTCGAGGGCCTCGATGCCGGGCTTGACGGGATTCGGGCCGCAGATGTACTCCATGTTCACCTTCGCGACCACGCCGTCGTAGATGTAGTTGATGAAGGCATACGCCAAGTCGCGGCGCGGCGCGTTCTTCGCGACGACCATCTCGTCGAACGCGATCGAATAGCCCTCCTTCGGCAGCGCGAAGCCGATGTCCTCGCGCGGCGGCGCGCCGGCCTCCTCGTCGCCGACGATGACCTGCGTCGCGTCGGTCGAATAGCCGTGACCGAGCCAGGACGAGCCGTCGGCGACCTCCGTCTTGTAGCTCTCGCCGTCGAACTTGCGCGAGTTGACCTTCCACTTCAGGACTTGCTCGACCGCCGAGTCGATCTCCTTCGGATCCGTCGAGTTGACGGAATGCCCGAGGTACATCAGCCCCGCGCCGATCACCTCGCGGATGTCGTCGAGGAACGTGATGCGGCTCTTGAGCGCCGGATTGCCGAGGATCGCCCAGCTCGCGACGTCCGCACCCGCCGGAATCTTGTCCTTCAGGTACATGAAGCCCGTGTACGTGACGGCATACGGCACGTTGTAGGCGAACGTCGGGTCGATGATCTGCGTCGTGAAGGCCGGATCGAAGTTCTTGCGGACGTTCGGGAGCTTCGCATGGTCAAGCTTCTCGATCAGCCCGTCCTTCGCCATCTGCGCGACCTGGTAGGAGCTCGGCATCAGGATGTCGTAGCCCGTGCCGCCCGCCTTGAGCTTCGCGTACATCGCCTCGTTCGAGTCGAACGTGTCGACGATGACGCGAACGCCCAGCGCCTTCTCGAAGCTCGCGAGGACGTCCGGCGCAATGTAGTCGCACCACGTGTAGACGTGGAGCTCGCCCTTCTCGCCACCGTTGGGGGGAACGTACCCGCTCGACTCGGCGGCGGCGCGCGCCTGCGCGGAGAGGTCGATGCCCTCGGTCGTGTCGGCGGAGGGCGAACAGCCCGTGGCCAGAAGCGCGGACGCCAGAGCGGCCGCTGCGGTTTTCGTTTTCGTCATCATGGTGTTTTCCTTTCAGTTGTTGCGGCTTCGGGATTGAAGCCGCGCGCATTATACCACAATGCCGAAAACCGTGCGGACAAGGGAGCCGTCCGACCGCGCGACGCGCCTACTTCCCCACGTTCAGCACGCGGAAGCCAATTTCCCTGAGGCGCGCCGCGTCCAGGCAGTTGCGCGTGTCGTACACGAGCGCCGGCTTGCGCATCGACGCATAGATCCGCGCCCAGTCAAGCGACGGATAGAGCTTCCAGTCCGTCATGAGCAGAACGGCGTCCGCCTCGGCGGCGGCGCGATAGGGGTCGTCCTCGTAGACGACGTCCGGGCAGTCCGCCAGGTCGCGCCGCGCGTTGACGAGGGCCTTCGGGTCCGTCACGACGAGGCGCACGTGCTCGTCCAGCAGGAGCTGCGCGACCCGTGCGGCCGGCGTCTCGCGCGTGTCGCCCGTGTCGGCCTTGAAGGCGAAGCCGAAGAGCGCGATCCGCTTGTTGGCGAGCGTGTTGAACAGCTCCCTGAACAGGCGCGAGACGATCCGCTCCTGCTGGTGGTCGTTCATGCGCACGACGCCCGTCCAGTACTCCGCCGCCGTGTGGAGGCCGAAGGACTCGCAGAGGTAGACGAGGTTCAGCACGTCCTTCTTGAAGCAGCTGCCGCCGAAGCCGGGGCCCGCCTTGAGGAACTTCGGCCCGATGCGGCGGTCGGCGCCGATGACGCGCGCGACCTCGTCCACGTCCGCCCCCGTCGCCTCGCACAGGCCCGCAATGGCGTTGATCGAGCTCACGCGCTGGGCGAGGAACGCATTCGCCGCGAGCTTCGTCAGCTCGGCCGACCAGACGTTCGTCGTCAGGATCCGGTCGCGCGGCACCCAGCCGCCGCAGCCGTCGGCCTCGACGCGGACGGAGCCGCGATAGACGCGCACGAGCGTCTCCACGGCCGCCTCCCCCTCGGGCGTCTTCGGCCCGCCGATCAGGACGCGGTCCGGCGTCAGGAGGTCGGCGATGGCCGTGCCCTCGGCCAGGAACTCGGGGTTCGAGAGCACGTCGAAATGGAACTGCTCGTGCGTGCGGAGAATCGCCTCCATGGCCGCCGCCGTCCGAACGGGCAGCGTCGACTTCTCGACGACGATCTTGTCGCCGTTTGCCCACTTCGCGATGTTGCGCGCCGTCGCCTCCCAGTACTGGAGGTCGCTCGCGCGCCCGGCGCCGCGGCCGAACATCTTCGTCGGCGTGTTGACCCCCACGAAGATGATGTCGTTCTCCTTGACGGCGCGTTCGATGTCCGTCGAGAAGAACAGGTTGCGGCCGCGCACCTCGCGCACGACGTCCACAAGGCCCGGCTCGTAGATCGGCAGGGCGAAGTCGGGCGAGTTCCAGGCCGCGACCCGCCCCGCGTCGATATCGACGACCGTGACCCGCCGGTCGGGGTTCATCTTGGCGATGACCGCCATCGTCGGGCCGCCGATGTAGCCGGCGCCGATGCAGACAATGTTTCCGTGAACGCCCCGCGTGTCTTTCTCTTTCTTCATGGTTCGCACATTATACCAAATCATGGCGCGGGTGCAGACGATGGACTTCCGCGAAGCGGTGCGCGTCCACGTGCGTGTAGACCTGCGTCGTGGCGATGTCCGCGTGCCCGAGCATCTCCTGGATGGCGCGGACGTCCGCGCCGTGCGCAAGGAGATGCGAGGCGAAGCAATGCCGAAGGACGTGCGGCGAAATGCGGTCGGCCGCGATGCCGACGGCGGCGGCGCGCTCCCGGATGACCTTGAAGACGCCCTGCCGCGTGAACGGCCGCCCCAGCCGCGTGAGGAAGACGTGCGTCTCGCCGAGGTCGCCGCGCGCAAACGCCTCGCGTCCGCCGTCCAGATAGCAGCGCAGCGCGCGCGCCGCCGCGCCGCCGATCGGCACGATCCGCTCCTTCGACCCCTTGCCGAGAATGCGCACGAGCTCGCCGTTCGCGACGAAGTCGTCCTGCTTCAGGTCGCAGACCTCGCTCACGCGCAGCCCGCAGCCGTACATCACCTCCAGAAGCGCGCGGTCGCGGCGCGTGCGGGGGTCGTCGCCCGCCACCGCGTCCAGAAGCGCAAAGACTTCCGCCTCCGAAAGGACGCGCGGCAGGACAAGCGCCTTCTTCGGCGCCTCCAGCAGCTTCGTCGGATCATGCGGCACGAGCCGCCGCGCCGCCAGATGGCGGAAGAAGGCGCGAATCGCCGCCGTGCGCCGCGCGCGCGTCGAGCCCTTCAGCCCCTCGGCCCGCTCGGCCGCAAGGAAGGCGACGATGTCCGTGCGCGTGACGGCGGCGGACGCCGTCTTTCCCCGCGCAGACAGGAACCGCGTGAAAAACCGAAGGTCGCGTCCGTAGGACGCCACCGTGTTCGCGCTCTGGCCCTTCTCAAGCGAGACGGCCGCAAGAAACGCCTCGACGTCAGACTCGAGCAATGAAGTCCTCGATGACGGCCGCCATCTTCGGCTTCGCCGCGTTTCCCGCCGCGACGACTTCCTCGTGGGCGAGCGGACGGCGCGAGATGCCGGCGGCGAGGTTCGAGACGAGCGACAGACCGGCGACCTTCAGGCCGCAGGCCTTGGCGAAGACGGCCTCCGGGACGGTTGACATGCCGACGACGTCCGCGCCCTGCGCCTTGTAGGCCTGCACCTCGGCGGGCGTCTCGTAGGCCGGGCCCGACGTGTAGGCGTAGACGCCGTCCATCACGCGCAGGTCAAGACGGTTCGCCGCCGCGTGCAGGAGGTCGGCGAGGTGCTTCGTGTAGATTTCCGTCATGTCGGGGAAGCGCGTCCCCCATTCGGGATTGTGCGGGCCGACGAGCGGATTCGCGCCGACGAGGTTGAGATGGTCGCGGATGATGACGAAGTCGCCGGGCCGGAGCGCGGGGTTGATGCCGCCGGAGGCATTCGTCAGGAGAAGCGTCTGGCAGCCCATGCGGCGCAGAAGCTCGACGGGCAGGACGACCGGCTCCCAGCCGACGCCCTCATAGAAGTGGCGGCGCCCGCACCAGGCGGCGATGCGCTTGCCGCCGCGCCGATAGAGCACGAACTCGCCCGCGTGCCCGCTGACGGTCGAGGCGCCGAGCCCCGGAATCTGCGCATAGGCCGCGCGGAACAGGATCTCGTCCGCCTGCAGGGCCGCGCCCCAGCCGCTGCCGAGGAGAATGCCGAGATCCGGCGGCGTCTCAAAGCAAAGGTCGGGGAAATACCCGGCGGCGGCGTCAAAGGCTTTCATGTTCATCGCGTGACCTCCTCACTTTTCGGAAATCCGGTTTCCCTCGACCCGCGTGCGGACGCAGTCCTTCAGGTACAGGAACGCGCCCAGCTTCCGGTGGGTGACGAACGTCACGCCGCGCGCCGCGCCGCCGTGTTGTCCGCCGACGCGGCGCCCGCCCGTGACGCGGCAGGAGAACGCGACGCCCACGATGCGAGGGACCCGGCTCATGCGCTCACTCCCACTCGATCGTCGCCGGCGGCTTCGAGGAGATGTCGTAGACGACGCGGTTGATGCCGCGCACCTCGTTGATGATGCGGTTCGACATCGTCGCCAGCGTCTCGTAGGGAAGATGCGTCCAGTCGGCAGTCATCGCGTCGATCGAGTTCACCGAGCGGATCGCGCACGTGTACTCGTAGGTGCGCTGGTCGCCCATCACGCCCACCGACTTGACGGGGAGGAGCACGGCGAACGTCTGCCAGATCGTCTTGTAGTCGGGCAGCTTCTTCACCTCCTCCTGCACGCGCAGGTCGGCCTGCTGGAGAAGCTTCACCTTCGCCTCCGTCACCTCGCCGAGAATGCGTACGCCGAGGCCCGGGCCGGGGAACGGCTGGCGGTCGAGAAGCTCGTCCGCCATGCCCATCACGCGACCGACGGCGCGCACCTCGTCCTTGAAGAGGTCGCGCAGGGGCTCGCACAGCTCGAACTTGAGATCCGGCGGCAGGCCGCCCACGTTGTGGTGCGACTTGATCGTCTGCGACGGGCCCTTCACCGCGTGCGAGCTCTCGATGACGTCCGGGTAGATCGTCCCCTGCCCGAGGAAGCGGCAGTGCTTGAACTTGCGCGCCTCGTCGGCGAAGACGTCGATGAAGGTCTTGCCGATCGCCTTGCGCTTCGCCTCCGGGTCGTCGAGGCCCTTGAGCGCGTCGTAGAACTTCTGCGCGGCGCGCGCGACGGTGAGGTCGAGTCCGAGCTTCGCGTGGAACATCTCCTCGACCTGCTCGGCCTCGCGGTAGCGGAGAAGCCCGTTGTCCACGAAGATGCAGTGGAGGCGTGGGCCGATCGCCCGGTGCAGGAGGACAGCCGCAACGGAGGAATCGACGCCGCCGGAGAGGCCGAGGACGACCTCGTCGTCGCCGACCTGCCGCTTCAGCTTCTCGACCGTGTCCTCGATCCATGTCGTCAGCTGCCAGTCGGCGTTCGCGTGGCAGATGCCGAAGACGAAGTTCGAGAGGATCTGGCTGCCGTGTTCGGTGTGGACGACCTCCGGGTGGAACTGGATGCCGAAGAAGCGCTTCGCCTCGTTGCGGATCGCCGCGTAGGGGCAGTTCGCCGAGGTCGCGCTCACCTGGAAGCCGTCCGGAATCGCCGCGACGCGGTCGCCATGGCTCATCCAGACGACGAACGAGTCGGGCAGCCCCTTGAAGAGCTCGTTGCCCGGCACGACCGTCATCTCGGTCTTGCCGTATTCGCGGCATTCGCCGGGCTGGACCTTGCCGCCGAGCGCCTGGCTCATGAGCTGCATGCCGTAGCAGACGCCGAGGACGGGCACGCCGAGGTCGAAGATCGCCGGGTCGATGCCGGGCGCGCCTTCCTCGAAGACGCTGTTCGGTCCGCCCGAGAGGATGATGCCCTTCGGCGCGTAGGCCTTCGCCCGCTCGGCCGTGATGTCGAACGGGACGATTTCGGAATAGACGTGCTGCTCGCGGATGCGCCGCGCGATGAGCTGCGTGTACTGGGAGCCGTAGTCGAGAATGATGATCTTGTCCATGGGAATGTCAGCGTTTTGTAAAGTTGAGTCGAGCGAAAGTCACGGGCACTTGTGCGGACAGCCCGCGCAGCCGTGCGCGCACGAGGCCGGCATCGACGGGTCCTCGCCCGTCCAGCAGTACGTGCAGAGGCGGTCCTTCGGCAGTCCGATCGCCGCGACGAGGTCGTCGACCGTCTGGAACTTGAGCGAGGTGAGGTTCAGCTTCTCGCGGATGTACTCGACCATGCCCTTGTACGGCGCGCCGTCCGGATCGATGTACTTCGCGATGTCGGCGCCCTCGCCCTCGTGCCCCCGGATGTAGCGGCGCGTGATGAGGTCGTAGACCGACTTCGAGCGCGAGAAGTTGATGAACCGGCACGGGTAGAGGAGCGGCGGACACGCGATGCGCACGTGCGTCTCCCGACAGCCTTCGCCGTAGAGGCGGTCCGCCTGCTTGCCGAGCTGCGTGCCGCGCACGATCGAGTCGTCGCAGAAGACGAGCCGTCGGTCCTTGATGAGGCCCGGGATCGGGATGAGCTTCATCGACGCGACGTGCTCGCGTTGGCGCTGGTCGGGCGGCATGAACGAGCGCGCCCAGGTCGGCGTGTACTTCACGAACGGGCGGCAGTACTTGATCGCCTTCTCGTGCGCGTAGCCGAGCGCGTGCGAGATGCCCGAGTCGGGAATGCCGCACGCGGCGTCGACCGCCGTGTCGGCGTCGCGCTTCGCGAGCGCCGAGCCGCAGCGGTAGCGCGCCATCTCGACGTTGCGGCCTTCGTAGGACGAGGCCGGGAAGCCGTAGTAGACCCAGAGGAACGAGCAGATCGCCATCTTCTCCTGCGGCTTGACGACGGTCGTCACGCCGTCCGGCTCCATCTCGACCATCTCGCCCGGCCCGAGGTCGCGCAGGTGCGCGTAGCCGAGGTTCGCAAGCGCGCACGACTCCATGAGCGCGATCGTCGCGCCGTCCTTGCGGCCAAGCACGATGGGCGTGCGCCCGTAGCGGTCGCGCGCGGCGAAGAGCCGCCCGTCGTCCGTCACGAGGAGGAGCGAGCAGCTGCCCTTCACCTTCTCCTGCACGTACTTGACGCCCTCGACGAAGGAGTCCTGCGTCGCGATGAGCGCCGAGACGACCTCCGTCGGGCCGACCATGCCGCTCGTCGTCGAGTACTGGAGCTGGGCGGACTTCGTGCGGAAGAGCTCGTCCTTCAGCTCCTCGATGTTGGAGACGAGGCCGACCGTCACGATCGCGAACGTGCCGAGGCGCGAGCACATGACGAGCGGCTGCGGATCGGTGTCGGAGATGACGCCGATGCCCACGTTGCCCGCGAACCGCCCGACGTCCGACTCGAACTTCGAGCGGAACGGCGCGTTCTGGATGTTGTGGATCGCGCGCTGGAACCCCGCCTTGCCGAAGACGGCCATGCCGCCGCGATGCGTGCCGAGGTGCGAATGGTAGTCCGTGCCGAAGAAGAGGTCGCTTACGCAATCCTGTTCCGAGATGACGCCGCAAAAGCCGCCCATGTGATGCTCCTTGAAGATCGTGCCGTGTCCGGTCGTGCCCGCCCCGGTCTCAGGGCACCGGGAAGTGCGCGACGAGCGCGGCCGCCTCGCGCTTGACGCGCGCCTGCACCTCCACGTTCGCGATGTCGTCGAGGACGTCCGCGATCCACGTGCCGATCTTGATCATCTCCGGCTCCTTCATGCCGCGCGTCGTCGCCGACGCCGTGCCGACGCGGATGCCCGACGTCTTGAACGGGCTCTCGGTGTCGAACGGAATCGTGTTCTTGTTGACGATGATGCCCGCCGCGTCAAGGGCGGCGGCGGCCTCCTTGCCGGTGATGCCCTTCGAGGCCTTCACGTCCACGAGGAAGAGGTGGTTGTCCGTCCCGCCCGAGACGATGCGGTAGCCGCGATCCTGCACGGTCTTGCACATGACCTGGCAGTTCTTCACGACCTGCTGCGCATAGCCCTTCTTCGCCTCGCTCATCCACTCGCGGAAGACGACCGCCTTCGCCGCGATGATGTTCTCGAGCGGGCCGCCCTGCATGCCGGGGAAGACCGCCGAGTCGAGCGCCTTCGCCCACTTCTCCTTGCAGAGCACCATGCCGCCGCGCGGGCCGCCGAGCGTCTTGTGCGTCGTCGTCGTCACGAAGTCCGCGTACGGGACGGGCGACTCGTGCGCGCCGCCCGCGACGAGGCCGGCGATGTGGGCCATGTCCACCATCATGATGCACCCGACCTTGTCGCAGATCTCGCGGATGCGCTTGAAGTCGATCGCGCGCGGATACGCCGACGCGCCCGTCAGGAGGATCTTCGGCTTCACCTCCAGGGCCTGGCGCTCCAGCGCGTCGTAGTCGAGCCGCTCGGTCTTCGGATCGACCGTGTAGGGGACGATGTTGTAGATCTTCCCCGAGAAGTTGACGGGCGAGCCGTGCGAGAGGTGGCCGCCCTGGTCGAGCGCCATCGACATGATCGTGTCGCCCGGCTTGATCGTCGCGAAGTAGACGGCCATGTTCGCCGCGCTGCCGCAGTGCGGCTGGACGTTCGCGTGCTCCGCGCCGAAGAGCTGGCAGGCGCGCGTGCGGGCGAGCTCCTCCGCCGCGTCGACGGGAAGGCACCCCGAATACCACCGCTTGCCCGGATAGCCCTCGGCGTACTTGTTCATCAGCACCGAGCCCGCCGCCTCGCGGCACGCGCGCGACGACGTGTTCTCGGACGCGATAAGGTTGATCTCCGCGTCCTCCTGCTTCGTCTGCGCCTCGATCGCGGCGAAGACCTCCGGGTCGTCGCGCATGAGGCCCGAACAGTCGGACAGGCGCTCGGCGCGCTCGAGCTTCCAGCGGCGGCGCACGTGGCGCGCGTCGTTGTCCACCGGCGTCGCGAGGAAGGTCTTCGCGATCTCGACGGCGTAGTCGCCCGAAACCGCGTCGGCCCCCAGGCAGAGGACGTTCGCGCCGTTGTGCTGGCGCGTCAGCGTCGCGGCCTCCGTCGTCGCGCAGAGCGCGGCGCGGACGTTCTGGAAGCGGTTCGCGGCCATCGACATGCCCAGGCCCGTGCGGCAGATGAGGATGCCAAAGTCGGCCGCGCCCGAGGCGACCGCCTGCGCGACGGGCACCGCGTAGTCCGGGAAGTCGCAGCTCGCGCGGTCGGACGGCCCGAAGTCGGAAACCGCATGGTCGGCGCCCAGCGCCCGCGCAAGATGGCCCTTGAGTTCAAACCCGCCGTGGTCGGAAGCAATCGCAATTCTCATGATGTTGGTCTTTCTGAACGTTGGAAAAGAGGGTGTAATTATACCATAAACGGCCCGTTCCTGACGGGCCGTCCGCGAGACTCAGAGTGGCCGCACGGCCATCGTGAGATTCCGCTGGGCGACGACCGTCACGTCCGCGCCCGCCGAAATCGGCGCGTCGGCCGTCGCCGTCCACTCGGCGTCGCCCAGGAGGACGCGCCCCGTCTTCGGCGGCGCGATCGCCTCCGTCACCGTCCCCGTGCGGCCGACGTACTCGTCCGAAAGGCCCTGCGCCGCGCCGCCCTTCTCGCCGACGAAGACTTTCTTCAGCGAGCGACGCAAGAGGACGATGTAGAGGACGGACAGAACCGAGAAGGCGGCCATCTGCGCCGTCGCGCCGAACGCCTCGCCGAAGACGAGGCGAAGGACGCCGACCGTCGCCCCCGCCAGACCGAAGAAGCAGAGGACGAAGCCCGGAACGACAAGCTCCAGCAGCACCAGCCCCAATCCCGCGTAAATCCACAACCAGCCACACGCCGTCATTTCTTCCCTCCCTCCTGAATGTTGGCAATCGTCGCGCCCGGAAACGCGCCCAAGATGTCGTCGTTGAGACGCGGATCGTCCAGCACCTCCCGCCGCGACGCGGGCACGACGGACGCGGGCACGACGGACGCGGGCGCGGACGTCGCCGCCGCCTTCGGCGCGGCGAACGACGCCTCGGGCGTCGGCAGCCCCGCGCGCAGCCCCTTCACCGCGCGCAGCAGCTCGTCGACCGTCGCCGTCGTCGCGAGACGCGACGCGCGGATGAGCGACATCTCGATGAGCGTCCGGACGGACAGCACGTAGCGCAGCTTGTCCTCCATCTCCGCAAGCTGGTCGCAGACGCGGAAGATGCGCCCCGGATCGACGCCCTTGGCCTGCTCCTCCAGGACGCGGATCTGGTCGGGCGTCGCCTCCAGCGACTTCGACTTCGGGCCGAGGGCCTGGAGGACGACGAGATTGCGGAAGTGCTGCAGAAGCTCGCCCGAAATCCGCCGCATGTTCTTCCCAGCCGAGTCGAACGCCTCGATCGCCTCAAGGATCGCCGCCGTGTCGCCCGTCAGGATCGCGCCCGCCAGGCCTTCGAGCGAACGGCGGCTCACGAGGCCGAACACGCCGAGCGCGTCCGCCTCCGTCACCGTGTCGCCCTTGAAGGAGATGAGCTGGTCGAGCGACGAGAGCGCGTCGCGCATGCCGCCCTCCGCGCCGCGCGCGATCGCCAAGAGCGCGTCCTCCTCGGCCGAGACGCCCTCCTTTTCGCAGATGTACTTCAGCCGCGCGACGATGTCGTGCGTCTGGATGCGCCGGAGGTCGAAGCGCTGGCAGCGCGAGATGATCGTCGGCAGGACCTTGTCACCCTCCGTCGTCGCGAAGACGAAGCGGACGTGCGACGGCGGCTCCTCCAGCGTCTTCAGGAGGGCGTTCCACGCCGCGCCCGAGAGCATGTGGCATTCGTCGATGATGTAGATCTTGTACTTCGAGCCGGTCGGCTTGAACGGACACTGCTCGATGATGGGCCGCACGTCCTCGACCTTGTTGTGCGATGCCGCGTCGAGTTCCGTGACGTCGATCGAGCGTCCGGCGGCGATCTCCGCACAGTTTGTGCAGTGGCCGCACGGCTCGACGCCGTTCGGCGACAGGCAGTTCAGCGCCTTCGCGAAGATGCGCGAGAGCGTCGTCTTGCCGATGCCGCGCGGGCCGATGAAGAGGTAGGCGTTCGCGATGCGGCCCGCCTCGATCGCGTGGCGCAGCGTGCGCACGACATGCTCCTGCCCGACGACGTCGTCGAACGTCATCGGACGGTACTTCAGCGGCAGGGCCATGTGTTCCGTTTCAGCCATGCGCGAATTATAGCATAATTCCCGCATACCGATGCCGCTCGTCGTGTCCCGCGCCCCCCACACGCCGTTTAGTCGGACGACGGCGCCCGTCACGGAACGGACACCGCATTCCGCCCGGGGACGAGGGGGAGATGCGCGCCCTTCCACACGAAGTCGCCCGAAAGCCCCGGCGGCAGCGTGACCGAGCCGTCCGCCCGTCCGTCGGCGAAGCGCAAGTCCAGATGAACGTCACCACGCGGCGTCGGCGTCACGGACTGGATTCGCCTCAGGTGCGCCGGCTGCGGCGCGACCAGCACCTTCCCGTACCACGGCGCCGCGCTCCGCACGCCCGCGACACCCGTATGGAGATGCCAGAGCGGATGCGAGCCCCAGCCGTGGCAGTCGCTGCGCGAGGTCGTCTCGGGCGTTTCAAGGACGGTCGAGAGATTCCAGTCGAGACAGTCCTTCCAGAAGCCGAGGTTGCTGAAGAAGAGGTCGGCGCGTCCGAACTTGAAGTAGGTCGAATAGAGGTAGTGCTTGTAGTAGATCGTGCCACGCGCAAGATCGGGTGCTTCAACCAAGGCCGCAAAGCAGCGGGCGGCCTCGTCACCCGTCACCACGTCCGCCAAAAGCGCAAGGCACTGCGCATGTTCGCTGAACTTCGTCTTGGACACGTTAGACGCGAAGAGCGCACGGTCCGGACACCAGAACGCCGCACGAATCGCCGCCGCAAGGCGACGTTCCTTCGCGCGCCAGTACGCCGCCAGCTCGCGCTCGCCGACGGCCTCCTCCGCACGCGCGGCCGAACGAATCGCGTGCAGGTACTGGAGGTTGATCTCGGCATTCGGACGAGACGAGTTGCCATCCGGCGGAATGCCGCCTTCCTCGCCCTTCATATTCCACTCCGGCACCCAGTCCACGAAGTTCCAGCCCGGCGTCTTGCCGAGCAGGCCATCCGCGTTCGCGTAGGTCTCAAGGCCCATGAGCGTGTGGTTGAGCCCCGGCAGACGCGCCTTCAGCCAGTCCACGTTCGTGTGCTGCCACGCATAGTCGCCGAGCATCATCGCGGCGCACTCGGTGAAGCCGAGCGCGTCCTGTGTGCCGCGTGTCGGACAGTTCATCGGGATGAGTCCGTTCTCGCGGCGGTCGGTATCGAAGAGCGTGATGGCGTTGCGCACCAGGCGGTCTTCCGCATCGAAGAGTCCGGAGACGAGGTACTGCACACGGCTGTCGCCCGGATACATCTGCTGTTCGTAATACGGACAGTCAAAGAACATCTCATGCATACACATCTGGAGCGAGCGGGCGCAGATCGGCTGTAGCCGCATGACAAGTGGATCATCACACGCGAACGAAGCGACCAGCTCGGCCGGATAGCGCGTCTCGACAATCGCCGTGCCGTCGAGCGCCAGCGGCTCTGCCGCCGTCCGAATCGTCAGCCGGCACCACCGGCCGCACCGCCACCACGGCGTCGTGAACCGCGCCAGGACGCGTCCATCGCAACGGAAGACGTCGCCAAACGGACGATGCATGTCAAGCCCGTCGCACGCCGCCCGGTCGCCCTTCCGTCCGTCCGACCCCGTCAGGCACTCCGCCCAGTCCCAGCGAATCGCGGCACCTTTGCCGCCCGAGACGCGCAGTTCGGGATAGGCGCAATAGTAGTTTTCGAGATCCCAGAACGCGACAACCTCGCTGTTGGACGGGATGACCGTACCCGTCTTCAGCACGTCCGACCCGCGCCGAATCCGTCCAGGCGTCTTCGGCTCGCGCACCTGGTCGCGCAGCGGCGACGGAAAAAGCATCCAGCCTTGCGTGAGGAGTCCAGCGAAATACGTGACCGGGCCACGCACGACGACGGCCTTTCGCCAGTCGGCGGGCTGCTCGTCCAAAAGGGATGTGCCCGTCACCTCGCACTGCGACCCAACGCCGAATGCCCCCGAATCGCCCTTGTCCGTCATGCGCGTATTGAAGAGACGTCCAATCCGCCAATCGGCCGTCCCGGTCGTCAGCGCGGCGTCGTAGGCACCGGTGGCCTTCAGCACGAATCCGCCGCGCACGGAAACCTGGGCAAGCGGCGCGTGTTCGCCAATTTGCCAGACGATGGCCTCCATGCGGTGTGGCCCCGAGGCAAGGCCGCTGACGCGGTAGCTCTGGTAATGCCAGCGGTTGCGAAGCCCGCGATTCGGTCCTCGCGCAATCTCGCGTCCGTCCAGGAGGAGGATGAAACGCTCGTCTGCACTGACGTCGAATTCGAGCGGCGTGTCGCCGAGGGCCGCGAAATCGCACCGCAGACGAAAGAAGGCCTGCGGAAGCTTCGCGAGCGTCGCGGCATCCGTGCGCGTCTCGGAGAAGACGGCCCCGCCCCACACGTCGTGCCCTTCGGCCCAAATCCAGCTCGCGGTGTCGATCGGCTGCTGAGGCCGCACATTCGCATCGCCGCGTCCGTAAATCTCCGGACGGAAGATTCGCGCCACCTCAAAGCCAAACGCCGTCCAGCAGCAAAGGCACCACACGACACCCATTATCAATTTCATCGACTTCGTCCCTCGTCTCAAGTTTTTGAGGATTATATCAAATCCCGGTCTTCACCTTCCGATGATGCGCTTGAAGAGCGGGGCGACGGCTTCCGCCCAGATGTCGTACCCGGCCGAGCGCGGATGCAGGAAGTCGGGCATCATCTCTTTCGAGATCGAGCCGTCCGGCTCAAGAAGCCGATTCGTGAAATCGCACCAGATGACGCGCGTGCCATCCGCAAACCCGCGAATAATGGCGTTGATCTTCGCATGCCGCCCACGATACCAGTTGTCGGGCTTTTCACCGCGAGGGAACACCGGCAAAAGGATCGTCACCGCCTCAGGCTGCTTCGCGGCGATGACATCCAATATCTCGCGGATGCCCGCCGCAATGTCCGCAGTCGAATCCTCACCGCCGTTGTTCGTGCCGATCATCAGCATCACGCACTTGGTCTTATAACCATCCAGTTCGCCGTTCTCCAGTCGCCAAAGGACATTCCGCGTGGTGTCGCCGCCGTAGCCGAGGCAAACGGCCGAATAGGTCTTGCGGAATTCCGCGAGCCGTTTCGCACCAAAGCCACTGCCAGGACCTCGCGCACCTTCCCAGTTATGCGTAATCGAATCGCCAATCATAACGATGTCGATCTTTCCGTTGTATGATGCGAGTTCCTTCAACTTGGACTCATGCCTTTTCGCCCACCAGTTCGGTGCCGGATCCCAGGAGTGAAAAAGCCCTTGGTTCGTGCGCGGAATTGCCGCCAACGGCTTGGTGCGAGCGGGATCGACAAACTCGTTCATGCCGGACTTGAGAGGCGTACGCGCACCATTCCACTCGAAATCTCCCGTCAATCCCGGCGGCAACACAACCGTGCCGAGTGCCTTGCCGTCCGAAAACTTCAGGTCAACATAGATGGCTCCCTTCGGCGTCGGCGCCGCCGTCTTGATGAACTGCAGCCCGCCGGGATTCGGCGCGACGAGCACTTTGGCGTAGCCATCCGCCGACGGACGCACACCAGCAACGCCGGTGACGAGATGGTAAAGCGGATGCGCTCCCCAGGCATGACAATCGCTGCGCGCCCGCGCACCCGGCGCCTCCAACGGCGTCTTCAGCCCATCCTTCACGTAGCCGCGCCAAAGGTCGAGCCGCTTCAAGAACAGGTCGGCCCGACCAAACTTCAGATAAGTCTCAAAAAGGTAGTGCGAGAAATAGACTGTCGTACGAGCGAGGTCAGATGCCGACAGCAGCCCATTGAACACACGCTCGGACTTGTCTTTCGGGAGAACGTCCGCCAACAAGGCGAGACACTGCGCGTGTTCGGAGAATCTGTCTTTCGCCACGGTGTCGGACAGCAGACCGCGCGATTCGCTCCAGAAGCGACGGACGACCGCCGCACCTGTGCGCCGTGCCTTTGCTGTCCAATAATCCGCCATCGCCTGATCACCCAGTGCGGACTCGACCTTTGCCACAGACTGGAGTGCGGCGATGTACATCAGGTTGTTGATGGATGAAAGCCCACGCCGTCCATCCGGAGCGTTCCCATAAGTATCCCACTCCGGCACCCAGTCCATGAAACTCCAGCCCGGCAATCCTTCGACAAGACCGTCGCCATTTTCATGTTGGGCGAATGCGCTCAGCGTGTGACGAAGACCAGGCAACCGCGCCTTGAGCCAGGCGTTCGTACCGTGCCACAGCACGTAGTCGCCGGCCATCATCGCCCAGCACATCGAATAGGTCGCCGAATCCTGCACGTTCCGGCTCGGAAAGTTCATCGGCACCATGCCATCATCGCGTCGTGCCGCATCAAAGATTCCAATGGCATGGCGCAGCGGCCTGTCATCGCATGACACCGCATTCAGCACGAGCATCTCGACCCTCGTGTCGCCGGGATACATCTGCTGCTCGAAATACGGACAATCCATGAACATCTCGTGCAGACAGTTCTGCAGACCGCGAACGCAGATTCGCTGAACATCCGCAAGAGACGGATCATCGCAGTCAAAGCGCATTTCCGGTTCAAAGGGATAGCGAGACTCGGCAATGGCGAGACGGCGAAGCACGAGCGGCGAGGCTGCCGTCTCAATGGAAAGTTCAACCCATCTGCCAGACCGCCACCAAGGCGTGGTGAACGCGGCTTTCGGTCTGCCATCACAGAGGAACGTGTCGTCCATAGAACGGGTAACCCGCTTGCCGATGAACACGTCGCGATTGCCGGGAGTCATCTTTCCGTCATAGAGCCGTTCCGCCCAAGCCCAACGCACCTTCGCACCATTCCCGTCCGAAGTCTCCAACACCGGGAACGCGCAATAATAGTCTTCAAGATCCCACAGGATTCGGACTTTCCTGTGTGGCGCAATCGTGAGCGGATGTGCCATCTTCAATAGCGACTGCGCTTCGGCTACAATTGAATTCGTCACGTCTGCGACGGCATATGGCACAGTTGCATCAGCAAACCCAGACTGAACCGCGCGAACCGTTCCGCATGTGCGCACACATTCCATCGGATCTGGACGTTCCGTCGGAAACAAGGCCCATCCCGGCACATGGAAGCCGTACTCCGAGCCTTTGATCGGACGGCGCACAACCTGCACGTCACGCCACGCATCTTCCGCAGCAACTGCGTCAAGGAATCCAGTCCCAGCCGAAATCGTCTCGGCCCCTGTCATCGCCTCAGGATCTGTGACACGTCCATAACGAATCGACTTCACCTCCGCCGCACGCCATGCCGCCTTGCCCGTCGTGAGCCGCGTATCGTAGACCCCTTCCGCCTTCAAGACGAAGCCGTTCCGTCCAGACGAAAGAATGCTCAGTGCACCCTTCGCGCCGGGGTCAAAGACGACAGCCTCCATGCGGTGGTGGCCAGCGGCAAGGTTGCGGACGGCATATGATTCGTAATACCAGCGCTGAACCGTACCCGCGTGTGGGCCACGTGCAATGATTTCTCCGTCCAACAGAAGCACGAAGCGAGCATCTGCCGACACATCGAACCTCAACGGCGCACCGGCAACAGCATCAAAGTCGCAACGGAAGCGCACAAACGGCGTGTTCGCCCCTTTGGCGACACCAACGCCGTCAAGCCAAACCCAAGCCGCATCGTCTATCGGCTGAAGCGGCACAAGATTCGTGTTGCCACGAGTGAACCGCTCCGCGCGAAACGCCTGACGAACCTCATGCGCCTGAACAACAGTCGCAGAGACCGCCCAGAATACCGCCAACGCACACGCAATAACACGTCTCATGCCATCCATCTCCACCGTCACCGTGCCTTCAAGACACGAAAGTTCCGAATCCAGTACTTCAGATGTTTACCCTTCGGCAACCCGCCAACCCGAAAGCCGACAGCCTGGTCGGCGTCGTCCGGGAGCTTCACGCGCCGACGCTCCCACTCAAACACGGGGCGGTCATATGGCACCTCCTTGACGGAACCATCTGGATAGAGACACATGACAGTCGTGAGAATCATGTCGTTCTCAACCTTGTCCTGCCAACTCTTGACCTCAAACTCAAGGTACCTCGCCCCCGAAAACGACTTTCCATCCTTGAAGCGATGCACCGGGAAGAACCAAGCGCCTTTCGATCCATCCCATTTCACCTCGAACAGAACGGACTTCTCCTGCGCATCAAAGACAGCCGAATAGCTATTGCCAGAATCGTTCCGCGTCCAGGAGTCAGTATCATTGAGCGCGGGCCATTCCTCCGCAACGCAAGTTTGGAGAAAGGCGTGGCGGTTGAAGCACGGAATGCGCGAACGCGTGGTGCGCTTGCCCTCAAACACGCCATAGATATCGACGTTGAAGTTCAGTCCAATGGATGGTTCGTGGCGAACGCTACACTCCACGACCGCCTTCCCCCACGGCGGCAACGACACTTCACCATCCGCCCATTTCAGGATATCGCCAGAAGAGAAGAGGCGGCCTTTTTTGGCGTGCGGCGAAAGGTTCCACACCTCCACGCTGATGCGCCCTTCCGGACAGCCCATCTCCGCAAGGCATTTGCGCCCCGTAATCGAGAAATCCTCCGGATTCGTCACCGGGCACAGCACTACCGTAAGATCCTCGTCGGCGGCAGGTTCATATCGGGCAAGCCGACCTGAATCAGTCGGAAGGACATCCACCCCAATCGGCGGGAGTCCCGTGAGATAGCTCGGCCAACGCGTGGCCGCAAGCGAAACGGAGCCCGCACGGCTCTCCACCACCGAGGGCGTGCCCATCATGTCAACAAAGCGATAACCTCCGTCCGCCACGGGAAACGCAAACGTACGCACACATTCGGAAGTGAGGCGAACGACTTCGCCACGGGACGTATCGACATCCGACTCGCTCCAGTACACAAGCGTGTGCGTTCCGTCAGGCTTGCGGTAGACGAATGCACGAACGCCGTCGACAACACGTTTCTCGCCCAACAGCTTCGCATCACCAAGTTCAGATGTCAGCGTCGAAAGCGAGGCGTGGATCGGCTTGACGGTGCCGTCGCGCCGCATCGTTCCCCAGTCGCGGCGACCGGCCTGCTCGTTGTAGCAGCCGAAGAGGAAAAACCAGTTCCGGAAGATGCCGCCCATCTGGTGGAGAACCGCGCTCTTCGGCGCAAACTCGGCCAGCACCATCTCCTGCTCGGCATCATGCGCCATAAGTCCAGTGCGAGATGACGGACGGCGCCCGTTCCCGTCAAGCGCCGTGCCGCTCTCCGTTAGCCACACCTGCCATCCGGACAGGCCGAGATCCTTCATGAACGCCCGAACTTCGGCATGAAAGTTCGGATAGCTTGAAACGTTCCTGTAGGTGTGCAGGTTGATGGCCTGCACATATTTAGCAACGTCAGAATCGAATAGAGTCTGCCCGAATCCGAAGCGTTCGGGCGACATCAGCGAAGGCGGCAGTATCACCGTCGAAGGGCTTCCGGCGCGAGTACCGAGCGCGTATGCCTTCAGCGCGGCGGCAAACACCCAAGCAGGCTCAGGAGAGGAGCTGCCTTCTGGTTCATTCCAGAATTCCCAAGCGTCGTAATACGGATCGAACGTCCGTGCCGCATCCTCCATGAAGCGATAAAGCTCCACAAAGTCCGCCGGGAGCTTGCCGCCCGGACGGCGCAACCACATAGGCGCATCATGGAAACATCCGGTGGCGACGATGCCGTTCGCCTTCATCCATCTCGCCGTGTGCAGATAGCGGAAAAAGTCGCGCACGCCCTTCTTCGGCGAGATGAACGGGCCCCATTCGAGCCGTTCGCGCGTATGGACGATTCCGCACATGCCGAGCAGCTCGGATGTCACGCGAGGGCAATCCCCTTCGTACCAGGGACATTCATAGCTGCCACGTCGTGAGCATCCGGAAATAGCCGCATCGGCGGCAAAGAAGGAATCGACCGCACGACAGCGGTTTGTCGTGACGACGCAGAAATCAAAAGCGGTCGGCGCATCACCCGTCGCGTTCGCGCTCTTCACGCGATAGAATCCCGGAGATAACCTCGGCAGTACGAGTTTCCCGTCCTTCGGCAAAACGCCCGCCTTAAACGGCTTTCCACGCCAGGTCTCGACCGTCCAATACGTCGGCGAGGCGACAGGCGACACGACGAATGCCGGAGACTCGCCCTCGGTAAATGTCCAACCTGGCGCATCCGTCGAGACTGTCGCGCCACCCGACGCCGTGCCGACGGAGAGGACTGCCCCAACTGCGACCGACATCAGACCCTGCTTCATCCTCAGCCTCCCCTCACCGCAGAATCAGGCAGAATCCGCCCAGACGCCCCGTATAAGACGCCTCCAGCAGATCGCCGACCTCATTCCCGTCCGCATCGAGGAACCGCAAAATGCAACGACACGCCGAACGACGAAGCCCCGACGGAACGAAGCGTAGCGTCTCGGACGTCGGAACGGCACCTCTGTAAAGCGTCTGCACCGTCTTCTGCCCGTTTGGGGCGACCTCTTCATGCTCAATGGACACGGCGACCGCGCCTTCGACCCATGAGGCGGAAACCGCGAGATCGGCCGCGTCTCGCCGTGTCGCCGCCACGCGGTCCAGCTTCTCCGCCGTTGTGTCGGCAAATGTCGCAGACGAAGATTCGGATGAAGCCCCCAGTGCGACATCAGCCATCAACTCGTCAACAATCACGCCGTCACGAATCGTGCGATGGACAAGACGGAGCGCTCGTGTACCGTCCTCCGGCAATGACAGACTGCATATGCCCGACTCGTCCGCCCCCGCCGTCATTAGCGTCTGTGTGCTGACCGACTCCTGTCCGGCACGGAAGACCGCCAGAATCTCGACATGGGCGCCATCTCCTTCAATCGCGCCGTTCCAGACGGGCGAGTAGCCAACCATCATCGGAACCGTCCGCACAGCAGAAGACGAGATATCAACAGAAACCGGCGCGGAGACGCCTGTCGCTCCAAACACGGAAACGCCGCCCGTCATGACGGCAACAGCCAAACACAATTGAATGACTTTCATTTTACCATTCCTCCTCATTCAGCATTGACACAGATTCGAAAGCCATATGTCCGGTCTCCGTCACGGTCGACATAGCCGCCCGTCCCCGTCGTGTTGAGATACTGCGTCCAACGACGGCAGGTCGAACTGACCGTCCCAGGGATCTCCCGCCACGACGAGCCGCGACGGATACCAGAGAACACGATTCCATTGTCTTCCGCAAAGGCCCAACTGGATCCTTAACGACATCCGGCCCGAACGCGAGCCCTGTCCAATCGTTTTTAGACGCGCCATCCGGCACAAGTTGGCAGACGTTTCCGTAGAAGTCATAGAACCCCCACGGATTCGCCGGATATGACCCAACCTTGGCCGTGCCCATCTTCAAATCCTGATTGCGGTCATCCGTAGTCTCGCCACTCCAGCCCGCCGTCCGCGCAAACGAACGCACCTGCGCCGCCGTTCCGTTGAAATAGTAGTCACCCGTCGTCCCCGCCCGACAGACATATTCCCACTGGGCCTCGGACGGCACATCCACGCCTACCAGCGCACTCTTCGTGCGCAACCGTTCCACAAACGTATCGCCGTTCAACGCAGTGCCATCGCCGTACCAGGCTCCATGTCCGCGAATGCGACTCCACGATACCGATTCAACAGGACGGCCAGCTCGGTATGTCTCGTTCGTGAAGAAGCTCGGCCAATCGCCCATCACCTGCGCCCACTGGGCCTGCGTCGTCGGGAAGATCGCCATGAAGAACGGCTTCGTAAGCCGCACCGCGTGGGCCGCCAGCGACTTGTTGCTCCCAGTGCCCGTCCCCATCGTGAATGTTCCGGCCGGCACACGCTTAAGCCAAAGCTCAGTCGTGCGACACGTATCGTCCGAAAGGTCGGGCGCGGCAAAGACATAGCGCGACGGGTAGGATGCCGCCGTCGGACCACCAGAGAGGTCAATCACCAAATAGACATCCTCCAAATCGCCCAAGGGCGCCGCCGTGATGCGCAACATCAGAGCATCGGTCAGGACATTCGGACAATCCGTCCACATGTTCCAGACGATGCGATGCGTACCACCGCCACGGACGAGCGGCTGACTCGTGAACGTCTGTGCGTGAACACCCTTTCCTGCAACACCTGGATAGGAGGCGACAATGTCAATCCGATACCACGTCTCGGAAGACGCGACATCCTCCAGCGTGAAATCGACATCGACAAGTCCATTCCACGGCCAGCGCTGACGCCCCGAAACATCCGTGACCTCCAAAGCCATCGCCACGACGGACAGTAACGCAACTGTACCGAACAAGAAAACCTTTTTCATCTCAACGCCTCCTTTCTCAATCCGCATTGATACAGACCCTGAAGCCAAACCCTCTGTCGCCGTCCGTGTTCAAGTACTGCGTCCATCGGCGAAGACTGGAGTTGACCTGCCCTGCGTTCTCGTTCCAGGCCGACCCACAGCGAATACCCGAAAAGACAACGCCCTTGTCCTCGTCAAACGCCCAGCGAGGGTCTTCCGTCAGATCAGGAAACGTCATTCCCGACCAGTTGGCGGACTTCGCACCGTCCGGCACGAGCTGGCAGACGTTGCCGTAGAAGTCATAGAAGCCCCACGGATTCGCCGGATACGACCCGACCTTGGCCGTGCCTTTCGTCAAATCCTGGTTGCGGTCATCCGTCGCGCTGTTCGACAGCGTCGTCCGCGCATACCGCACAACGTCCTTCTCCTCTCCGTCAAAATAGAAGCGTCCCGTCGTCCCCGCCCGGCAGACATACTCCCACTGGGCGTTTGACGGCAACTCCAAGCCAGCCCATGCACTCTTCGCCCGAAGACTGCCCACGAACGTGTCAGTGCCGACCGAAGCTTTGCTGTCGTACCAACCGTTGTGACCACGAACCCGGGCAAACGAGACCGACTCAACTGGACGAACGGCCCGACAATCTGCATTCGTGAAGAAGCTCGGCCAATCGCCCATCACTTGCGCCCACTGTGCCTGCGTCGTCGGAAAGATCGCCATGTAGAACGCCTTCGTGAGGCGCACCGTGTGGGCCGCTATGGAAGCATTGCTTCCAGTGCCGCTTCCCATCGTGAACGTTCCGGCCGGCACTCGCTTGAGCCAAAGCTCGGTTGTGCGGCATATGTCATCCGAGAGATCGGGTGCGGCAAAGGCGTAGCGAGACGGATAGGATGTCGCCTCCGGTCCGCCCGAAAGGTCAATCACCCGGTAGAGTGCGTCCGTCGCGGCGAACGGCGTCACCTCCGCCGTCACGGCAAAGTCATCGGCGACAAGTCCCGGCGCATCTTTCCACAAATCCCAGACAAGGCGATGCCGTCCGGAGCCCGTGATGACCGGCTCGGTCTGCAAGGATCGCGCCTCCAACCCATCCGCCGGGCATCCGGTGTAATGGGCGACAAGCCGCACCTTATACTCGGTCGAATCCGCCGCCCCCGAAAGCGTGACCCAAACATCCACCATCCTGTTCCACGGAGCCTGCGGCACAACTGCAACATCGACACCCAGTTCTCCGAACGCGGAAAGTCCCGCGATGCCGAACAGCAAAAGAGAAAGCAACCGCTTCATATCCAACGACCTCCTCTCTCGCCTTATTCAGGCTTAGTCTCAAGTTCGAGCGGAACCTCGCCAAGGTGCTTCAGGCGAAAGCCATTCCGTTTGTACGCGGCATAGTCGAAGGCCTCCAGCTCATCGATTGCGAGCTTGTGGAACTCATAGAAGTTCTTCCACCACTCGTAGCCGGAACCGAGTGAGGCTCCGAGATAGGCATCGGCAATGTCGCATCCCATCTGCGGCGCGACATAGAACGAGCCCATCGCCAGCACGTTCACGCCGTTTCCCGTAATCGCACGAAGCGCCGCCGGAACGGACTCGACGACGCCCGCCATCACGTGCGGACACTTCGACGCGGCGATGTGGATGCCCATGCCAGTCCCGCAAAAGACGAGTGCACGCTCGAACTCGCCTTCCGCAATCAGCGAACCGACACGCAAGCCGATGCGATGGAACATGAGATCCGTGTCGTCCCGCTGGTCGCCGAGCGTCGTCACGCCCACGTCCGTAATCGTCCATCCCTTCTTTTCAAGATGGGCCTTCACGGCTTCCTTGAGCGGGAATCCCGCCCAGTCTGCGCCCATGAGCAATTGCCTGTCTTTGATCGTCTTCATGGCTGTCCTTGTCGTGTGTGATTTTGAGAAACGCGGTCATTGTACCAAATCAGGCCGCGTCCTGCAAGACTTGTCTAGACAAGTTAATTACGCCCACGCTCCAGCCCCGCTCTCCCACACGAACGTCCCTGTCCACCCTACCCGTCGCCGGGCGCGTCTAGTCGCATCCCTGCCCAGTCTCCCAGCGCAGTCGCAGCTGCGTCTCACGAGCCATCAGCGCCGCACTTCTTTCGCGCGCCCCTCGCCAGCCCATCCGCCCCGTCGCATGCCGATCATCCGCCTCGTCTTATGCTGAAAGCCCCAACCGTCTCTCGCCCATCCGCCCCATCTCATGCTGCAAGTCCCTGCCGTCCCAACCGTCTTTCGCCCATCCGCCTCGTCTCATGCTACAAGTCCCTGCCGTCCCAACCGCCTCTCGCCCATCCGCCCCTCTTGTCCTTCCCGCTTTCTCCCCTCCATGAAAATTCCGCATAGAATTCTCATTTTGGTCTTCGCCCGCTCCCGGCCCGCATTCCCTCCCGCGTCCGGTTCCGTCAGGGCGCCGGCGGCGGGCCGTCCCCGCGCCGCCTCCGCCCGCGCCGCCGACCCTGTCCGCGCGCCCGCG
>ONTV01000146.1:0-5118 GCA_900320855.1 uncultured Lentisphaerota bacterium
TCGTTCGCCTCGAACGCCGCGCGCGGCGTCTCCTCCAGCGCCTTGCCCTCCTCGAACCTGAACTGCCACGGGCCGTTCAGGCAGACCGCCAATGCGGCGGCGACCAGACTCGTCATTTTTCTCTCTCCTTCTCCGTGTGGGTAATCAGATTGCCAGCATCGCGTCAATCGCCCGCTTCGCCCGCGCGGCGACGGTCGGATCGACTTCGACCGGCGTCTTCATCTCGCGCAGCGACTCGGCGAGGTTCTCCAGCGTCGTCTTCTTCATGTTCGGGCAGACCAGCGCCTCGGACACGGGCACGAACGTCTTTTCCGGATTCTCCTGCCGAAGACGGTGGAGAAGGCCGACTTCCGTGCCGACGAGAATCGTCGATGCCGCGCTCTCCCGCGCGTAGCGGCACATGCCGCCCGTCGAGAGCCGCTCGTCCGCCGCGTCGCGCACGTCGCGCGCGCACTCGGGGTGGACGATCACCGGCGCGCCGGGATGCGCCGCGCGCGCGTCGGCGATCGCCTTCGCCGTGAGCCGCGCGTGCGTCGGACAGTACCCCGGCCACAGCACGTACGTCCGCCCTTCCCGCGTCGCGATGTGGTCGCCGAGGTGCGAGTCTGGCACGAAGATGACTTCGCGGTCGCGCGGGACGGTCGCCATCACCTTCTCGGCGTTGCCGCTCGTCACGCAGAGGTCGCACTCGGCCTTCACCTCGGCCGTCGAATTCACGTAGCAGACGGCCATCGCGCCGGGATGCTGCGCCTTGAGGTCGCGCAGCTGCGCGCCCGTGATCATGTCGGCCATCGGGCAGCCGGCCGTCGGGTCGGGAATGAGCACCGTCTTCGACGGATTCAGGATCTTCGCCGTCTCGGCCATGAAGTAGACGCCGCAGAAGACGATGACGTCCGCCTCGACCGTCGCCGCCTTGCGCGCAAGCTCCAGCGAATCGCCCGTGAAGTCGGCGACGTCCTGCACCTCGCCGCGCGTGTAGTTGTGCGCGAGGATGACGGCCTTGCGTTCGGCCGCGAGCGCGCGGATTTCAGCCGAGAGCATGGAAGATCGCCTCCAGGAATGCGTCGTAGGTCTCGAACGCCGGGATGTCCGGGTTCGACTGCTTGATGGCGTCCGTCGAGCGGAAGAGAAAGCCCGCCTTCGACGCGCGGATCATCTCCAGGTCATTGAAGCTGTCGCCCGCCGCGATCGTCTCGAAGCCGCAGCTCTGCAGGGCCTTCACGGTCGTGAGCTTCGTGTGCGGGCAGCGCAGCTTGTAGCCCGTCACGCGACCGTCCGCGTCCGCGAAAAGCGAATTGCAGAAGAGCGACGGCCAGTTGAGCTTCCGCATGAGCGGACGCCCGAACTGCTCGAACGTGTCGGAGAGGATCAGCACCTGCGCACGCGCGCGCAGACGGTCCAGGAACTCGCACGCGCCAATGAGCGGCTCGATGCGCGCAATGGCCTTCACGATCTCGTTGAGGCCGAGCCCGTGCTTCTCCAGGAGATCGAGCCGATAGCGCATGAGCTTGTCGTAGTCCGGCTCGTCGCGCGTCGTGCGCGTGAATTCGGGAATCCCGGTTTCCTTTGCGAAGGCAATCCAGATTTCGGGCACGAGAACGCCCTCGAGGTCAAGGCAAACGATGTCCATAGGGAGTGTTGGAGGGTGGGAGGGTGGGAAAGTGGGAAGGTGGGAGGGTGGGGACGTGGGAGGGTGGGGAAGTGGGAAGGTGGGAGAGTTGAAGAGTGGGATGGGTTGGAGTTTTGAGGTTTGAGATTTCAGTTGTCTGGCACTATTATAGCAAATTCCCTTCGGCGGCGGGAAGCAAGGTGACTGCGAACGGCCCTACCAGACTGCGCGGCAGTAGATGCCGCTCGGACAGGCGAGGCCCTGCCCTTCCAGCAGCATCTCGCCGGCCTCCAGCGCGGCGGAGGGAAAAACCTGGCCCAAGACGTTCTTCGCAACGATCTCGGAAAGGCCGGGCGTGTGGGAGGAAAAAAGGACGAACGCCGGACTGTCGGACAGGAGATCTCGCACAAGCCCCAGCGTCTCCTGAAGGTCACGCTCAATCTTGTACATCTCGCCGCCCGCACCGCGCCCGAACGTCGGCGGATCGAGGATGACCGCTTCGTATCGCCTCCCGCGTCGAATCTCGCGGCGCATGAACTTGTGCGCATCATCGACGATCCAGCGAATCGGCCGGTCGGCGAGCCCGTTCAGCCGCGCATTCTCGCGCGCCCACTCGACCATGCCCTTCGAGGCGTCAAGATGGCAGACCTCCGCCCCGCCAAGCGCCGCCGCCATCGTGCTGCCGCCGGAATACGCAAAGAGGTTGAGGACGCGGCCGCGCGCGTGTTCGCGGATCCACCGCCACTGTGCGCGCTGTTCCGGGAAGATGCCGAGATGACCGAAGTCCGTGCCGCCAAGACGAAAGCGGATGCCGGCCGTCTCGATCGTCCACTCCTTCGGCAGATTCGCGCGCCCGTGCCAACGGTTGCCGTCCTCACGGTCGAAGGACGCATCCGCGCGCGACCAGTCGGCCGCGCCCTTCGCCGGACGCCAAAGCGCCTGCGAACACGGACGCGCCAGAACATGCTTTCCGAAGCGCTCAAGCTTGCGGCCATCACCCGAATCGAGGAGTTCGTAGTCTTCCATGGCGCGAAATTATACCAAAAGGACCGCCCTGGACATCGGCAGACGCCAACCCGTCGTCAGGCGTCCTGCCGCCCGCGAATCGCGCGGCGCAGCGTCAGCGGGTCGGAATAGGCAATGCCCGAGTCGGCAGGAAGCCCAAAGGCCAGGCGCGTCACCCGCGCGCCCGTACCGCGCAGAAGCTCGGCGATGTACCCCGCCGTCGCGTCGCCGTCCATGTCCGTCGACAGCGCGAGCAGGACTTCGCGGACGCCGCTGCGCACGACGCGATCCTGCAGCTCGGCGAGCCGCAGCTTCTCGGGTCCGACCCGCCGCGCCGGCGAGAGCTTGCCGCCGAGCGCGTGGTAGCGGCCGCGAAAGGCCCCCGACGCCTCCAGCGGCAGGATGTCCGCCGGCTCCTCGACGACGCAGAGCTGCGCGCCGTCGCGCGTCTCGTCCGTGCAGAGCGCACACGGATCGGCGTCCCGCGTCGTGAACGCCCCGCACCGCGAACAGCAGCAGACCGTCGCCTCGGCCACGCCCAGCGCCGAGACGAGCGGCCTCAGGAGCCGCTCCTTCTCGCGGACGAGCGCGAGCGCCGCGCGCGCGGCCGAACGCCGGCCAAGGCCCGGCAGCCGCGCGAGGCACTTCTCAAGCTCGTCAACCGGCGGCAGCACTTATTTGCCGAACAGCCCGCCGAGGCCGCCGCCCGCCTGCATCATCTTCATCATCTCGGCCTGGACGGCTTCGCGCGCCCGCTTGAGCGCGCCGTTGACGACGTTGAAGAGCATCGTCTCGAAGCGGGCGGGCTTGCCCTTGAGGACTTCCTCATACGCCTCCGGCGTGATGGCGATCTTCTCGATCGACATGTCGCCCTTGGCGATGACGGTGATCCCGCCGTTCGCATACTCGGCGGTGATCTTCTTGATTTCGGCCTCGATGCGCTTCGACTCCGCACGCATCTTCATGGCTTCGCGAACCTGATCAAACACTCCCATGGTAATTTCGTTTCCTCTCTTTTTTTGTTTTGTTAAATCATTCCAGTCAAATCATCCGAACGTCCAGACATTCGACCATCCAACCATTCGACCATCCAACCATTCGATCATTCGACCAATTCGATCATTCGACCATTCGATTATTCGATCATTCGATTATTCGATCATTCGATCATTTCAACTCACTCCCCGACAGGTCGCGATAGGCCTTCCGGTAGATCTCGCGCGTCTTCGCGATGACCTCGTCGGGCAGCACCGGACCCGGCGGCTGGTGGTTGAAGTGGATCGAATCAAGCCAGTCGCGCACGTACTGCTTGTCCAGCGACGGAGGATTCGCGCCGACCTTGTAGCTCGCCGCCGGCCAGAAGCGCGACGAGTCCGGCGTCAGCACCTCGTCCGCCAGGATGAGCGAGCCGTCCGCGTCCTTTCCGAACTCGAACTTCGTGTCGGCGATGATGATGCCGCGTTCCCGCGCATAGTCGGCCGCCTTCGTGTAGAGCCCGATCGTCGCGTCCCTGAGGGCCGTCGCCGTCGCCTCGCCGACGAGCGCCTTCGTCTGCTCGTAGTCGATTGCCTCGTCGTGGTCGCCGATCGCCGCCTTCGTCGTTGGCGTGAACAGCACCTCGTCGAGCTTCGAGGCGTTCTCGTAGCCCGCGCGCAGCTTCTCGCCGTTCACCGTGCCCGACTTCTGGTACTCCTTCCAGCCCGAGCCCGTGAGGTAGCCGCGCGCGATGCACTCGACCTCGACCATGTTCACTTTCTTCACGAGCATCGAGCGCCCGCGCAAGTCCTCCTTGTAGGGCTGGAGCGCCGCCGGATAGGCGTCCACGTCCGCCGTGACGAGGTGGTTCTTCACGCCGAAGAAATCGAGCCAGAAGAGCGAAAGCTGGTTCAGCACCTTGCCCTTGTCCGGCACGCCGCACGGCAGGATCACGTCGAATGCGCTGATGCGGTCGGTGACGACCATCAGCAGCTTGTCGCCAAGGTCGAAGACGTCACGGACCTTGCCGCTCTTCTGCGGAAGCCCCGGAATCGCGCATTCCAGCAGCGCCTGGTTCTTGTCGTATTTCATGTTTTTCCTCTCTCTCGTTGAAAGCCGAAATCGAAATCCGGCCAGCCCCCCTTCGCGAGGCCAACCGTTTGAAGGTGTGTAGTATACCAAAAAGCGGATTCCGGATTTCGAGGAGAAGAAAGATTGGATGCAGACTCTGGCAGATGTTGGGTCTGCCGATGGCGTTTGGTTTGAAAACGTCGCAGGCGATGCCTGTACCGTGTCTCTTTCGCTTCCTGAAGCGGGGCGCTACCGGGTGATTTTTGTGAAACTGGATGGCGTTCCCCCGGTGTCGTCATCTTCGGCCAGCCAAAGCAATAGAAAGATATCTCCGAAGGTTCGAGCTCTTCGCGGCGCAGCAAGATCAAGTCCTCGGAATAGGTAGTTATCAACAGTTTCCTGCAATGGGGTCAGCCCCCATAGCTCTCCCCTTTGCCTTCCGCGACAGCTTCTCCCTC
>ONTV01000146.1:5132-7112 GCA_900320855.1 uncultured Lentisphaerota bacterium
GCTTCTCCCTCAAGAGCGCAATCTTCGGATAGCGCGGCATCTTGTGCTTTTGCGCAATTGCCGCGATCTCCTCGTCCGTATAGGATTTCTCAATCAATCCGGTTTCCGCTCTCTCGTTTGAAACATCCCTTTTACACGCAGAGGCCCTTCGCACCCCTGCTAGGGCATCGCTTCGCGACTCGCGGTCGCTCGGGGGATACCCACGGTCATTGCCCGCGCGGGCCGGCGTTGCCGTGCCTGCGGCACCTTCCCTTCGAGCTATCGCTCTTCGGCGCATCTCCCCGCTACTATGACCTCATCCGACTCCTCGCTTCGCTTTCGCGCCGCAGGTCTCCCAAGTTCCCGATGCAACTTTCCAGACGCGCTCGGCCTCGCTTTCGCTTCGGCTTGGCTCGCTCAAATCGCGAGCCCCGCTTGCGCGGCGGTTACGCCCCTCTGCCCCGCCATGCTTTCCGCGCCGCAAATCGAATCCGACGCTTCTTTTCGGCTTCACGCTGAATGACACGCTGGCCGCATGGAGTTTTGGAGTTAACGGGACTTAACGGCAAGGGCTCGCTTGCGCTGCGGCTCACCTGTTTGTAGCGCAAGGCTTCGGCGGTCGGGTCGCCCCTTCCGTCGCTTGCGTTCCTATCTGACTGTCGATTTCTAGTCAGCGCGAACTCCTTTCATTTCGCAAGTTGCTATCGAGCTTTGCTTGGCGCACCATCCTACGTCCTTCATTGCACATGTCCGACATACGGCTGGGTCCAGGCGCAGCGGACCTTGGGGTGGAGACGCCCCGGATACCAGTGCGCGTCATCCGACCCCGTTCCGTAAAGAAGCGCTTCGGCGCGCCACACCCGCACGGCGTTGACCGCTGCCGGATGAGATTCGCGCCCGCCCCAGGTTAACGGCCCCTCGGCGCAGAATGCCGCCAGGACACCGGAGAGGACGATTCCGAAGAAAAGCAAAAACGGCTGTCGCAGCATCACTTCAATCCCGCGTTATCGACCGCATTGTCCTCGAAGGTGCCGAACTTCACGAGTTCCTCGTCCGTCACCTCGCCATCACGCCACCACTGCGGATCCGCTTTGCGCTTCGGCGCGTACTTTCCGATCCATTCGGCCTTTCCGCGAATGAACCGGTTATGCGCAATCACATTGAGAACCGGCAGGTAGGGATCTGGACCCGGAAGGTCCCGAACGGCCGGAAACTCGTCCGCATACGGCCCTTCGCGGCAGGAGAGCCCGTAGACAGTCCCCTTTTTCTCAAGTTGCTTCACGCGCCCCTCGATGTGCGCACGTTGCCAATTCATGCCGCGCTTGTCAACGTAAATCGCCCCGGGGCAATCGACGAACACGTTGTTTGTCACCACGGTTTCACGGGCCCCGCCGACGAACACGGCCCAGGTGCACCGTTCGAAGCGGTTGCCGACGATGTCCACCTGCGCCATCGAATCGTCAAGGTAGATCGTGCGCGTGAACGACCCGTTCAGGCCGATGATGTCATGGAAGGAGTTGCCGACGATCTTGTTCCCGCGCAACATCCAGCTGCGCCCGGAATAGAACGCCCCGCAATCCCGCGATCCGCTGCAGACGCGGTAGATCTCGTTCGACCGCATCAGGTGATTGCAGCCGAAGTACAGGACGGCCGCATGAGGCGAGTCGTGTATGCGGTTGCGTTCGGCACGCATCCCGACGCCGGCGAGGCACACGCCCGGACGGTACATCCGGTTCCAGCGTCCAAAGTCATGAATGTCGCAGTCCTCGACGAAATGTCCGCTGCGCCTGAGCGTCTTGCGGTTTCCGTCCGCAAGCCACACCCCGCCGCCGCCCATTCCATACAGTTCGCAGCCGCGCACGCCGCAGGCCTCGCCGTCCTCGATGACGACCGCATGCTGACCGACGTTGCGCACCGTGCAACGCTCCAGCAAACACCGGCGGCAATCCTTCATCCGCACCGCCGAATTGCGACAGGCCTCCAGGACGAGCCCCTCGAACG
>ONTV01000147.1 GCA_900320855.1 uncultured Lentisphaerota bacterium
CCCGCGCTTCCGACGGCGTCCGGACATGAACTTGAGCCAACGATTGCTGGGGATCTGAACGGAATCTGGGCAAGTCATCCCGAAAATCCGGGATAAGGGTGTAGGCCTCGGTGGCGGACGGCTCCGGGGCGGACGTCACTTCTCGGACGGCAGCGACTTCAGGATTTTCTCGGCCGCCGCGACGAGCGCCGGATCGGCGAAGAGCGTCGTGACGACCGTCGCGTAGCCGCGCGCAGCCTTGTCGTCGCCCGCCGCCCGCGCATTCTCCGCCAGCGCGAGATACGCCGCGCCGCGCGCCGCCGGATGGGCCGCGTTGAGCGTGACGGCCTTCTCCAGCGTCGCCTTCGCCGCCGCGTGTTCGCCCGCCCGGCTTTCGAGCCGGCCGAGGGCGAGCGCGGCGGACGCCGCCGATTCCGTCTGGGCCGGCTCGGCGAGCGCCTGGCGGTAGGCGTCGATCGCGGCGGAGTACGCGCCCCGCGCCTCGTCGCACCGCCCCTGCATCGCCCATCCCGCCTGTCGCCAGTCGGGCGTCTTCTCCGCCACCAGCGCCTTCGCGCAGATCGCCGCCGCCTCGCCGCCCAGCAGTTCGCCGACGGCGTGGATGCGCGCGGCGCTCATGCGCGCGCACGCGCCTTCCTTCACGAGCCGGGCATACGCCGCCTTCGCGGCGTCCGTGCGCCCGTTCTTCAAGTCGTGTTCGGCGAGCATGAGCCGCGCCTCGCGCGACTCGTCCAGTCCGAGGCCGAGCGTCAGCGCCTCGGCGAGGAAGCCCGCCGCCTCGGCCTCGTGACCCAGGCGCATCGCCGCCACGCCGCGCCAGTAGAGCGCGCTTGCCTTCCGCTCGCCGAGCCGCCCCGTCGCAAGCGCCTCCGCGAGCAGCAGCTCGGCCTTCGCCCAGTCGCCCGCGCGCGCGGCGGCCATCGCGCGCGCCTGGAGGGCCTGCGCGGCCTCGTCCGTCTGCGGATGCGTCCGCACGATCCGCGCGTATTCCGCGTCCGCCTCGTCCGCGCGGCCGGCCTTCTCGTAGGCCCACGCGAGCCGCAGGGCGTCCGCCGCCGTCCCGGCCGCCGCCGCGCGCCGCGCCGCCTCGACGATCTGCGCCGGCTCGTTCGCTCGGACGGCCGCCGTGAACTCAAGCCGCGCGAGCTGGAGATCCGCGTCCGCACGATAGCGTCCCTTCGGGAAGTCGTCCAGGTACTTGCGGAAAAGCACGCGGGCCGCCGCGTCGTCGCCCGTCTGCGCCGCGCAGCACGCCTTCACGTAGGCGAGGTCATCCGTCTCGCCCGCCCCGCACGCGGCCGCCGCGTCGGCGTAGCGGCCCTCCATGTAGTCGCACCAGACGGACAGCGTCCGCGCCTCGGCGGCGTGCGCACCGTCCGGGAACATCTTGCGGAAGCGGCGGAAGAGGCTGCCCGCCTCGCCGAACTTCTTCTCACGGTAGCTGACGGACGCCGCGAGGAAAAGCGCCTCGTCCGCCAGCGCGCTTTTGCCGAAGGCGATGCCCAGCAGGATCTCGACGCCCTTGCGGCGCGTCGCGGCATCGGCCGCGTTCGTGAGGAGCGTGCCGCGCCGCAGGTCGGCGTAAGGCACATAGCGCCCCTTCGGCTCCGCCTGCACGCAGCGCCGCAGGATCTCGGCGTCGTTCTTCTCGGCGCCCAGATGGTAGAGCGCGGCCGCGCGCACGGACGGGGCGACGCGGTCGGTGTCGAGGGCCGCGAGCGCGCGTTCGCGCGCATCGCCCGTCGCGGCGAGCGCAAGCTGGAGGCGCGCGGCGCCCGCATGCTGCGAGTCGGGCGCGTCGCGGACGAGCGCCGCGTAGTGGCGCGCCGCCTCGTCGGCGCGGCCCGTCAGGCGCGCGCACTCCGCGAGGCGATAGGACAGCTCGTCCGCCGCGATCGACGGTTCGCCGACGAGGGACTTGTACTCGACGACGGCGGCCGCGTAGTCGCCCTTGTTGAAGAGACGGTCGGCCATCGCCAGCCGGTCGGCCGGCAGGACGGCGAGCGCGGCGAGAAGGAGGGCGAGCGTCATTTGCCCGTGCCTTCGGTCGCCAGCGAGAAGTTCCAGACGTCCGCCGCGCGGCAGGCGTCGATCACCGCGACGAGCTTCTCGTAGGGCGTCGCGCGGTCGGCGCGGATGATGACCGGCTGGCCGGGATAGAACTTCGAGATGCGCGCGAGGCGCGCCCTCAACTCGTCGTGCGTCCACGTCGCGCCGTTGACGCGCACCGTGCCGTCCTTCGCGAGGTTCACGATGATCTCGCCCGGCAGGCGCTCCGGCTCGCGCGCCGTCTCCGCGCTCGGCAGCTGGATGGCGATCTCGCTTTCCCACTGCGAGAAGACGCTGACCGTCACGAAGAAGCAGAGCAGGAGAAAGATGACGTCGAGCATCGACGTCAGGGCCAGCGCCGGGGCCTTGGAGGGAGGCGTGTCGAAGCTCATTTGCGCACCGCCCCGCCGCCGACGGCGATCTCCTCGCAGGCCTCCTCCAGCTCGGCGATGCGTTTCGCGCAGCGGCGGCGGAAGAAGGCGTAGGCCACGAGCGCGGGAATGGCGACGACGAGACCGAAGATCGTCGTCACGATCGCCTGCGAGACGCCTTGCGCGAGGACGACCGGCTTCGCGCCGGCCGAGACGTCGCTCGCGATGCCGCCGAAGGCCTGGAACATGCCGAGGACCGTGCCGAGGAGGCCGACGAGCGGCGCGACGGCCGCGATGTCGGCGAGCCAGTCCACGGCGGCGTGCGCACGCGCGGCGAGGCGCTTGCCCTCCGCCGCGAGGTCCTTCGCCCCCTGCAGCCGCTTCAGGGCCGACGGGACGAAGACAAAGCGCATCTGCACGATCCAGAGGTAGAGCATGACGGCGAGCGCAAAGACGGAGATCGCCGCGAGGACCCACATGAGCGGGCCGCCGTAGGCCCACGCCTGACCAAAGGTTATGTCGTTCATTTCATCGAGCCTTTCTTCAAGACTGGCATAGTATAGCAAATTTCCCCCGCCGCGCGGCGGTCAGCGCAGGCCCGCCAAAGCCCGCGCCGAGGCTTCGGCGACTTCCGCGAAGAGCGAGCGTCCATGGGCGTCCATCGCCACGACGCCGCGAAAGTCCACGACGTCAAAGTGCCAGACGGCCTCCGCCGCGCCGAATTCGTCGAGGAGCGAGACGCCCGCGACGCGCCGGACGGCCGCCGCGTACAGCGCGCCCGCGCCGCCGACGGCCTGGACGTAGACGCAGCCGTGCCGCTTCATCGCCGCGCGCGTCGCCGCGTCCATGCCGCCCTTGCCGACAATGAGCCGCACGCCCGACGCCGCGATGAACGCCGGCTCGTAGGGGTTCTCGCGCACGCTCGTCGTCGGCCCCGCCGCGACGACGCGCCAGGCCCCGTCGGCCCCGTCCCGGACGCAGACCGGCCCGCAGTGGTAGAGCGCGCCGTCCGTGAAATCGACGGGCAACGCGCCGCCGTCGGCGACGAACTTGTGGAACTTGTCCCGCCCCGTGTAGAGGCGGCCGGTAATCGAGACGGCGTCGCCCGCCTTCAGCGCGCGCACCGCCTTCTCGTCAAAAGGATAGGTGAGGGTAATCATAGCTCAATCGTCCGCCGCCGGCAGGCCCAGCACATGTAGGCGACCGTGACAAAGAAGGAAGCCGGCACGCGCGTCCGCGCCGCGACCTTGACGCCCAGGAGGGTCGTCTTCCCGCCGAGCCCCATGGGCCCGATGCCCAGCGCGTTCGCCTCGCGCAGCAGCGCCTTCTCCAGCCGCCGAAGCTCCGCGCCCCCGCCTCCGGCGTCCGCCGCCGCGTCCAGCGGACGCAGCAGCTGCGCCTTGGCGACCGCGTAGCCCGTCGCCCGGTCGCCGCCGACGCAGACGCCCAGGATGCCCGGCGCGCAGCCGTAGCCCTGAATCTTCTGCACGGCGTCGAGCACGCACGCGCGGACGCCCGCGAGGTCGCGGCCGGCGCCGAGCGCGGCGTCCGGCAGGGAATACTGGCGCGACATGTTCTCCGAGCCCCCACCCTTCAGGAGCAGCGTGACGCGGCGCGCGGGCCCGTCGCCCGCCACGTAGTGGACGACCGGCGCGCCCTCGGCGCAGTTGTCGTCGCAGCTCCGTCCCGTGACGGCGTCAATCGTGTTCCGGCGCAGGAAGCCGCATTCCGTCGCGCAGGCGACGGCGCGCCGGACGAGCGCCGGCGTCACGCGGCGGCGCAGGCGCTCGTCGACGAAGAACGTGAGCGTCCCCGTGTCCTGGCAGAGCGGCGTGCCGTTCCGCTTCGCGAGCGCGCAGTTGTCGAGAATCGTCCGCAGGACGACCGCCGCCGAGCCGCCACGTGCCTCGCGCCGAGCCGCCGCGCGCAGCGCGGCGAGGACGTCTTCGGGAAGCGACGAGCTCGTCTCGCGGATCATCGAGACGAGCCGGTCTTGCATCGAAGGCCGCGCCATCTTACGCATTGACGATGAGCGCCATGAAGACGAGGTCTTCCGCGCCGTCCGCATTGCTCAGGCCGTGCCCCGTCCCGTCGGGCGTCCATGTCACGTCGCCGGCCCGGATCGTGCGCGTCACGCCATTGTCGTCGTAGACGCCCGTGCCCGAGAGGACGAAGTAGCACTCGCCGTTGCCGTGATGCTCGTGGTAGCCCAGGACATCGCCGGGGTGCAGGGTCACGCGCGCGTAGAGTCCGCACTTGTCCTTCAGCTCCGCCTCGGACAGGACCTTTTCGATCTTCATGTTGCCCTTGCCGCCGCAAGGATCCTTCCAATAAGAAACTTCCATCTGAACAGCGTTCCTTTCGTGCGCGGAATTATACCAAAGGCCTCCGCCCGCCCGCAAGCCGCCGCGCGCGGCGCGGAGTCGGCCGGGTGCGATTCTAAACCGTTGAGCAGCTTGCGCGTAGCGGGGTTCATACCGAGGCCTGCGCCGACCTGCTCGCCCGACCCGCAGTTCGCGGGCACCCCGCCGGCATGATTTCGACGCGCGCGCGCACCCTCTTGCGACCTTGCTTCGCAAGGCTCCTCGCTTCGCTCGTCGGGGAACCTGACGGCTTCGCCGCAGGTGCATTTCACGCGCGCCCTTTACCGTAAAAGGCGCGGCAACATGCGCTACGGATCGCTGAGGAAACAC
>ONTV01000148.1 GCA_900320855.1 uncultured Lentisphaerota bacterium
GTTCTTCATAGCGTGGCGTTCCCTTTCTTTTGCTTTTGCAAGCATTGCTGATAATTATAGCGACAAACATCATCGAATTGGACGGCGCAATCCACGGGCCTCCGGATGAACTCCAGCCGCTACAATTGGAGAGAATGACTTCCAGACCCCTTTGATGCGCCTCCTGCGGTGGTGTCCGGAATCCGCCCAACAGGGTGGAGACCGCCAGAATCGAAGCTGTCAGAAGCGCCACGTTCCCGGCCCAACCTCCTCTTTTCTTCCGTCCGGCAGGCAAATCTCCGCCGAAGTCCCCGGCGGAACGGAAAACTCGTACGCAACGCCTCCCCCGGTCCGATGCCAATGCGAGCTGACCGTTCCGTATGGCGTCTCGACCGAGGCCTTCACGTGTCCGAGAGCCTCAACCGGCTCCGGTGCCAACAGGAAGCGACGAAAACCCGGCTCAAGCGGACGGATTCCAGCCAAGTGTCCGTAAGCCCAGGCGACGAAAGACCCGAACATGATGTGATTGAGCGATCCATCCTGTCCACGCCAATCCTCCCAGAGCGTCGTCGATCCCTCCCTCGCCCAGAGCGCCGGGGATGGGGACGTCGGCTGCGTAAGCGCCTTGAACGCCAGGTCCGCCCGCCCGATGCGCGACAAGGCCGGCAGGACATACTTCATCCCGACAATGCCGACACGCAGGTGATCGTCCGCCCGCGCAAACGCCGCGACCAGCGCCTCCCCCGCCGGATTCTCCTCATCCGGATCGCAGAGACCGAACTCCAACGCCAGGGCCTGCGCGGTCTGTCCGCCGTCGTCAAAGACGCCTGGCGATTTCCTGAACTTGGCGCGCACGGCTTCGCGCAGCGAGGCCGCCCGGATCCGGAAGGAATCGGCATCATCCCCTTTGTCCAGCACCTCGGCGATTCGCGCGGCGATTTCGTTCGACCGCAAGGCGTAGCAGGTGGCGACATATTCCCGAGTCGGCGCACCGGCTTTTCCGTCGATATGCGCATGATCGGCAAGCCCCCAGTCAACCAGCCCGCCCTTCGTCTTATCGCGCGCCGTGAACTCGCAGAGCCGCCGAATCGCCGGATAGGCCCGCCGCAGCGCGGCACGGTCGCCCTGATGCAGGTCAAGCCGCCAGGCGATCTCGGAAAGCGCTGAATCGAAGGTCGGCCCGTTCCCCCACATGAAGCCCCAGCCGGATGTCGGCACGATGCACGGCACCTCGCCGGACGGCCGTTGCGCATCCAGGATGTCCTCGAGCCATTTCTCATACCCTGCCACATTGTCGAAGACGTACTGCGCCATTTCGGCGGACATCGAAGCATCGCCCATCCAGCCGTTCTTCTCGCGATGCGGACAATCCGTCGGAAAACCGTCCGTGAAGTTGCTCCGGTACGACCGTGACGCACAGGCCATCAGCCGGTTCAAGCATCCGTCGGAGCAGTCAAAGCGCCCGGTCTCGGCGAAATCCGTCGAAACGACGCAGGCCTCGACATCCTCGATCCGCGGCTTCTCGTCAATGCCGCGTACGGTCACGTACCGGAACCCGTTGAACGTAAAGCGCGGTTCGTAGGTCTCCTCCGGACGTCCCGCGGCGAGATAGCGGTCGCGCTGGAACGCCGGTTCGGACGACGGCAGGACGGAATAAGACCGCGAGGAGACGAAGAAGATGTCGATCATCCGCTTCCCGCCGTCATTCCGGACACTCCAGACGCCACCCTTCCGCCAATCGTGATCGCGCGCAGGAGATCCGTCGGCGGCAAGGCGCTCGTCATAGGTAAACGAGATTTCCTGTCCGGCCCGGAGCCCGCGCAAACGCATCCGCATCCACCCCGAGAGATTCTCCGGAAACGTGACGAGCCATGCCCTGTCGCCGATCCTGCGGATCTCCGACGGGCGCAGCGTGCGAACGACCTTCGCCGCCGGCTGGGATTCGGCGACAAGACGTCCCTTCGGTCCCGGCACTTTCTCGGCAGGACCGATCCGTCCGGTGCAAGCGGGCGCGATCACCTCGCCCTCACGGATATCATCGTAACGGACGGGACTGCGCACCTGCGTCCAGGAGCCATCCGACACGACCGTTTGCCGCCGACCGTCCGCATACTCGACCTTGAGCTGCGCGATCATCCGCGGGAAATCGCGCCACGGCGCATTGTCGAAGTTCCAGACCGAAAGCGTACGCTGATCGTAAAGACCGTGGCCGAGAAGGACCGAAATCCTGTTCTCGCCCTGCACGAGATCGCGGTCGAGGAGATAGGTCGAGTAAAGAACGCGACGGTCATACGCCGTCGGAGCCGGATCCAGCACCTTGTCGCCGATGCGCTTTCCGTTGAGCGACGCCTCGTAGAACCCGACGCCGGTGATGAAGAGCGTCGCCCGCGCGACCTCGCCGCTCACGGCAAAGGACTTCTCGAACGCCGGCGACTCCGATTCGCGACGGCCTCGCGTCGGCCATCCGGCAACCGCCGTCCCCCAACTGCCGTCGCTGACGATCCTGCGTTCGCCGCAATCAAGCGAAGCGATGAGTGCCGGACGCTCCCCGTCGAGCGGCTTGACGGCGAAAACGAGTTCGTTCGTTCCGACGCGCAGGAAGCGCGACACGTCCAGGAGGCGAAGATCCCGCCAATCGTGGAAATGCTCCCAATAGGTGTCGGCAATCACCGTCCGGTTCAGCCACACCTTGAACGCATCGCGCGTCGCGAACGCCAGTTCGCAAACACCCGTCGGAACCGACGTCAGGACAAACGACTTGCGGAAGACATTGGTCATTCCGCATTCGACCCACCCGGCCGAACCCAAGTCGACGGGCAGACGCGTCTCTGCGCGGGGGCCGATCCAACTCGCCTTCCAGTCCGCCGCATCCATGACACCCGTCGTGAACGACGCCGGACGGCTCCAGTCCGACACGCGCTCACCATCCCAGACGCGGACGCGCCAGTTCACGCGCATCCCGGTCTTGAGTGCGGTTCCCTTCCATTCGACGCCGACCTGCTCGTCGCCGTCGACCTTGCCGCTCCGCCAGCCGTCAGCCTCGATCTCGTAGGCGGTCTGATTCGAGAATTCACGCGGTAGCTTCCATCCCAGCCGAGGGGTCCTGACGTCAAGTCCGACCGGGTCAACCCGATATTCCGTCGTTAATCCGAATGGCACGGCGACGGCCAGCAGCAACACGCCGTGCATTTACTGCCCCTCCTGCCAGAGACCGTGGATATACGCGCGGGTCAGCGGATTGCCGAGGCCGAAGCCCCAGTTCCAGAGGTGCCAGCTCGCACCCTGCGACTCGATGAGCTCGGTCGCGTCACGCGTCCAGAGAAAGGCCCCCCACGGCGACTTCGGATTGGCATAGCCGACGATCGAATACTCGCCCACGTGCAGGGGCTTGCGGTGTTCGGCATAGTGCTCGAACACCGGCAGCATGATCGCGGCCAGGGTCCAGCGGTCGTACCAGTCGACGGACGTGCCGCCGAAATGGTTGCCCGCGCGCCAGTCGATCGGCGCGGACCAGGCCGGATAGAAGACGCACGTGTCTCCACCGCGATTCTGTGTCGACGTCTTCTGGTGCGAGAAGGCGTGCGGCGAGTAGAAATGGTAGGTGACGACCTGCGGCTCGCAGTCCTCCGAAAGCGGCGTCAGGTTGAAAAGCCCGTTGGGATTTCCGCCGTAGACGCCGGGATAGTAGATCTTCGCCCCCGGATGGTTCCGGCGGATCGTCCGCGCGGCGGTTTCGCAGATTTCGCGCCAGGACGCTTCCGACCCCTCGCCGATGCCCGGCTCGTTGTGGAGATCGTAGCCCTCGATCGCTTTGGGATATTTCGCACCGATCTTCGAGATCCTGTCCCAAAGCCCGTAGAACCGGTCGACCGACGCCCGCCGGATTCCGTCCTTCCAGTTGACGCGCCAGGCGCGGCAATGCGGATCGACAAGGAACTTCATCTTGTCGCCCCACCGTTTCAGCTTCTGCTCAAGCAACGCGTAATTCGCCTCAAGGTCGTCACCGCCGAAGACCGCCCGCACCCACTGGCAGCCGTTCGTCAAATGCGCCTGCCACACCGCGTCATCCTCACGCAAACCGACGTTCACCCCCCGCAGGCGCGGTTCCCGCGGCAAATCCGCCGGTAGCGTGCAGGCAACGCGGTCGCCTTCGCAGTAACGGAAGAGCCCCCATTTCGTCGGATATTTGAACTTACGCGACCCCGCGACGGGGATCTCGGCGAAATCGACGAGCGGCGGCACGGGCGCGATGACGTGCGGCTTCGTCCCCCAGGCGTTTCCCCGCATCCGGTACGTGTACTTCCAGCCGACGAGATTCCCCTTATGGACCTCCCGGCAAGCGCTCGGATAGGCTAGCGTCGTCCGAGCGAAGAATTCGCAGACCTCGGGCTGTTCGCACGCATGGAGGTTGTCCTTGAGCCGCAAAACTCCGACCCAGGTCTTTTTCGGAAACTTGAGCGTGAACACGCCCTTCGACCAGACCGCCGTCGTCGGCCTCTCGCCGGGAAAGAGAGCCAAACTCCAGCCTCGCCCGGTCAGCCGGTAGTACGGACGCGCCCCGTCGACCTTCTGCTCGCCGCGTGTCCAGCCGGCCTTTTGCGGCGGCGGCGCCTTGAAGTCCATGAGCGCACTCGCCACGATCTCCGGCTCTTCGGGCGCGGCGGTGACCAGTTGGGCGCCCGAGGAACGTCCGGCGCTGTCAGTCCAGCGGATCCGCTGCGGCTCGGACGGCAGACCGGAGATCGTGAGCGCGTCGATTCCATCCACGTCGATGACCGGCGTCAGCAGGGAAAACGTAATCGTCTTCCCGTCCGGAAACAGCCACTTCGTGTCAACCCAGCTACGCTCGGTCCGCACGTCCGTCATCGGCTTCAGGTAGCGCGTCTCGTAGAAGGTCGTGTCCGCCGCGGAATTGGCGGCGGCAACGCGCTCGTCCTGCACGAGATTGAGCCGAAAGCCGTCCTGCCACATCACGAGCCAGGGATTCGGCTCGACGACGCTGCAGCCGTCCTTGGCGCGGCGATAGCCCCACTGCGTGAAGCACTTCACCCAGGTGAACGGCGAAAACGTCCCGAACGGCATCCACGTCGCGCTGCCGTCGA
>ONTV01000150.1 GCA_900320855.1 uncultured Lentisphaerota bacterium
GATCAAGGCGAACCGCTACGCGGACAAGTTCGCCGGCAACGGCAAGACGCTGACCCTCGTCGGCCTCGCGTTCTCGAAGGCGAAGCGCACGATCGTCGACGCCGCCATAGAAGAAGGCGGAAGTAGTAAGAAGTAAGGAGTAAGTGGCGGTGCTCCACCTCAACGAATCCACCTCCCTCGCGTGGGCGGGCTGTCTGCGGCCATCGGCGTTTTTGGTATAATATGCGCCATGAAGATCTTTGGAACGATTACGGCCCTGGTGACGCCGTTCGCGAAGGACGGCTCGGTTGACTACGGTGCGCTGAAGGCGCTTGTCGAGGCGCAGACGGCGGCGGGCGTCGAGGGCATCTGCTCGGTGGGGACTTCGGGCGAGTCGCCGACGCTCACGCACGAGGAACATCACAAGGTCATCGAGAAGACGGCCGAGTTCGCGGCGGGCAAGTGCCGGATCGTCGCCGGCACGGGCGCGAACTCGACAGCCGAGGCCGTCTCGCTCACGCGGGCGGCGATCGCCTTTGGCGGGGCGGACGCCTGCCTCCAGGTCACGCCCTACTACAACAAGCCGAATCCCGAGGGGCTGTACCGCCACTTCATGACGGTTGCCGACTTGGGGCTTCCCGTCATCCTCTACAACGTGCCGGGGCGCGCGGGGCGCGAGATTCCGCTGGACGTCGTCGTGCGGCTCGCGCAGCATCCGAACATCGTCGCGATCAAGGAGGCCGCCGGCTCGGTCGAGCGCGTCTCGGCGATCAAGAGCCGTCTGCCGGATTTCACGGTCCTTTCGGGTGACGACTCGCTCGCGCTGCCGATGATGTCCGTCGGCGCAGAAGGCGTCATCTCCGTCGCGTCGAACGTGATTCCGAAGGAGATGGGCGACATGGTGCGCCTGGCGCGTGAGGGCCGCTTCGTCGAGGCCCGCGCGTACCACGCGAAGTACTATCGCCTGTTCCACGACCTGTTCATCGACGTGAACCCGGTCATGGTCAAGGAGGCGCTCGCGCTCTGCGGGGCGTGCGAACGGGTCTTCCGCCTGCCGCTCTGCGAGACGACCGACGCGAACCGTGCGCAGCTGCGCGAAACGCTCGCTGCGCTAGGGCTGCTCGGCGTCGGCGGCTAAACGTCGGCGGGCAGGCTGGTCGTTTGGGTGGCCAGATTAAGGAGTAGATGCTATGGCGTTGATGTCGAAAAAGATCCGCCCCGTCCCGGTCGCGCGCCGATGGGGGCTTCGTTCTCTGGCGTTGGCTTGGATTGCCCTTGCGTGGACTGCGCGCGCCGATGGGGCGGCGGAGACCCTGTCGCGGGAGGCGTTCCGCATCCGCGACCCGTTCGTCCTCGTGGACGGCGGCACGTACTACCTCTACGAGTCGAAGCCGTGGAGCGGCGGCAAGGGCGTCGCCGTGCGGACGTCGAAGGACCTCGAACGGTGGACGGAGAAGGAGATGGTGATGCGCCTTCCGCCCGAAGTAAAGAGCACGGCCGTCTGGGCGCCTGAAGTCCACGCGTACAAGGGGGCCTACTGGCTCTTCACGACATTGACCTTCGAGGCGGTGAAGCCGGGCGACGCCGCCGCGCCGTCCTACCTGAAGCCCATCCAGCCCCTGCTGGCGAAGGGCTTTGCGGGCGGGGCCCTTCAGCCGCGCGGCGTGTGGGTCTTCCGGAGCGACAGCCCCAGGGGGCCTTTCGTGCCCGTGAAGACGGGCTCGGTGACGCCGTCCGAGTGGATGTGCCTGGACGGGACGCTCTGGGTCGAGAACGGCGAGCCGTGGATGGTCTTCTGCCACGAGTGGTGCCAGACGGGGAACGGCCGCATGATGGCCGCGCCGATGAGCGACGACCTCTCGCGCTTCACCGCCGAGCCGGTCGAGCTGTTCCGGGCGGCCGATGCGCCGAATGGCGGGTTTGTGACGGACGGGCCGTTCCTGCGGCGGACGCGGGACGGCGTCCTGCGCATGATCTGGAGCAACTTCATCAAGGACAGCGGCTACTGCGTCCTCCAGTGCGCCTCCGCGAGCGGGTCCGTGCGGGGCCCGTGGAAGGGGCATGTGCCGCTCTTCACGCGCGACGGCGGCCACGGCATGATCTTCAGCCGGATGGATGGGGCGCAGCTGCTCACGATTCACCAGCCGAACACGTCGCCGAAAGAGCGGATGCGCCTTTTCCCGATTCGCGAGACGGCGGCGGGCTTCGTCTGCGAATCGGGCAAGTGACGCGGAGGCATGACACCGGCCGCGTTCATTGACGACCCGAACTGGGCGGCCTGCGTTCCCGAGCGGCCGGAGGCCGCGCGGACGCGGCCGTTGCCGACGCACGAGGACTGCTCGCCGATCGACGTCGCGGCGGTGCAGGGGCATCTGCGCGCGGGCGGCACGCTCGGCCGCATGGACGGCTACGAGGAGCGGCCGGGGCAGATCGACATGGCAGGCGCCGTCGCGGCGGCGTTCAACGCGCGCGAGCATCTCGTCGTCGAGGCGGGCACGGGCGTCGGCAAGTCGCTCGCCTACCTCGTGCCCTCGATCCTCTGGGCCGCGACGAACGACACGCCCGTCGTCGTCTCGACGGCGACGCGCAACCTCCAGTCGCAGCTCGTCTCGTCCGACATTCCGCGCGCGCTCCGCATTCTGGGCGACGGCGCGGCGAAGTTCCGGGTCGCGCTCCTCAAGGGCCGCACGAACTATCTCTGCCTCCGCGCCGTCGCGGAGTTCTTCGCCGCCGGGTACTGGACGATGTCCGCCGAGGAGCAGGCGCTCATGCCGGCGTTCGTCGACTGGCTGCGCCACACGCCGGACGGCGACCTCGATTCCTACGAGGGCCTGCCGCACGCGAGCCTCTCCTGTCCCGGCGACGAGTGCGGCGGTCGGCGCTGCGCGTACTACACGCGCTGCTTCGTCTACAAGGCCCGCAAGGCGGCGGCCGAGGCGCATCTCGTCGTCGTCAACCACGCGCTCGTCCTCGCCGAGGCGACGGCGCCCGGCAGCGGCATCCTGCCGGGGTACGGACGGCTCGTGATGGACGAGGCGCACAACCTGGAGTCGATCGCGACGGACTACCTGCGCGCGGAGTTCTCGGTGCCGGCCCTCCTGCGCATCCTCAACCGCCTCCAGCGTCCCGGACGCGGCAAGCGGGCGGCGCGCCCGACGGGCGTCCTCGCGTCCGTCGAGCGGCAGTTCCAGAAGGGCGCGCTTGCGGGCGCGGGCGAGCCGGTGATGAAGATGCTCGTGGACGCGCCGCGCCTCACGGGGCGCATCGTGAAGGCGGCGGAGGCGCTGGCGTCCGTCGCGTCGCGGCTTCTGCGTCCGGCGTCCCGGGGCACGGTCTGCCGCTATCGCGTGGAGGCGGACGGCACGCGGGCGCACTCCCTGAACCGGCTCTTCAAGCCGTACGAGAAGGACGAGTGGGACGAGAAGGCGCTCGCGGCGGCGCAGACGCGGCTGGAGGCCGAGCTCGCCGCGCTCGTGAATCTCCTGCACGCCCTCCGCGACACGCTGGACGGCGCGGCGGACGGCGGGTCGGCCGTCCACGCCCTCGGCGACCTCTCCGCGCAGGTCGCGGGCATCGCCGAATCGCTCGTCGCGTTCGCGAACGAGACGAACTTCGTCCTGCGCGGCGCCAAGGAGACGCACGCCTACTGGGCGGAGCGCGTGCGCCCGGAGCGGCGGCCGGCCTACGTGCGGCTCGTCGCCGCGCCGCTGTCGGTCGCGGACGAGCTGAAGCGGCTCTTCTACGACGTGAAGGACTCGGTCGTCCTCTGCTCGGCGACGCTGCGCGTCGGCAACGACTTCGCGTACATGGCGCGGCGGCTCGGCACGCGGGAGCGCTTCCAGTTCCTGACGGCGACGTCGCCGTTCGACTATTTCCGGCAGGCGCTGGTCCTGGCGCCGGACTGTCTGCCCGACCCGTCCGCCGAGCCCGCCGCGTATGCCGAGGCGCTGGCCGCGTTCCTCAAGGACCTCTTCGTCCTCACGCAGGGGCGCGCGCTCGTCCTCTTCACGAGCTACGAGATGATGAACGCCGTTGCGGCGCACGCGCACACGCCGCTGGCGGAGGCGGGCGTCACGCTGCTCGTGCAGGGCGAAGGACTCTCGCGCGAGGCGATGACGCGGCAGCTCAAAGAGCGCGCGAACACGGTTCTCTTCGGGGCGCAGAGCTTCTGGGAGGGCGTGGACGTCGCGGGCGCGGCCCTCTCGTGCGTCGTCCTCGCGCGCCTGCCGTTCGCGCAGGTGGGCGACCCGATCATCGAGGCGCGCGCCGAGGCGATTGACCGGGCGGGCGGCAGCTCGTTCCGCGACTATGCGCTGCCGGAGGCGGTCATCAAGTTCCGCCAGGGCTTCGGGCGGCTCATCCGCACGAAGGCCGACCGGGGCGTCGTCGTCGTCTCCGATCCGCGTCTCGTCACGAAGAACTACGGCGCACTCTTCCGCAAGTCGATCCCGGCCTCCGTGCACACGGTTTCCGAGCGCACGGATCTCCTCGCGCGCGTCGGCGACTTCTTTGCGACGCTCGCATCCTTCGGGTGACGTTCGTTTTTGGTATAATACGTCACCATGGAATTTGCGAATACGATCGGGCTGGAGACGGCGAAAAGGAGGATGTCCAGTTCTTCGAGCGTGACTTGCCGGGCGACCATTCCGATGCCGGATTCTCGATCAACTGTGGTATAATGTGCGGCATGGTGAAGATGAAGCAGATCATGTACGGCGTGACGGACTTCGCGCTCATCCGCGCGGAGAACGGCTACTTCGTTGACCGCACGGCCCTCATCCGCGAGCTGGAGAGGACGCGCTACGCGCTCTTCCTGCGGCCGAGGCGCTTCGGGAAGTCGCTCCTCTGCTCGCTCCTCTACGTGGGTCACGGGCCGTATCTCGTCCGCCACGAGCAGGAGTCGGCGGGCGGGTTCGTGGACATCGCGTTCGAGCCGCAGCTCGCGCGCTGGCCGGAGATCGGCCACGCGGCGCTGGTGGAGCTCAAGTACCTGAAGCTGTCGGACGACGCCTCGCCTGCGGCCCTCGCGAAGCTGAAGGCGGACGCGGCGGCGCAGCTCGCGCGCTACGCGAAG
>ONTV01000130.1:0-1438 GCA_900320855.1 uncultured Lentisphaerota bacterium
GGAAAGCCAGGCATTCATCGAGCGATACGCCAATGGCGACTATGCGGTGCTGCTGGCCCACGATCCCAGCATAAAAGTCCCGAATGGCATTATTCCGCTTTGTACCGCCTGACCAGTTAAGGGCAATTCCGGCAAGACCCGCTGTTTCCCCGATCTGGTGGTACATCGCCCCGATGATCGCGAACACGTTCCTCGGGGCGCACAACCTGTAAGGCAAGGACGGCTCGAGGAGTTCTTCAACAACCGAATTCGAAATCTCCGTCAGATTTTATGGACCGCTGCATGACAATTGCAGAACTATCTCGTTGCCCCCCTGGCCCCTTATCCCAGATTCGCGGGACGACTTGCCTTGATCCCCTTCGAATCCCCAACAATCGTTGGCTCAAGTTCATGTTCGGACGCCGTCGGACGCGCAAAGGCGCACGCGGCCTGGGCGTCAGCGCACAGCGCCGTGAGCCGCCGTCATGTTCTCGCCCAGGAGCGCCAACTTCGGGTCAGACGCCTCAAAGCCCTGGTCGGCCGCCGCCTCCGTCACCGTCTCGTATTCCTCGCGCGTCACCGCGCGGTCGAGCGGCGGCGTCTCCAGCGCCTTATACGCCGGCGTGTACTGCGCCATGACCGAGACGGGGACGTCGTTCGAGAGCTCCGTCGCAAGCCACGCCAGGCTCTCGACCGCCTCGTCCGCAAGCCCCGGCAGGACGAGGATGCGAACGACAAGCGGCGGGAGTCCGTTCGTGCGCGGCGCGCGCGCCCACGCCCAGCGCACCGCCGCACGCGACGCCGCGACATAGCCCGGAGTCGCCGACAGCCGCACGGCCGTCGCATCGTGCGCATAGCGCAGGTCGAAGAGCGCGCAATCACAGAGGTCGGCGTATTCCGCCAGCGTCTCGACGCGCTCGAAGCCGGACGAGTTCCAGACGACCGGGAGCGAAACGCCCGCCGCCCGTACGCGCGCCACCGCCTCGCGGACAAACGGCAGATAGGGCGTCGGCGAGACGAGGTTCCAGTTCTCGACCCGATCCTTCACGGCGAGGTCGCGCAGGATGTCCGCAAGCTCCGCGACCGAAAGGTCTCGCCCCTCGCCCTTCCAGCTCCACGGCGAGTTCTGGCAGTAAAGGCACTTCATCGTGCAGCGCGAGAAGAAGACACAGCCCGAACCGCGTACGCCCGTGATCGGCGGCTCCTCGCCAAAGTGCGGCCCCCACCGAAACACGCGGGGCCTGTCCCCCGCCCCGCAAAATCCCCGGGGCCTGTCCCACGTTCCGCACTGGCGCGGACACAATGCGCAGGTGCGGCGGTCAAAGGGCATGGCACGCCCCTTCAGAGTCCTCGAAGCCGAACGCGCGGACGACTTCGCGGTCGTCGAAGGGGTGCTTCACGCCCTTCACTTCCTGCGTCGTCTCGTGTCCCTTGCCGGCGATGATCACGACGTCGTCCG
>ONTV01000130.1:1446-14027 GCA_900320855.1 uncultured Lentisphaerota bacterium
GCGGCATTCGCCCGGCGGCGGCTTCGCGCACGCCAACGAGAATCGCGTCGATGATCGCCTGCGGCTCCTCGCTGCGCGGATTGTCGGACGTGACGACGAGCGCGTCGGCGAGGCGCGCGCACGCCGCGCCCATGAGCGGCCGCTTCATCGGGTCGCGGTCGCCGCCCGCGCCGAAGACGACCCAGAGCCGTCCCTTCGTGAAGCCGCGCGCCGCCGTCAGCACCTTTTCGAGGCCATCCGGCGTGTGCGCGAAATCGACGTAGACCGCCGCCTTCACGCATGGATTCGCCACGCGCTCAAGGCGTCCCCAACGCGGCGTCAGCGTCGGGATGACGGACTGGATGACGGCGTGCGGCACGCCCGCCGCCTCGGCCAGGGCCGCCGCGACGAGGACGTTCGACTCGTTGTAGTCGCCGACCAGATGCAGGCCCGAAAGGTCGTAGGCCGGCTGCGGCGCAGGCGGCGTCCGCGTCCGCCCGTTCGTGACGGGAATGACGTTCACGGCAAAGTTGCCGACGGCGTCGAACATCGCGCGCCCGTTCTCGCCGTCGAGGCAGACGACGTAGGGGGGCAAGTCCCGCCGCCCCATGTCGGGGCGCGTCGGATGCGACGCGGCGATCTTCTCCGCGAAGCTCGCCTTGACGCGGAAGTACTCGGCCATCGTCTTGTGGTAGTCGAGGTGGTCTTCGGAAAGGTTCGTGAACGCGCCGCCCGCGAAGACCGTGTCGCCCGTGCGGTTCTGGTGGATCGCGTGGGACGAGACCTCCATCACGCAGTCCGTGCAGCCGTTGGCCGCCATCGCCGCATAGATTTCGTGCAGCTGCGCGAGGGGCGGCGTCGTGTAGCCCGTCGAAAAGCGCCGCGCCCCGTCGAAGACCTCGACGGTCGTCACGTACCCGCATTTCCGCCCTGGACAGGCATTGAGAAACTCGGCGAAGATCCACGTCGTCGTGGTCTTGCCATTCGTGCCGGTGATGCCGTAGAAATTCATGGTCAGTCGATCGACAGAAGCCGCAGCTCGACGTGCCGTTCGCCGTAGTCCGACACGTCGAGGGTGAAGCGCACGTCGTGCGAGACCGCCCCCGCCGCGCGGAGGGACTCGGCCTGCGCGCCGTGCTTCCACCAGGTCGCGCGCAGATCCCCAACCCGCGCCGCCGTCCCGGACGGGCCGATGCGAACGGACAGGTGCTGGCCGTCCGCGCCAAACGGCCGGACATCCCGAAGCCACACGCCACGCAAGCCGAAGACCGGTTCGAGGTTGCCTTCGCCGAATGGCTCCAGCCGAGTCAGCGCCTCGGCCATTCCCAGCGTGATGTCCGACCAGTCCAGCCAAAGGTCGGTCGGCGGCTCGCAGACGCCGGCGCACACGCCCGTCGCCCGCATCTTCTCGCAATACGCCGCCAGGAGCTCGCGGAAGCGCTCGACCTGGCCGTCCTTGACGGAGAAGCCGCCGGCCGCCGCATGCCCGCCGTAACGCTCCAGCACCTCATCGCACGCCTTAAACGCGTCGCGGATGTTCAGCCCCTCCGGCGCGCGCGCACTGCCGTGTCCGCCCGCGAGAACGCAGACGGGAACCTTCGTCCCCGCCGTTTCCTCCAGCCTTTCCATCACGCGCGCGGCGACGATGCCCGCGACGCCGGGATGCCCGTCGGGCAAGTCGATCACCTGCGCCGCCGCGTCGGGGACGATCTGCGAGAGCGCGGCGTCCGTCATCTTCTGCTCGATGCTTCGCCGCTCGGCGTTGTTGAGGTCGATGCGCCGCGCGTACTCGCGCACGCGCTCGCGGTTCGTTTCGAGAATGAGATCCAGCGCGTCCATGCCGCTCGCGAGCCGCCCCGCCGCGTTGATGCGCGGGCCGAGCATGAAGCCGAAATCGCGCGACGTCAGGCTGCCGCGTGCCGTGCGCGCGGCGCGCGAGTGAAGCTCCTGAAGGCCGAGCGGCGCGCACGTGCGGAAGTTCTTGAGCGCCTCGGCGACGAGAATGCGGTTCTGTCCGAGAACCGGCATGATGTCCGTCACAGTCGCCAAACCCGCGAGGACGAGGAGCGGCCCGCCGAGCTTCGGCCCGTCGTAGAGGCCGCGCCGCTTCGCCTCGGCGACAAGACGGTTCGCGAGGAAGAACGCGACGCCCGCGCCGCACAGTTCCTTCAAGTGAGCCGGCGCGGCGACCTTCGGATCGACGACGACCTCCGCCGCCGGCAGTTCCTCGCCGGGAAGATGGTGATCCGTCACGACGACGGACACGCCCTTCGCCTTCAAATCGGCGACCTGCCGAATCGAGTTGATGCCGTTGTCGACCGTGACGACAAGCCCGACGTCCGGGCATTCCGCCAGCAAACGCTCGACCGAGGCATCCGTCATGCCATAGCCCTCGGTCAGGCGTTCGGGCAGGAACGGCTGGGGGACGGGAACGACGGGCGAGGGCGCGGCGACCGCCAGCGTCGTCAGCGTCTTCACGAGAATCGCCGTCGCGCAGACGCCGTCGCAGTCGTAGTCGCCGAAGACGACAATACGCTCCCGCGCGGCAAGCGCCGCCAAAATGACGTCCGCCGCCGCCGAAATGCCAGGGAGTTCCGCCGGATCGGCCAGATCCCGCAGGGACGGATTGAGAAACTTCTCCAGGTCCGCGTCGTCAATTCCGCGAACCCGGAGAAGCCTCCTCAGAACTTCAGGAAGGTTCTCCACCTAGTTCCCCTTGCTCCCGACTCCTTGATTCCCCAATTCCCAACTCCTTACTTACTCCTTACCCCTTACTCCTTACTACTTGCTCCTTCCTACTTGACCTCCAGGCACCAGCCGTGCGTGTCCTTGACGGTGCCGTACTGGATGCCCTGGACGCGGTCGTAGAGCTTCTGGAGCGTCGGATCGACGACGTTCGGGTCGGAGATCTTGATGACCGTGTCGTTGCGGGTGATCTCCCAGACGGGCGTGATCACGACCGCCGTGCCGAGCGCGGCGACGGCCTTGAACTTCTTCAGTTCCGTGTAGGGGACGGGGCGGCATTCGACCTTGATGCCGAGGTCCTTCGCGCACTGCTTGAGCGACATGTTCGTGACCGACGGCAGCACCGAGCAGCTGTCGGGCGTGACGTACTTGCCGTCCTTCGTGATGCCCGCGAAGTTGGACGTCGCGAACTCCTCGATGTACTTGTGGGTCTTCGCGTCGAGGTAGAGCTCGACCGGCCAGCCCTCGCGCTTCGCCTTCTCGTGCGCGAAGATGCCCGCCGCGTAGTTGCCGCCGACCTTCACGTCGCCCATGCCGTGCGGGGCCGCACGGTCCCACTGGTCGAAGATGACGGCGCGCACCGGCTTGAGGCCGCCCTTGTAGTAGGCGCCGACCGGCATGACCATGATCATGAACGTGTATTCCTTCGCCGGGGCGACGCCGATCTGCGGGCCCGTGCCGATGAGGAGCGGACGCAGGTACATCGACCCGCCCGTCCCGTACGGCGGCACGTATTCCGCGTTCTTCTTCACGATCGCCTGGCAGCATTCGACGAACGTCTCGACCGGAATCGGCGGCATGCACGTGCGCTCGGCCGTGCGGTACATGCGCTTCGCGTTCTCGTCGGGACGGAAGATGACGACCTTGCCGTCCTTCTGGCGGAACGCCTTGATGCCCTCGAAGCACTCCTGCCCGTAGTGGAGGCAGGCCGCGCCAATGTGCATGTTGATCCACGGCTCCTTCACGAACTTCGGCTTCGACCACTTGCCGTCCTTCCACGTCATGCGGAGGTGGCAGTTGACGTCGGAGAACCCGAAGCCGAGTTCGTCCCACTTGATGCCCTTCTTGGGTGCTTTCATGTTTTCGCTGTCCTTTCTGGAAACCCGCGCGTATTATACCACATTCCGCCGCCACGCCGCCGCATGGTGCTGGGCGTCCCCACCCGACCGCCTTGAGCAACAGATTTCCAGAGCGACTTTCACTCCTGCGCCGCCCGTTTCCGCAGGTCTTCCCGAGTTTGCCAGTTGAATAGCTGACTGCACTACATCGTTTTCCTTCATAATCCGCCGGACTGTTGCGTCCGACCGCGCTCGACGTCATCCAGAGGAACGCGAAGCAGATCGTGCGGCGCATGAACACCTGCGTGACGCGCGGAACGGGACGCAGCTCGAAGGTCGTCTTCAGACAGCCCATCGTCCAGCTCGGGCTTTTCCTTCACCCTTATCCCGGAAAATCCGGGATAAGGGTGAGGAGTGCTACATGATGCAGAACGCGTCAGGCGAGGACATCTGCCGCATCCTCTCGGCCTTCGGCATCGACAACGCGGACAGGATATACACGAAAGGAGGTCTGGCGGCGCTCAAGTCAGGCGTCAAGGCGTTCTGAAATGTAGGTGCTAAAAATTATGGCGGATTTTTCACGCGACCCGCGTGAACATTGGCTCAAACCGCGCTTTTCAAAAAATGAAGTGGCAAACCCGGGCCATTGCGAACGCAGTGAGCGAATGGGATGCTAATGGGTTTTAGTATAATACACATCGTCAACAAGAAACAGGAGGCAAGAGACATGAAAAGAAAGATAGTCGAGATCGACGAGGCGAAGTGCAACGGATGCGGGCTGTGCGCGAACGCCTGCCACGAGGGCGCAATCGCCATCGTGGACGGCAAGGCGCGGCTCGTCAAGGACGACTACTGCGACGGCATGGGCGACTGCCTCCCGGAATGCCCGACGGGCGCGATAAGGATTGTCGAGCGCGACGCGGCAGCGTATGACAAGAAGGCCGTGCAGGAACGGCAGATGGCGAAGATGCAGGAGCAGATGAAGGCTGGCGGAATGGCGCTCGCGGGCAGGACCCCGCCGCCCGGCGGATGCCCCGGCAAGGCGATGCGCCAGTTCAACCGCGCCACGCCTGCAACAGGAACGCCGCAGCCCTCTGCGGCCGACGCGGACGCGCAGGAGCGCGTCCCTCCCAGCCAGCTCGCCCAATGGCCGTGCCAGATACGGCTTGTCCCTGCGACCGCGCCGTTCTTCAAGGGCGCGAAGCTGCTCGTCGCCGCCGACTGCACGGCCTACGCATACGCCGCGTTCCACCGCGACTTCATGCGCGGCAAGGTGACAATTGTCGGATGCCCCAAGCTCGATCCCGTGGACTATTCGGAGAAGCTGACGGAAATCATCCGCGAGAACGACATCTCGTCCGTGACCATCGTCCGCATGGAAGTCCCTTGCTGCGGAGGCCTGGAACTGGCCGCGAAGAAGGCGTTGCAGGCTTCTGGCAAGTTCATTCCGTGGCAGGTCGTGACAATCTCGCTCGACGGACGGATCATCGATCGCCTATGAACCCGCTTCCCGTTTCCAGGCGCCTGACAGACTTCTCGGCCGATGCGGTCGCGTTGGCGCCGCGCCTGCTCGGGAAGTTCCTCTGCCGCCGCCTGGCGGACGGGACGGTTCTGCAGCGGCGCATCACGGAGACGGAGGCCTACTTCGGCGAGGAGGACACGGCCTGCCATGCGCACAAGGGGCGGACACCCCGGACGGACGTCCTGTACGCGGCGGGCGGCTGTGCCTACGTCTACCTGTGCTACGGCATGCACGAGCTGTTCAACGTGGTGACGGGCCACGAAGGCCATCCCGAAGCCGTGCTCATTCGCGGCGTGGAGGGCGCGAAAGGCCCCGGCCGGCTGACGAAGCTCCTGCACATCACGCGCGCGCTCAACCGCGAGCGGCTGGCGACTTCCGCGCGTCTCTGGCTGGAGGATGACGGCTTTGCGCCGAAGTACGTGCGCACGCCGCGCATCGGCATCGCCTACGCCTCGGCGCGAGACCGCCTCCGCAAGTGGCGCTTCGTCTCCAAGGACGCAGATGAAGCTCCTTAGTCGCCGAAGATGAAAGTGCGTTGAAAAGAGGTGTGCGGGCGTGTTTTAACGCAAAGAGCGCGAAGGGAGGCGCGCGAAGGGGCTTTGCATTGAGGTTTTCTCCGACTTCCTTGCGTTCGGACAGCATCCGCGCGTGTGATTCTCCCAGACGCGGGGAAGTCGCAAGGCTTCCCAAGGAATGCCTAAGGGCTGTCAAAGGCTGCTGTTTTCCAGATCTAAAACCGCTAATTTTTCGTCGCTTCCGGGCCTAAACGCGTGTCGTAGCGATGCCATGATGCCTGGACATCCCCCAGTTTTTTGAGCCTGAAAATCGCCTCACCCCTATAAACAAAGGGTGAAATGGGATTTTCCAGAGCTCAATAAGTGGAAAAGCTGTTTTTGAAAAATCGTGCGAATTGATTCGGCTGGCGAAAATGGAAGCTCCTTTACTTTGTCTTGAATCAACTGTCGCAATTGAAGAACTTGGGCTCTTCTGCAAATTGTAGAAAACCGTTTTGCCCCGCGGCGACCCACCCTAATACAGCGGGGCATTTTGGGAAGCCCCGCTGCCGGGTGGGCACCCCGCATAAGGCGAAGTGCGCTTCAGCCCATTATCCCTTGATCGATTTCTTCTCGCCGAGATCGAAGATCCTCAGCCTGAGGAACTTGTAGTCGTGGAAGCCGTATGACATCTCAAGAAGGCCTCTTGTCTTCCTGTTGAACCCCTCTGTCGCAGCGTTGTTCTTACCGCCCGAAGTCCAGAACGCAAGGATGCCGTCGCGGTTTCTCAAGAACGTCCTTGCCGCACTTCGCAGTTCAGGGATGTCGTTAGACACTGCGTCACGGATCCATTCGTCAAGCAAGGGCGCGGCATCGAGGTAGGTCTTCGCGTTCGCATAGATTCCGCGCATCCGTTCCTTGAACAGATGGACCTCGGCCAGCGTCGAACACTCCTTGATCTTGACGGCCTGCTCGAGCTTGCGCTCTTCCTTGGGCGTCAGGTTCTCGCGGTTCTTCAGGAACACGAACCGATTGCCCTTGATCTTCTTCGCCGTCTTCTCGTCGACCATCGCCATGACCTTGCGCCGGGCCTTGTCTACGCGGTCGTTGAGCGCCTTGATGACATGGAAGCGGTCGATCACGGCCGTGGCGTCTGGAAGGAACTCCGCCGCCCAGGAGTTGAACGAACTCGCCATGTCGACGCTTACCGATTCGATGTTGCTCTTGAACGGAGCGATCTTCCGCTCGAATCTCCGCAAGGCGACTGCGCCCTTGCCGCGCGCGACATCGAGCACCGCTCCCGAATCCTGGTCGCGTACCGTCGTGATGTACTTGCGGCTGGGCCGCTCGTGCCGGAACACGTAGAGCTCGTCTACGCCGATGTTCCTGACCTGGCTGAAGTCTCTGCGCCTGTAGCGTTTTCGCAGGCCGTCTTCGATGGCGTCTCGCACTGTGCGCCATGATATTCGGTATTCGTCGGCGAGGGCTTTCATGGACGTCTCTGATGCGCGATCGAGGAGCTTCCTTGCCAGCGACCTTGTAATCCGGGCGTTCTTATATGCGGAGAACGACACACGTTCATAAGTCACAGCGCCGCAATCCTTGCAGACGACCTTGCGAACCGGCACGACGAACCGAACCTGGCACCTGCCGTTCGGCAGCCCGATCAGGATTCGATCCCGATGCCTGTATGCTGCGACATGAAGAGACTTGCACTTCGGGCAGCGTGCTTCCGGAGGCCGCAAATAAAGGCTGAGGACGCGAATTTCGCCATCCTGCCAGAATTTGCGTTTTACCTCTTCCAATTCCTTGAAAGCCATAGTAGTTTTGTTGCGTTAGTTTAGGGAAACGCAATGCTACTATGGCATTCTTTGCTTTTCAAGCGACGGCGGTCAAGCCCTCATAACGTAGAAAGCGCAGGTCGATTGACCTGCGCTTTCTACAATTTGCAGTTGTTCCAACAGTTTCATGATTCCATTTTACGCTCGTATATTTTACCAAAAAGCGGGGCGGTTGGCGTACCCGTATTTTCACGGGTAGCGCGCGCACCTGGGGATTTGATAGACTATTGACATGAAACGTGAACGAACAGGTAGGTGTCGGGCGGTCGCGGCGGCCTTTGTCGTCATTGCCCTTGTGCAGTTTCTTCAGGCGGGCGAGTACCGCGTGAAAATGCTGTCAGGCGAGAATTGGTGGGGGCTTTGCAACAACTTCGGTCGGCAGATGCCGTTCAACGAAACGACGGACTTCCGGTGCGACTTGCGCGTCAGCAACTACAGACACCAGTCGCAGTCCGTGCTCGTTTCTGACCACGGGCGCGTCCTTTGGTGCGCCGAGCCCGTCGAAGCCATGATCGAGAACGGGACGATTCGCCTCATCGCGGACGCAGGCGAGATCGTCCTGCGCGAGGACGCGGGGCGGACGCTGGCGGAGGCCTACCGCTTCGCGTCGCGAACCTACTTCCCGCCAACAGGCGAAGTGCCGGATCTCCTCTACTTTTCGGCGCCCCAGTACAACACGTGGATCGAGTTGACCTACCACCAGAATGAGAAGGACATCCTCGCCTACGCGCAGTCGATGCTCGACCATGGCCTCCCGCCGGGCGTCTTCATGATCGATGACACGTGGCAGCTCGACTATGGCACGTGGGAGTTTGATCCGCGTCGTTTCTCCGACCCGAAGGGCATGGTCGCGAAGCTCCACACGATGGGCTTCAAGGTCTTGCTTTGGATGTGTCCGTTCGTGTCGATGGACTCGCCGACGTTTCGGCAGATCGCCTGGGGCATCAACCCCGATGACGCGAAGGGCTACCCGACGAAAGGCGGCTTCCTGACGGCGCAGACGGGCGGCTCGGCCGCGCCTTTGCCCATCGCGTGGTGGAACGGCTGCTCGGCGCTCCTGGACTTCACGCACCCGAACGCCATCGCGTGGTTCAATGGACAGCTGGATGGGCTCAAGCGCGACTTCGGCGTGGACGGTTTCAAGTTCGACGGCGGCGCGGTGTCGCTCTATTCGGGCGCGGTGGAAACGACAGGCGAGAGTACGGGCGCGCTCAAGCCGTGTGCGTTTGACGCCTCCGTGTCCGCCGCGCGGCAGAGCGCGCTCTACGGCGCGTTCGCCCTCAAGCATAAGGGAAGTGAATACCGCAACGGGTTCGGTTTTGCCGGGAAGCCGATTGTCATGCGCCTCCACGACAAGGACCACTCGTGGGCGGCCTTGCAGCGGCTTGTCCCCGACATGCTCGCGGCGGGCTTTGTCGGATGCCCCTTCATCTGCCCCGACATGGTCGGCGGCGGCTATTGGCAGGCGTTTCTGCCTGGCGCTCCGTTCTCGGAGGAGTTGTTCGTGCGCTCGGCACAGGTGCAGGCCCTCTGTCCGATGATGCAGTTCTCGGCCTCGCCGTGGCGTTGCCTCAGCGCGGCAAACCAGCGGATCGTCCGCGACGCGGTTATCCTCCGCCAAAAGTTCGCGCCGATGTTCGTCGCGCTCGCGAAGAAGGCTGCAAAGGACGGCGAGCCCATCATGCGCAATCTCGAATACGCCTATCCCGGGCGAGGCTACGCGGCAATCCGCGACGAGTTCCTGATGGGCGAAGACCTGCTCGTCGCGCCGGTCGTCGAGAAAGGCGCGACGTCCCGAAAGGTCGTGATTCCGCCGGGGACGTGGAAGGCCGACGACGGCACGGTCTTCACGGGGCCGACGTCGGTCACGGTCGCCGCGCCGCTCGCGCGTCTGCCGCACTTCACGCGCGTGCGCGCGGCCTCGGCAAAGAATCTCTGAACGGAAACAACACGAAAGGAATGACACAATGAAAACATTGGTGATTGGCTTGGTGGTCCTGAGCGCGACTCTTGCGCAGGGAGTTGTCCCCCGTTTCGGCACGACGTTTAACCGACGCCTGGCGGTCAACGAATTGGGCACGGTCGAGCAGATCGGCGCGACGGCACTTCCCGTGACGGCGTTCGTCGATGACGGGCATGGTGGCTGGGCCCTGAACGGCGCGGCCTTTCCCGAGAAGAGCGTCGCGATCTATGCCGACGAAAAGGGAGGCGGATGGAACGCAACGCTCTCGGGCAATTCCAGCACGGAGAAGGCGGCGGACTGGACGCTCTCCCTGCGCGCGAAGATAGGCGAGGCGGCAGACCAAGTCCTTTGGTTTCTTCGTTATGGGGCTGTCAACAATGCGGTTGGCTGCTATTTGCGGACGGTCTCGAATGACGACGGCGGACTGGACCTCTCGTTTGAATGGACGCTCGCCGCAGACAATCCGCCCTATGTCAATGTCATCTTCGAGAACGTGGACACGACCGCCTTCCACCATTACGTCATCGCTTGTTCGCAGTCGGACGGGTTGCGGCTTTTCGTCGATGGTGAACAGAAGTGGCAGGCGGCGTCGATCAAGGCTTACAGGAATGCCGAGGGGACGGAGACGCAGGACCGTACGCCGTACAGCAAGAGCTACAATGCGCTTTGGCTGGGCTGTGTCAAGGAAAAGTCGAATGTCGGCACAGGGGACTGGACGACGGTCTATGATGACGTGCGTTTCTATTCCACGAACGAGGCCGGCGATTCCTCTGTGTCGACGGCGGAGGAGCTCGCCGCGCTGACGGAGACGGTGAAGGCCGAGCGCGTCCTTCCGCCGCTTCCGGCGGCGCGCTTCGCCGTGACCTTCAACGATCGTACGCTTTCGGATACGGCGGGCGTCATCACGCAGGTGGGCGCGGACACATTGGCGCGGCCCATGTTCCGCAGGAACGACTCGGACGGCTACACGCTCGATGCGGCGCGTCTTCCCGACGGGCAGCAGGGCATCTGCCTTTACGAACACGGCACGACATGGCAAGCGGGCGAAATCCAGCCGCTCTGCGGGGTCGGAAATGAAGTTCCCTGTTCGTATGCCATTTCACTCGTCGCGAAGATTGCGCCAGTGGATGGGGCGGCCGTCTGTTTCCTCCATTACGGCAACCGGGGCGTCGGTTCCGTCCTCTACACGGTGACGAATGACGCGGGCGGCACGGATCTTGCCTTCACGTTTCTGGGGGGGTCCGCGCGCAAGGCCTATCCCAACATTCTCGCGACGAACATCGACACGGAGAACTACCATCATTATGTCCTGACGTGTGCGCGAGCGAATGGGGGAAGCTCTCGTCCCGTGCGCCTTTGGATCGACAATCGGCCAGTTGACCTGTTCACGAAAACGGCGCTGACCGTCTACGATTCAGACAACCAGACGACGCGGTGGCGTTCGCCGGCGGAGAAGGGCTTTTCGGGCCTCTACCTCGCGGCGGCGCGCGGCGCGCAGCTGGCGTGCACGGAGCCGAACGGCACGCGCTTCGGCGACGTGCGGTTCTTCGTGGGAGAGGGCTTCACAGACGGCTACGGGCCGTGCGCGGTCGATCCGGAGGGCATCGACGTCCTCCATCGCACGCTGATGCCGTATGCCGACCGCGTGTCGGGCGCAATCCTCCTCGTCCGCTAAAGGCGGAGAAAGGACAGGTCAGGGAAATGGATGGACAGCGGCTCTTGTTGACGGTTGGATGGATGCTGGCAGGCATTGCGCTTGTCGTCGGCCCGCGATGTGTGGCGTCGGACATCCTCGTGCGCTATCCCGACTACCCGGCGGCGATCGAGCGGGACGATGCCTATGCGGTGCGTGTCCGTCAGGGGGATGAGACGCGCCATCTCGTCGTCTGGAACCACTGCGAGAAGTCCATCCTCGACGGACGGACGCGCGGTGGCGACGTGAACCGCCGCTTCTGCGAGTTCGCGTTCGCCGGAAGCCCCGTCACGGTGGACATCGCCGTGCGAGAGGACGTGAAATGCTACAAGGTTTTCCCGGCGCGGAAGGGGTTGAAGCACGCGTTCCGCAACGGCGTCATCTCCGTGACGCTGACGGAGCCGACCTATTTCGGCGTTCAGCTCAACGACTACGACAAGACGATCCTCTCGGTCTTCGCCGACGCGCCGGAGAAGGCCGAGGACGTCCCGGCGCTGGGTGCGGCGGGCGTGCTGCGCATCGAGGGCTGGCTGGACGCGCAGGGGGCGGACGGTGTGCTGGAGGTGCCGAAGGACGTGCGCGAGGTCTACCTCGCGCCGGGCGCCGTCCTGAACGCACGCCTGAAGATCGCGCATCCTCACGTGCGGCTCCATGGGCGCGGCATGATCCTCGACCCGATGAGCGACATCTTCCGCTACGACCAGATCCAGAACCCGTCGCGAGGCTTCGTTGTCGTCAAGGCGACGGACGTCACGGTCGAGGGCGTCAAGCTCGTAGACGCACGCACGTTCAACTTCATGGCCTGGAACTACGGCGCACAGTCGGTCACCTTCCGCAACGTGAAGGTTCTCTCCTCGATGATGTGCACGGACGGCTTTACGGTCGGCGGCAAGAACCTTCTCGTGGACAACGCCTGGCTCTATGTCGGCGACAACGCGCTTGTCGTGAGCGGCATCCGCGACGCGACCTTCCGCAACATCGCGATCGGCACGTCCTGCAAGGCGATCTTTCCGCAGTGCTCGAACCTCCGCGTCCGGATGGCGAACGTCGATGTCTTCCGTGCGGACGAGGGGCTGATTGCGAACGAGTACAATGGCGTTCTCAGGCGCAAGAACAAATGGGACGAGATGGGAACGGGCCTCCAGAAACGCGAACCGGGGCCGCAGGATCTCGAGCACCAGACGGAAGACTTCTTCTTCGACGGGCTCTCGGCGGTAGACGCGACCTATGTCGCCTACGTCTTCCGGTGCAAGAACATGGGCGATCGCCCGAAGACGTTCGCGTTC
>ONTV01000191.1 GCA_900320855.1 uncultured Lentisphaerota bacterium
CGCAGATTATACCACACCCCGCCCCACCGCCGCAAATAGGGTGTCCACCTCAACCTCCTGCCTCCAACTTTCTCACGCTCCTATCCGCGGAAGATGAAGTAGACGGCCGCGAAGATGCAGACGGCCGCCGCCGCGTAGTTCCACGTCACGCCCTGCTTCATGACGACCATCGAGAACGGCACGAAGACGAGAAGCGAGACGGCCTCCTGCACGATCTTGAGCTGCTCAAGCGTCATCGTCTTCGACCCGAGCCGGTTCGCCGGCACCGCGACGCAATACTCGAAGAGCGCAATCGCCCACGAGACGAGGATCGCCGTCCAGACGGGCGCGCCGCCCAGCGTCCGCAGATGCCCGTACCAGGCATAGAGCATGATGAGATTCGAGACGACCAGCATCCCGACCGTGATCCAGTTGACCTGACCCATTTACGATTCCTCCAGCAGGCCCTCCTGCACGAGGACCTTGCGCGTGGCCGTCGTGAGCGGCACCTCGCGCGGATTCCGAAACTCGGCGTCGCCGCGCACGGCCCTCACCGTCCGCAACTCGAGCTTGAAATGCGAGAAGACCTGCGTCCGCTCGGCCGCCGGCGCGACGGCGGGGAGTTCCCACAGGCCCTTCAGGAGACCGCCGTCGCGGTTCTGCACGAGAAGGACGCGCCCCGCCGCGTCCGCGACGACGACGGCCGTGATCTGTCGCACGGGCAGCTCCTTTCGTCCCGCCTTGACCGGGAATGCGGCCTGCGTGCCGTGGCGCGCCGCGCCGCAGACCGCCGCGAGCGGACACGTCGCGCACGACGGGCCCGTCGGCGTGCAGACAAGTGCGCCCAATTCCATCATCGCCTGGTTGAAGTCGCCCGGCACGGCGGCGCGGTCGATCTCGTCCTGAAGCCGCGCCGCGAGCCGCTGGCGCGCGGGCAGTTTCCGAAAGTCGTCCCCCAACTCCCAGACGCGCGCGAAAACGCGCGCGACATTGCCGTCCACGACCGGCACGCGCGCACCGAGAAGGACGCTCGCAAGCGCGGCCGCCGTGTAGGGGCCGACGCCGGGGACCTGCGCCCACGCCGCCGCGCTGTCGGGCCAGACGACACGCCCCGACGCGACGAACGCCTTCGCCGCCTTGAGGAGATTGCGCGCGCGGGCGTAGTAGCCGAGGCCCTCCCACGCCTTCAGGACATCGCCCTCGTCGGCCGCCGCCAGCGCCTCGACCGTCGGGAATCGCCTGAGGAAGCGCGTGTAGTACGGCAGCACGGACGCATACGTCGTCTGCTGCATCATGATCTCGGACAACCAGCAGGCGTAAGGCGTCGGCCGCGCCCGCCACGGCATCGGCCGTTTCGCCGCCGCAAACCACGCTTCCAGCGCCGCCGCGATCTCTCTTCGTCGTTTCATCGCGGCAGATTATACCACAATCGGCGCTAGACGCCCCGGACGGCGACACGCATCGCCTTGTTCAGCTCCTTCCACATCGACTTGGCGTCCAGGGACGCGAGGACGAACGGCAGCTTCTCGCCGTCCTCGAACGTCTTCGCGAACGCGGCGATCAGCTTCAGGTAGAACAGCGAGGCGACGACGGGCAGCGCGGTGAACACGACCAGGTTCACCACTTGCCCGTTCCAGTCGATCCCCTTCCGCGAGAGACCCGCCGCAAAGGTGAGGACGCCCTCCTCGATGCCCCGCATGTGCGGGAACGCGAGGCCATGCCCGACCGCCGTCGTGAGGATCTTCTCGCGCGCCAGCGCCGCCGCGACGACGGGCGTCGGATCCCCGATCACCTTCTCCTTCGACAAGGCCGCGCACAGCTCGGTGATCGCGGCCGCCGGCGTCTCCGCCTTGAGATCCGCCAGCATCAGCTTCGGCGTGCTGAAGCGCGAAAGGAGGAACTTCGGATCCGGCTCGCCGGGCCTGAGCCCGGTCGCCTTCACGTCCGGACGGTAGAGGATGCGCCCGCAGCTCGTGCACGTGACGAGGCGGTCGCCGCCCAGAACATGTTGAAGCGCCGAGATCGGCACGCGCAGACCGCATGCCGAGCAGTTCCCGCGCGCGACCGGCGAGAGGAAGAGGCGATCCTTCGCCAGGAGCCGGCGGACGAGCGCCGCCACATCCGGCTGGAGCTGGAGGCGCAGCCGCTCCGCGGCATCGCCGAGTTCGCCGACCAGCTCGCCCGTTCCCACATTCGCATGTTCGTCTCGAATCAGCAGCAGGTGCTGCATCTGACGCAGAAGCTTGATCTGATCTGTCTCCATGATCGCTACCTTCCTTTCTTTTCGTTCTCCCGATTGCTTCAGTCAACAGCAGGAAGTATACCATATCATTAACTGGGTGATTGATTGACGGGCCCAATCGCGACATCTTGTATTTCAGACGCGCATCTCAACGCAACATATTGTAGTTGGGGCTTTCAATCAACTATCTTTGTCGCAAGCGCCGCCGACGGCGTGTAGCGCGACACGAGCGCCTCGGTCGCGTCCACGCGCGCCGTCGCGACGTCGTCGTCCTTGTTCGCGTCCTTGAGCGCCGCGAGACGCTTCAGCGCCTCGTCCTTCTTGCCCGCCTCGGCCAGGCAACGCGCCGCGCCGAGCTGCGCCGTGAGCGCGAGGTAGCTCTTCGGGTTCGCCTGCGCGAAGGCGTCAAACGCAGCGAGGGCCTCGTCGAACTTCTTGAGCGCCTCCAGGCACTGCGCCTTGCCGACTGCCGGCACGTCCGCGAAGCCGTCCGGCGCCTTGCCGGCCAGCGACTCGTACTGGGCCAGGGCCTCCTCGTAGCGGCTGCTGTCGAAGTAGCTCTTCGCGAGGCGCAGCTTGAGAGCCCCCGCCGCCTCCGTGCCAGAGAACTGCGAGACGGCCTCCTCGATTTCCTCGGTCGTGTAGGCGTTGACGACCGCATCGGCGGCGGCCGCCTTCATCGCCACGCGGTGGTTCTTCCACCCGTACCAGCCGCCCACGGCAATCGCCGCGACGAGCAGCCACACGACCGTCTGCTTGCCGTCCTTCTCCCACCACTCGACCAGGGGGATGAGTTCCGGGTTCTTCTTGAGATTCATTCGTCTGTTCCTTTCTCTTCTTCTTCGTTTTCTTCTTTCGTGTCGTAGCGGTCGGCCCATTCGTTCAGGGTCTTCTCGCTCCGCTTCTCGGCGCGCGCCACGATGCGGGCGTAATCAAGCGCGTCAAGGAAATCGCGGTTGTAGAGGAAACGCTGCTTGCCCTTCGTCGGCGACTGCGCGAGACGACGCAGCGATTCCAGCAGGACGACGCCCGTGAAGAACGTCGATTTCGGCGTCCCAAGCGGCTTCGTCAAATATTCCATGATCCGGCGGCTCGCGCCGTCCTTGCGCTCGGCGCGGAAGAACGCCGTCATCAGCACGGCGGCGCGCAAGGCGTTCGAGACCTCGAAGCCCTTCTTCGCCATCATCCGCTCGTAGTCGTCCAGCCCCTTCAGGTACAGGAACGTCTTCGACTTCGCGCCGCCGTCACGTGCGATGAACGCCGCGAGCTCGGGCACGAGGTCGCCCAGAAGGCCGTACTCGTACATCTGGCGGAACGCCTCCGCACTGTGCCCGTATGGGAAAAGGCGGAAGACCTCCTCGCAGACGCGCGGCAGGGCCGCCGTCAGGATGCAGCTGTGGTACTTCTTCATCGCCGCCGCCGTCCGCTTCTCGATCGTGAAGCCCAGCCGCGAGGAGAACTTGATCGCGCGCATCATCCGCACCGGGTCCTCCTGGAAGCGGACGGCCGGATTGCCGATCGCGCGGATGACCTTCTGTTCGAGGTCCTTCATGCCGCCGACCCAGTCGATGACGGTGTAGTCCTTGATGTCGTAGAAGAGGCCGTTCACCGTGAAGTCGCGCCGGTAGGCGTCCGTCTCCGGCGTCCCGAACGTGTTGTCCTCCTGCGGGCCTTCCGACGCATGCTCGATGATCTCGCCGACCGTCTGCGAATTCTGGCGGAACGTCGCCGTCTCGATCACCTTCGTGCCGAACCGAATGTGCGCAAGACGGAAGCGACGGCCGATGAGGAAGCAGTTGCGGAAGACGCGCTTGACCTCGTTCGGCAGCGCCGACGTGCCGACGTCAAAGTCCTTCGGCGTGCGACCAAGGAGAAGGTCGCGCACGCCGCCGCCCACGAGGTAGGCCGTGTAGCCCGAATCAGACAGGCGATAGAGGACCTTCAAGGCGTCCGGATCAATATTCCTGCGCGAAATGCAGTGTTCCTGCCGCGTGTACACGACAGGCTTCCGACATTTCTTTTTAAGAAACCCAAACATTAAGCGCGTAGTATACCAATTCTGAAGCCCACCGCGCAAGTAGGGCGCACGCGCGCACGCGGGGTGCACCGAGAAATTTATGCTGTGGATTGCGGAACTGAATGCAAGTGTCCCTTGCGTTTGATCCGCATATTTCCTGGTTCTTATCGAAGGGAGGCCCTTTCTCCCTTCTACCTCCCATGGGAGGTGGCTTGCGTTTAGGTCCGCGCAAACGTATCCTTTCCATTATCGGGGTCGATGAAGGCGTCGGGTGACGCCTTCCGGACGCCCCCGAACCAAACGAAAGGAACGACACCATGACAAAGCACATGGACGACAAGGACAGAGGCCGCATCGAGTACCTGCTCGACTGCGGGAAGACAATCACCCAGATCGCCAAGGACCTCGGACGCCCCGAGTCGACGATCTCGCGCGAAATCCAGAACCGCCGCATCGACAGCAAGAAGCGTTTCGGGTGCTCCAACAGGCTCTGCAGCCGCTTCGACGAATGCGAGTTGACGCAGTTCGACGGGTTCTCGACGCGCCTGCGCAAGAACTCCGCGCGCTGCTTCGACCGCTGCCCGAGGTTCTTCGAGGCCTGCTGCGAGCGCTGGGCCAAGGCCCCGTACGTCTGCAACGGGTGCGAACGCGAGCCGCACTGCCCCCTCCGCAAGAAGTACTACCGCGCCGCCGGCGCACAGGCGAACTACGAGGGGACGCTTCACGCGAGCCGCCTCGGA
>ONTV01000151.1 GCA_900320855.1 uncultured Lentisphaerota bacterium
GCCGTCATGTCGATGCGTCCGCTTTTTGGTATAATTCCGCCATTTCGTGAAACGTGCGCTCGACATTTTCCTGGTTCTCGCCTGCGCGCCGCTGTGGGTTCCGCTCGCGGCGGCCGTCGCGTGTCTTGTGCGCCTGTCCCTGGGCGCGCCGGTCCTCTTCCGCGACGTGCGTGCAGGGCGGGGCGGGCGGCCGTTCACGCTCGTCAAGTTCCGCTCGATGCGCGCGGGGCCGGGGAGCGACGCCACGCGGCTGACGCGCGTCGGGCGTTTCCTGCGCGCGAGCTCGCTGGACGAGCTGCCGGAGCTCTGGAACGTCCTGAGGGGCGAGATGTCGCTCGTCGGCCCGCGCCCGCTGCCCGTCCGCTACCTGCCGCGCTACACGGCCGCGCAGCGCCGTCGGCATGACGTGCGCCCCGGCGTCACCGGCTGGGCGCAGGTCAACGGACGCAACGCGCTGTCATGGGAGGAGAAGTTCCGCTACGACCTCGACTACGTCACGCGGCGGTCGCTCGCGCTCGACCTGCGCATCCTCGCGCAGACCCTTTTCCAATGCCTTCGTCCGCGCGGCATCAGCCATGCGGGCGCGGCGACAATGCCCGAATTCACAGGGGAGAACTAGACCATGGAAGTCAAGAAGCATTATCTTTCGGCCGACCAGTACCAGCGCGACATGTGGCGTCTCGCGTCCCGGATCCGGCAGGGCGGGTGGAAGCCCGATTTCCTCGTCGGCCTCTGGCGCGGCGGCGCGCCGGTCGCGATTGCCGTGCACGAGTTCTTCAAGGTGACGGGGTGGGACGTCAAGCACATTCCGCTCAAGTGCTGGAGCTACACGGGCATCGGCCAGAATGAGGGCAAGGTCGGCTTCATGCTCGGCGACGCGATCTTCGGCATGTTCCGGCCGGGGGACAAGATTCTCTTCATCGACGACGTCTTCGACACGGGCAAGACGGCGGCGGCCGTGATGGACCACATGCACGGCGTCGGGGCGGAGGCGAAGATCGCCTGCGTCTACTGGAAGCCCGCGAAGAACCGGACGCGCCTCGTGCCCGACTATGTCGCGAGGGACATCGGGAACGACTGGATCGTCTTTCCGCATGAGATCGAGGGCCTTGCGCCGGCCGAGGTCCGCGAGAAGGATCCCGTCCTCGCCGAGCTGGTGGAGGCGGTGGCGCAAGCCGCCTGCGCGCGATGAGCGAAAGCGCGTTCTTCCAGGATCTGGCGGTGCTGATGACGGCGGCGGGCGTCGTCTCGGCCGTCTTTGCGCGCCTCGGCTGGCCGAAGGTGCTGGGCTACATTCTCGCGGGCGTCGTCATGAGTCCGCACACGTGGGGCGGCAGCTTCCTCCTCGACCTCTCCTCGACGAACACGATCGGCCAACTGGGCGTCGTCTTCCTCATGTTCGGCATGGGGCTCTCCTTCTCGGCGAAGGACATGAAAAAGATCCGGGGCGTCGCGCTGCCGGCGGCCGTCCTCGACACGCTCGTCATGATCTGGCTGGGCTACTGGGTCGGCACGCAGCTCTTTGGCTGGGGGGGCGTGCCGTCGCTCTTCCTCGGCGTGGCGATCTGCGACTCGGCGACGACGCTTCTCGCGAAGGTGATCGGCGAGATGGGGTGGTCGAACCGTCCGTTCACGAAATACGTGCTCGGGACATCCGTCTGCGAGGACATCATCTGCGTCGGCGCGATCGCGGTCGTGACGGGCTTCGCGTCGGGCGAGGGGATGTCGGCGGTCGCGCTCGTGAAGTCGCTCGGCGGGCTGATGGTCTTCTTCCTCACCGTCCTCGTGCTGGGCTTCGTCTTCATGCCGCGCCTGCTCCAGTCCGTCGCGAAGCGGCAGGACGACGAGCCGCTCGTCCTCACGATCCTCGGCTGCTGCTTCTGCGTGTCGTACTTCGCGTACCGCCTCGACTACTCGCTTGCGCTCGGCGCCTTTCTCGTCGGCATCATCGGCTCGACGAGCGCCGTGCGAGAGCGGCTGGCGTCGCTGGCGGATCCGCTCAAGTCGATGTTCTCGGCCGTCTTCTTCGTCTCGATCGGCCTCCTGGTCGATCCGGTCGCGCTCTTCCATTGCCTGCCGCAGGTGCTGCTCGTCTCGTGCGTCGTCGTCGTCGGCAAGTTCGCCAACAACCTCGTGGCCTCGCTCCTCTGCGGGCTGGACGTGAAGACGGCCGTGCAGAACGCCTTCGGGCTCGCGCAGATCGGCGAGTTCGCGTTCATGGTCGCAATCCTCTACGCGGGGCTCCAGGGCGATGCGCAGACGCCGCTCTTTCCGATCGCCGTCGGCGCATCCCTCCTGACGGCGCTCCTGAACCCGTTCCTGATCCGCCTCTCCGACCCGGCGGGAGACTGGGCCGAGCGGCGGCTGCCGCAGCGCCTGCGCCTGCGCCTCGAGTCCTACTGGGCCTGGCGCGAGAAGATCCTGGCCGGGAAGGGGTCTCCGGCGTTCGCGCGGCTGCGGATGTCCGCGATTCGCATGGGCGTCTACGCCGTCCTGATGTTCGCGGGCGCCTTCGTCTGCGCGCGGCTCTCGACGTTCGACTTCTCGAAGTTCTCCCGGTGGTTCGAGGCGCATGACGAGCTTCTCTTCTTCGTGGCGGCGAACCTCTTCTCCGTCGCGCTTCTGCCGCTCGCGATCCTTGAGGCGCGGACGATGGGCGACGCCGTGGCCGAGCTTCTGGCGGGGCGCGGCCGCTCGCGCGTCCTCGTCGCCTTCCGCGAGACGGCGCGCCTTGTCACGATCCTCGGCGCGGCGGCGCTCTTCGTCGTTCTGTGGACGGCGGTCAACCTGACGATCCTGCCGCACGACCGCCTTGCGCAGCTCGTCTCGACCGTCCTCACGCTCGTCGTCGCCGCGTTTGGCTGGCGCTCGCTCCTGAATTCGGGGCGTCGCGCCATCGTGCGGTTCAACGAGTCGCTGACGGAGGAGGAGCGGCGGAAGGGCCTGGCGAAGACGATGACGGTGACGATGCCGGAGGGCGCGCTGCATCGGCTCGTCCTCGCGGCGGACTCCCCGGCCGTCGGCGAGACGGTCGTCTCGCTCAACATCCGCGCGAAGACGGGCGCGTCGATCGTCTCGGTCCTCCGCGACGGGCACGTCTACCGCAACGTCGGGCCGGAGCTCGAGTTCCGCATCGGCGACGAGCTCGTCGCGCTCGGCGACGCGCACCAGGTCGGCGCGCTCAAGGACCTCCTGGGGGTGACGGCATGAGCCGGCGTCGCCGCCTTGGCGCGGTCGCGCTCGCCGCGCTCCTGCTGGGGCTTGCGGCGGCGGGGCAGTTCCTGCTGCGCGCGCGCCGCCCCGACTCGGCGCCGGCCCTGACGGAAGGCGCGCTCGCGGCGCTCGGCGGCCTGCGGTCGATCGCGGCCGAGGTCGTCTGGTTCCGCGCCGACCGGCTGCAGGACGAGGGCCGCTACGTCGAGCTCGCCCAGCTCGCGCACACGCTGACGTTCCTCGAGCCGCACACGCCCGAGGTCTGGAGCTATGCGGCCTGGAACCTCGCCTACAACATCTCCGTCATGATGCCCGACGCCGAGTCGCGCTGGCGCTGGGTCGAGGCGGCGATCCGGCTTCTGCGGGACGAAGGGCTGCGGCTCAATCCGCGTTCGCCGGAGCTTTTGCGCGAGCTCGCGTGGCTTTTCGAACTCAAGATCGGCACGAATCTCGACGCGGCGGCGCCGACCTACCGGCGGCTCTGGCGCGAGAAGGTCGAGGACGTCCGCCGACGCGCGGCGTGGGAGGAGCTGGGCATGGACCCGCGGGAGATGGCGCGCGTCGAGCAGGCGACGGGCTTCGACGACTGGGGCGACCCGTTCCTCTCGGCGATTTACTGGGCGGCGAAGGGCAACTGCCGGGACATCGTCCAGCAGTCCGTTCGCCTCTACGAGAAGAACCACCCGGATTCGGCGAAGGCAAAGGCGGAATGAGCGCAGACGCGAGAAGAGTGAAGGGGCGGGCCCCGGCGGGCCACGCGAAGAAGGGCCTGCGCACGGGCGCGCAGGCGCTCGTCGAGGCGCTGGCGCGCGCGGGCGTCGAGATCGTCTTCGGCTATCCGGGCGGGAACGTCATCGACGTCTTCGACGCCGTGCGCACGGCGAAGTTCCGCTTCGTGCTGGGCCGCCACGAGCAGGGCTGCGTCCACATGGCCGACGGCTACGCGCGCGCCCTCGGGCGGCCGGGCGTCGTCCTCGTGACAAGCGGGCCCGGCCTCACGAACACGATCACCGGGCTCGGCTGCGCGAACATGGACGGCGTGCCGCTCGTCCTCGTCTGCGGGCAGGTCCCCCTCGCGCAGATCGGGACGGACGCCTTCCAGGAGGCCGACACGACGGGCCTGACGCGCGCCGTCTCGAAGCACAACTTCCTCGTCAAGTCGGCGGACGAGATTCCGGAGACGGTCGCCCAGGCGTTCTACATCGCGACGCACGGCAAGCCCGGCGTCGTCGTCATCGACGTGCCGCGCGACTGCCAGGAGGCCCTGACGGCGGCGACCTACCCGGAGCGCGTGAGCCTGCGGGCCTACCACCCCGAGGTCTTCGCCGCGCCGCGCGAAGTGAGCCGGCTCGCGAAGCTCCTCAACGAGGCGAAGCGTCCGCTCATCCTCGCCGGCGGCGGCGTGATCGCCGCCGAGGCGTCAGCGGACGTCGCCGCGCTCGCGCACAAGGCGCAGGTTCCCGTCGCGACGACGCTCATGGGCATCGGCTCCCTCGACGAGCGCGACCCGCTCGCGCTCGGCCTGGCGGGGATGTACGGGACGGCGGCGGCGAACCGGGCGATCCGCGAGGCGGACGTCCTCCTTGCGCTCGGCGTGCGCTTCAACGACCGCACGACGGGCGACGTCCGCACGTTCGCGCGGCAGGCGCAGATCGTCCACGTGGACTGCGATCCGAGCGCGATCGACAAGAACGTGTCAGCCGCCCTCGGCATCGTCGCGGACATCAAGGATCTCCTGACGACCGTGAACTCGCGCATCCGCCCGGCGGCGCATGCGGCGTGGTGCGCGTCGCTTGCGCGGCACGCCGCGCCGCCGGCGCGCGTCCGCGCGGG
>ONTV01000178.1 GCA_900320855.1 uncultured Lentisphaerota bacterium
TGCTGCCGGTCGCGTCATTTCCCAACACGAGATTCTGCCCCTTCAGCGTCAGCGTGCCGCCGCTCACGAACAGGGCGGCGCCGCCCGTCTGTCCGAGACGAAAGCCCCAACTGCCGTCCCCGATTGTGGCCGTGCCGCCTGTCATCCAGACCGCGCCGTAGCCCTTGAAGCCCCACGAGCCGTAGCCGTTTCCGTGGCCCGCGAGGCTCAGGTTCGCGCGCGGCTCAATCTTGAGGGCGACAGGCGGCGCGGCGGTGTCCGCAATGGACGACGGCACGAAGCCCTCCACCGAGGCGCCGTCCCCATAGAGCAGCATCCCCTGTTCAAGCCACGTCGTTCCGTTCATCTTCGACGCGCCGCAGATGCGCAGGACGCCGGCGCCCGCCTTTCGGAACGTCTTGCCGTCGGCCAGCGACAGGCCGCCCTTGAACGTCAGGCGTCCGCCGTCCACGACGCGGACGCGCGTCGCGTCGGCCGTCGCCTGAACGGGTCCCTCGATCACGTTCAGGTCAAGAGTCGCGTGCGCGCCGTTCTGGGCCGAAAGGGAATAAGCGCCCGGCGCGTTGCAGTTCCGCGCCAGTTGCACCGTCCAAGCGAGAGGATTCCTCAGGTAGCTCACGAGCAGGCTTCCCGCCTCAACTCGGAGAACCTTCGCGTCCGTCCCGTTCAGCTTGGCATTGTCGACAAGACTCATCAGGGCGCCGTTGACGACGATTCCGCCGGGGTTTGTGAGTTCGGCATCCCAAAACTGGAGAAAGCCCGATCCCGTGCCAGTGAGGGTGCCGCCCAAAAGATCCCATGTGCCGTTCTTGACGTTGAACGTTCCGCCCGCGACATTGATCTCGCCGCTGAAGGCGTTCGCCTGTCCGCTTGAATTGAGCGTGTATGTTCCGGCACCGCTCTTGACGATCTTCGTCGTTTCCGCCGGCACGGTCCCCGAATAGGTCTCGTCTACGGCGACTTTCAGTTCCCACGTGGAGGCAGACGCCACCGACAGGGAGGCCAGGACAGCCGCCGAAGCGGCCCAGACATTCTTCTTGTGCGTATGTTTCGTGTTCATGGTCATGTTCCTTTCTCCTGTTTTCTGTTTCGACGTTTGTTTCGTTGTTTGGTGTCCTTCACTTCAGGAGGCGAATCTCGTCGGCGGCCAGGCGCAGCGTCCGGCGCGTCCCCTTCTCGTCCAGCGTCACGGTCTGCGCCTCGTCCGTCGCGTTCACGAGCACGACGGCCCGACGCCCGTCGTGCGCCTCATAGGCGTTGCAGAAGACGACGGGCTTCTGGAGCGCGTACGGCTTTTCTCCAGGAGGCGTGACCATGTAGGGCTGCGTGGCGCAGGTCATGCGCGGCGGCTTCACCGAGCGGCCATGCGCCAGCCAGTCGCGTCCCTCGCCGTGGTAGAGCGCCACCCAGCGCTTCATGAAGGCGTCGTAGGGGCCACGGCCCGATCTGACGACCTCCCGCGTCGATCCGTCCGCGCGCACCTCCTCGAGCGCCATCCCGTCGACCCACACCGTCGCCTCGCCCGCCACGTGCATCATGACGCGCAGGTGGTTTGCGCCCGCCGGGACCTCGAAGTCGCGCGACACGTGCGCCCAGCCGGCCTCCGGCTTCGGGAACGGGAGCGAGCCGCCCTTGCCGTTCGCGCCGAGGAAGCAGAAGTTGACGCTGTTCGGACGGGACGCGTGCCCCGTCTTCAGCCAACCCGAAAGCCGATAGGTCCCGCCCGCGCGGAACGAGCCGTCGGTCAGATCGACGTTCTGCGCCACATGGACGGCCGTCTCGCCCGCCTTCACCTCCAGACGGATGGCGCGCGCACCGTCGTGCTTCGTCGCGGCATCGACGAACAGGCGACCGTCATACGACACGCCGTTGTAGCTGCCGAGTTTCCCCCAGCCACGAAAGCCGCCCGTGGCGGTGACGTCCTCAAAACGTCCGTTCACGAGCGCCGGACTCGCGTCGCCGAGATCCCTCTCGGATGGCGTGAGAAACGGGATCTGCCCGTCGGCCGCCGCATGTGCCTGCCAGATGCGGTTGCCGCGCCGGATGTTCGACTGGAAGCACGGCAGGCGGTCGTGGTAGATGTAGTTGAACACGCTCGCCCACTCGTCCGCGAGACTCTCGCAGTCGCGGTAGTCCTGAATGCCGACGAGGTGGTTGAAGAACTCGTTCGGCTCCTCAACGCCCACAATGGCGTCCGGCTGCACCGTGCGCATCGTCTCGCGCATCGTGCGCAGCTGGTCGAGGAAGGTCTGGCTCTTCCAAAGCCCCTCGCCGGGGCCGTGCGGGTGGCCCTTCGCCCAGCACGCCGGGTACAGGCCGCCGACGACCTGATCCACCTGGAACATCTCGCAGCCGAGCTTCGCGAGCGGCAGGCAAATGTCGCGGTTCCACCAGTTGCGCGTCCACGGGTCGCCGCCGCACAGGCAGGCGCAGTCGCCGCCGCGCAGCCAGAAAGGCGTGCGCACGTAGCGCGCGCCGTCGCGGTTGCAGACGGCATGCGGCGCGGCGATCCGCTCGAAGCGCGCACGATCGTCCCACGCGAACGTGCCGTCAGGCCGCTTGTCAAAGGTCAGCGTCCAGTGATACCCGCTCGGCCAGGGGAAGGCGTGGGATCCAAGCGCCTTCAGGTCGGACACGAGCTGCGCGAAGGTCGCGTCGTCCGGGACGACGGGGAAGTAGTCCGGCCCCACCCACATGCCGATCTTCTCCCAGCCCCAGTAGGCCGTCACGAGCGGCGCGGCTGGGAACTCCCTCTTCCAGTAGTCCCGCATCCACGCGCGGATGCGATCGGGATCCTTCAGCCACTCGCGCGTGAAGCGCACCATCGCGGGGGCGTCGCGCATCCAGGCGGGGATGTCGTCGCGGTCGCGGAACGGCTTCGTGGCCCAGGCCTGCTTCTGCGCCCAGGCGCGGTAGAGGTCTGCCGCGTCATGCCACGTGCAGGGATCGTCCGGCGTCCCCTCGAAGCCGCCCGTCACGAGATCGTACGCCTGCACGACGTCGCCGGTGTCGAAGCCGAGGCGGCGGCTTGTCACGAGGAAGCCCGCCGGAACGCGCTTAGAAGTGATACCCGTAGCTGTCGGCGGTGAGCACGTCAAACGTGTAGCCCTGCGACTGGTAGTACTCGATGACCTGGGGCAGCGCCTCGAGCGTGGTGGGCTTGGCGTCCGAGTCGTGCATGAGGACGCAGCAGGAGTGCTTGTCGGCCGACTCTTCCTCGATGTTTCCCACGAGCGTCTCAACCGGAGAGGGGGTGGGCGTGGAGTCGCCGATGCTCACGTTCCAATCGAAGTAATGCCATCCATGGTCGCGGCAGGCCTGCTTGAGCTGCTCGGAGTTGCCTGTGTCGTAGCTGTTGTTGCTGCCTC
>ONTV01000176.1 GCA_900320855.1 uncultured Lentisphaerota bacterium
CATCCTGCAAGAGGCCGACGATATCTACATCGAGGCCATGCACAACTATGTGCTCGACGACGGCACAAGCCTCTACGACCACGTGTGGCAAGCCGGCGCGCGTAGACGTCGGGCGACTCTTCGACGAGGCAACGCGCCGTCACCATCCGCAGGTACGCCTCGTCGTCCCGGTCGAGACGGACAATCTCGTCGACCGCCCGCAGGATGTCGATCTCGTCGCGCACGCGCACCATGCTTTCCGGGGCGAAGTCCCTGCCCACGTTCGGATTGCCGTAGTAGATCGGCACCGTCTGCGCGACATAGGCCTCCATGATCTTTTCGGTCGTATAGCCGGGGCAGGAACTGTTCTCAAAGGCGATGTTGAACTTGTAGTCGCGGCAGAACGCGATCTTGTCGGCAACCGCCCCCCCGACGTTGTTCCTGTACTGTCCGCCCGACGCGACGGGCTTGTACTTTGAAAGCGCCTCGAAGAATTTCCGTCGCATCGGGTCGCCGAATTCGGCATTCGAGACCACGAAACTGCAGAACTTTCGCTTCAGCAAACGTGCGTCAGGTTCCGTCCGGCGCCTTGCGATGTCTTGGAAGCAGGGATAGAAGGCAAACCACGGCATCCGCAGATAACGGTCGCCGAAGGAGAGTTCGCTTCCGGCGACCGCGTAGTCGTAGAGGTTGAAGTCGGGAACGGTGTTCTCCCCGTCGAGGAGGATCTTGATGCAGTCGTACCGAACATGGCGGAAGTCAAGCCCCCCATCGATGACGTAATCTGGGGTCTCGCACTCGACGACGCGGTACCGTTCCGAGAGGAACCTGAAATACGCCTGCTCGTGCGGCTTGTGGTAGGGTGCAAATCCCGAAAACTTGATTCGAACTGTCTTCTTCATATTCGACATTTTGTCGCTTATTCTACCATCTTCGCCGCGTTCTTGCAAACGTCCACCCTTCTTCCTTTCCGTAAACGGAAGAGCATCTGCGTACGGCAGATATCCCAGCCGAGGCAGCAGAGAATCGGCGAGACAAGAACGAGTAGCGCCTTCGCCCACCAGATGTCACCCAGCGCGCGTCCCCTGAAGACCTCGATCTCGAAGCCGTTCTCGACGAGTATCCGGCGCGCGCTCCTGAAGGTGAAGAACCGAACGTGCGTGTTATCAAGGACGCCTGACTCCCGATAGCGCCAATCCCGGAGGAAGAAAAGTTCCAGAAGCACCCACACGCTCCGCACGTTCGGAAGCGACCCGACGAGCCTCCCCTCGTCCGTCATCTTGGCCCGAATCGTCGCCATCGTCTGCCGCGTGTCGACGATGTGTTCGATGACGTCGTTGCAGACGACAAGATCGAAGTACCCGTCGGGCAACGACGGCGCAACCTCGTCCAGAGTCCCCACGAGTACCTGCGTCAATCCCACAGCCTCCCGTGCGGCCTCCACCACGGGTTCCACCCCCCAATACTCGACACAGGGCGGGAAGTTCTCGCGGAAACGCCCCGCGCCGCAGCCAATCTCCAAGACGCGACGGACGCCCTGCGGCACAAGCGCGAAGACGTCGCATCGGTCTCCGCGATAATAAGATCTGTCTTCCTTGGCTTTCATGTCGCCGTCATCTCCCTCTTCAGCGCACGAATCAAGTTGCGCGGACTCCTGACGAACGCCGCGCAGGCGAAGGCGGGCAGCATCACCCACCGCCCCCACCAGCCCCAGTTGCGCGCGAAGGAATAGAGAATGTTGCGGAAGTATTGCACCCAGATGGCGTCGCGGTCGAACCGCGCCGACGTCGCGCCGCAGAGATGGTCAATCGGCGGCGTCGGCACGAACCACGTCTCCCATCCGCAGTTCGCCGCACGACGGCAGAAGTCCGTCTCCTCGAAGAAGCTCCCGAAGTGGTCATAGAAGAGGAACCCCGTGTCAGCCACGACCTCGCGGCGAAAAAGCATCATCGCCCCCTTTGCCGCCGTGACGCGGCGCGGCTTCAGAGCCGTCGTCGCCGTCGGCTCGCCGCGGTGGAGGTGGCGCTGGATGCCGAACGGCGTCATGACCACGCCACAGTCGTCCAGACCGTCGTCCAGAGCCGGCACGTTCATCGTCCCCTGCACGATGCCGACCTTCGGATGCCACTCCAGGAAATCGATCAGCGGCGAGAAGGAGTCCTCGTGCACCACCGTGTCGTTGTTGAGAAGCAGCACGAAATCGCGCGTACACGCCTTCAGCCCGACGTTGTTGCCTCCCGCAAAGCCGAGGTTCCGCACGGTCGGCACGTAACGTGCGTGCGCGTAGGCCGACACAAGCGCGCGCGTCGATGCCTGGTCCGCATTGTCGACGACGACAATCTCCGAACGTGTTCCGTAAACGCGCGCCAACGAGTCGAGACACGTCCGCAGCAGGTCGTCGCCCTGCCAGGTCACGATGACGATGGACAATCTGTCGATTCGCGTGGACATGCCTACTTCGCCCCCTCCTTCATGCCAACGCCCAGCAGATTCTGGACGCGCACAATGAGCGTATTGGGGAAAAGCCTGAAAACCAGCGCCTTGAAGCCTTCGCGTACGCGCACACTCAGGGGCGGCAGTCCGCGTTTCGCGAAGTCATAGTCGATACCGTTTTCCTTCAGCGCCTGAACGCCAAAAGGCTCCCAGTGGCCCTTGTGAACGGCGTCCACAAACGGGAACTCCTTTGTCGGCGTGACGAGGAGCGGGCGAGTCTCGCCTTTCAAGTCGAAACTCCCATAGCGCTCGAACTCCCAGATGCTCGCCCTCCCGTCGGCAAGGCGCAACAGAAACATGCGATCCCAGATGCCCGCCTGCGTCGCAATGCAGTAGGCCGTGTTCTTCGCATACTCGCACAGCCCCTCTCGAAACGGAATCTTCGGGACGGGATTTGGAATGAGCCGGAGGTTAACCGCATCGAATCTCCGCGCCTGATCGAGGCGCTTCAAGACCAACGCCGTGTTGACGGGCGAGACAAGATAGTAGTCATCACACAGCAGAATGACATACCGTGTCTTCATCTGCTTTAGCGCGACAACGAGCCGACTGCACCAGTTCGAGCCGCGGCCACAGGCGACAACGCGATCAAAGGCCCCTGCGTTCGCCGGCGCCGTCTCCGTCACAAGGACGGTCTCGAACGGACAGTCCGGCCAATACTTCCGCCACAGGACGGCAAACGGCCCCAGCACGTCAGCATACGCATCGCACGAGGCAACGAGAACAGTGCAATCTGGATTCCGAGTCATACGCATATTATATCACTATCTTGGGCCTCTCGCCAAATCACCTACAGTTCCTCGGCGGCAACCGCCGCCTGCGCCCAAGCCTCGACCTCGGCGAACGTGACGCCGCGATAGCTGATTTCTGCCGCGCCATCGCCCGCAAGCGTCTGGGCGAGACGGCCTGAAACGAATTGCGCGCGTTCCGAAAGTAGCGTACCCGCGCATCGCCGCCAAATTGCGCGGCGACGCGCGCCTTCG
>ONTV01000010.1 GCA_900320855.1 uncultured Lentisphaerota bacterium
CGCTACGCGAAGGACCGCGACCTCGCGCGGGCGTGGCGCCTCCGGGAGGCGGGCGGGACGGTGACGCTCCACCGCATCGCGGTCGTCTTCCACGGCGGCGACGTCGCCCTCTGCGAGGAGATCTGACAGGTTCTAGATGAGATGCGAGCGGTCAACGGAAGAGAGACGCCTGTCCTTGTTGTTTCCCTGCCGTTCGCCTATCGGGACGGACGGGACAAGTACGACGGCATCATGCGCTACGTGCGGGAGGCTCGTCTCGACTGCACTCTGCGGATTATTCGGGACACGTTGAACGTCGAGCAGTTTCGCCAGAGTCTGTCGTCGTCGGTTGTTGGGGCGATTTGTGGAACGGTCGGTTGCTTCGACGGCAGCCGCCATGACGCAGCCCTGTTGACCGAGTGCCTCTGCCTCTGCCAAAGACGGAAGATTCCGCTGGTCGGACTGGACTGGCCATCACGAGTACCTCAACCTTGGCATCAAGGCGGACGCGAGGCTGGAGTCTCGGTTCGCGGGCGTGTGGCTGCCTCCGTTCCCCGAACGAGCGCGCGCGGACTGGCTGGCGAGATTCGGCCTGTCCCGTGTCTGGGGCGATCGACTGCAGGACGCGCAGCATGTCTTGCAAGGGGTCTACCAGAAGTTCGGCCTTGAGTCCGCGCGCGCCGATCCGTTCTGTGACGGCTATTGCTTCTGGACGCTTGTGGACGTGGTGGTGCCGCTGGATGTCGGCGTGAGTGGCCAGGGCTGGCTGACGCCGTTCTGGGAACCCAAGTCCAAGGGCCTGACGCCGAACGATTTCGCAGCCTTCAACTCGCCGGACTGCCTCGTTGCGGATTTGCCGCTCACGAACCGCGTGTTTGCGTCAGGTGATGCCTTCCGAACGACAATTGGTCTTGCGCGCTACGGCAACGCGCACCTGTGTTGTCAGGAACGGTTGTGGGACGGCATCAAGCGCGATCGCCTCGTCTGGATGGGCGACGCTCATCCCGAGACGATGGCGATTCTGAATGTCTTCGGTTCGGCCTCCGTGCTGCCGGAGACGTTCGATTACGCGGTTGCCGTCACGGATCCGTCGCGGCAGTGGATGAACAACGTTGCCTCCTATACGCTTTGGTGGCTGCGGAATTTGGCGGCGTGGCATCGCTTTACGGGTGATGCGGACTATTTGGCGCGGCATCACCGCTATTTGTCCGAAACCGTGGCGCGCATCGTCTCGTGCATCACGCCGTCCAACACCTTCGAGACAGCCGACAGAACAATTCTCGACTGCGACTTGTAGAGACAACGCGCAAAATCTTCACCGCGTCCGCCGTCCGACCGATTTGGTATAATATGTTGCCATGGAATTTGCGAATACGATCGGGCTGGAGACGCACGTCCAGCTGAAGACGAAGACGAAGATGTTCTGCGGCTGCCTCCTGAAGACGGGGTGCGAGCCGAACACGAACGTGTGCCCCGTGTGCCTCGGCTATCCGGGCGCGCTCCCGGTCATGAACAAGGAGGCCGTGAAGTTCACCGTCATGAGCGGGCTCATGCTCGGCTGCACGATCAACCGCCGCGCGACCTTCGACCGGAAGAACTACTTCTACCCCGACATGGCGAAGGACTACCAGATCTCCGAGAACGGCAACCCGCTCTGTCTCGGCGGCGGCGTCGAGATCATGCGGGCGGACGGCACGAAGAAGCTCATCCGCATCAACCACATCCATCTTGAGGAGGACGCGGCGAAGATCAACCACTACGCGGCGACGTCGGGCGTGGACTTCAACCGCGGCGGCACGCCCCTCATGGAGATCGTCTCCGAGCCCGACATGGAGTCGGCGGACGACGCGATCGCCTACCTGACGGCCCTCAAGGAGATGCTCGTCTATGCGGGCGTCTCCGACTGCAACCTCGAGGAGGGCAACATGCGCAGCGACGTCAACATCTCGATCCGTCCGAAGACGGGCGACGGCGCGCTGCCGACGAAGGCGGACGGCTCGATCGACTTCGCGCAGCTCGGCACGAAGGTCGAGATCAAGAACATGAACTCCTTCAGCGGCATCCACGCCGCGCTCGTCTACGAGGCGAAGCGCCAGCGCGCGTGCCTCGCGCAGGGCGTCCCGATCGTGCAGGAGACGCGCCGCTGGGACCCGGAGGCGCTGGAGACGGCGTCCATGCGCACGAAGGAGAACGCGCACGACTACCGCTACTTCCCGGAGCCGGACCTCGTGCCGGTCGAGCTCTCCGAGGCCCAGGTCGCCGAATGGGGCGCGCTCCTGCCGGAGAAGCCGGAGCTGCGCCGCGCGCGCATGGTCGAGCAGTACGGCCTCGCCGAATACGATGCCGACGTCCTTTCGCAGCACAAGGCGAACGCCGACTACTTCGAGGCGGCGGCGAAGGGTCTCGACAAGAAGACGGCGAAGCTCCTCTGCAACCTCTTCCTCGGCGACGTGATGGCGCTCCTGAACGCGAGCGGCAAGGCGATCGGCGACTGCGCGATGCGGCCGGCGGCGCTCGCGGCGCTCGTGAAGCTCGCGGCGGCGGGCACGATCAACGGGCCGACGCTGAAGGAGCTGCTGCCCGAGATCTTCGAGACCGGCGGCGACCCGGAGGCGATCGTGAAGGAGCGCGGCCTCGGCGCCGTGTCCGACGCGGCGGCCCTGGAGGCGTTTGTCGACCAGGCGATCGCGGCGAACCCCGGCCCGGTCGCGGACTTCAAGGCAGGGAAGAAGGCGGCGGCGGGCTTCTTCGTCGGGCAGGTCATGAAGCTCTCGAAGGGCAAGGCCGACCCGAAGCTCGTGGGGCCGCTCGTCGCGAAGAAGCTCGCGGCCCAGTGAGGCGGCACGGCGGCGCCGGATCCCGACACGGTTTTTCAAACGACAGTTCCGAACAAGAGAGGAGAGACGAACATGGACATCCACATCGAAGACCTGCTTCAGGCCACGATTGACGAGGGGGCTTCCGACCTCCACATCCGCGCGCACATGCCGCCCAAGCTCCGCGTCCACGGCGAGCTTCTGCCGATTGCGGACGAGGAGCTGAGCGAGGAGGACTCGTACGCGCTCTGCAAGGAGATGGTCGCGCGCTCGAGCGACCCGGACAAGATGGACGAGGTCGAGAAGAACGGCGGCGCCGACTTCGCGCTCGCGCACCCGGACGGCACGCGCTTCCGCGTCTCGATCTTCAAGGAGCGCAAGCGCTACGGCGCCGTGCTGCGCCAGATTCCCTCGACGCTCCTGACGATGGAGCAGCTGGGGCTGCCCCCGGTCGTGAAGGAGCTTCTCTTCAAGCCGCGCGGGCTCATCCTCGTCACCGGCCCGACGGGGTCCGGCAAGTCGACGACGCTCGCGTCGATGCTGAACGTCATCAACCAGGAGCGCAACGTCCACATCATCACGATCGAGGACCCGATCGAATTCTACCACGTCTCGCAGAACTCGCTCGTGACCCAGCGCGAAGTCGGCGACGACGTGCCGAGCTTCGCCGAGGCGATCCGGCGCGCGCTCCGCCAGGACCCGGACGTCATCCTCGTCGGCGAAATGCGCGACCTCGAGACGATCGCGGCCGCGATCACGGCGGCCGAGACGGGCCACCTCGTCTTCGGCACGCTGCACACGACGGGCGCGGCGGAGACGATCGACCGCATCGTCGACGCCTTCCCGATGAACCAGCAGTCGCAGATCCGCACGCAGCTCGCGGCGGGCCTCCAGGCCGTCATCTCGCAGATCCTCCTGCCGAAGCTCGGGCCGGACGGACAGGTGCACGGCCGCGTCGCGGCGTTCGAGATCATGACGACGACGGACGCGATCCGCAGCCGCATCCGCGACAACAAGACGAACATGATCAAGTCCGACCTGCAGACCGGCGCGAAGTTCGGCATGCAGACGCTCGACTCGCACCTCACGCAGCTCTACAAGCAGGGGCTCATCGCCTACGAGGAGCTTATCACGAAGTCGCAGGACCCCGACTCGATCGTCGAGAAGCTGCGCGAAGAGGGCTACGGCTCGTAAGGCGCGGGCGAACGCGGACGACAGGCGAAAGGCGGAAAGGACGACATGGCCGGCGAATACCAGTTCTCACTCATCGACGTCACGAAGCAGCAGGGCACGAAGACGATCCTGAAGGACGTCAACCTCTCCTTCTTCTACGGCGCGCACATCGGCGTCATCGGCGGCAACGGCGCGGGCAAGTCGTCGCTCCTCAAGATCCTCGCGGGCCTCGACACCGAGCTCATGGGCACGGTGCAGGTCGCGAAGGGGACGAAGGTCGGCTACCTGCCGCAGGAGCCGGTCCTCGACGACGCGAAGACCGTCCTGGAGACGGTGATGGAGGGCGTCGCCGACGCGCAGGCGATGGTGACGCGCTACGAAGACCTCTGCTGCGAGCTCGACGACCCGAAGGCGGCCGCCGAGATGGAGCGCCTCCAGGCGATCATCGACGCGAACGACTACTGGAACCTCGAGAACCTCGTCGAGCGGCGCATGGCCGACCTCTGCTGCCCGGCGGGCGACAAGAAGGTGGGCGTCCTCTCGGGCGGCGAGCGCCGCCGCGTCGCGATCGCGCGGCTCCTGCTCTCGAATCCCGACGTCCTCCTCCTCGACGAGCCGACGAACCACCTCGACGCCGAGACGACGTTCCGGCTGGAGGCATACCTGAAGACGTTCAAGGGCACGCTCATCGTCGTCACGCACGACCGCTACTTCCTCTCCGACGTCACGGACTGGATCCTCGAGCTCGACCACGGCGTCTGCTATCCCTACAAGGGCAACTACGAGGAATGGCTCAAGCAGAAGGAGGCGATGCTCCAGCGCGAGGCGAAGGTCGAGAAGTCGCGCCAGAAGCTCCTGGAGAACGAGCTCAAGTGGATCCAGACGAACCCGTCGGGACGCCACGCGAAGGCGAAGGCCCGCGTCGAGCGCTACGAGGAGCTGCAGAAGCAGGAGGTCTCGACGCGCGAGGACGACCTCGTCATCCGCATCCCGCCGGGTCCGCGCCTCGGCAACCTCGTCGTCCGCGCCGAGCACGTCAAGATGGGCTTCGACGGCCAGGTCCTCTACGACGACCTCAACTTCGACCTGCCGCGCGGCGGCATCGTCGGCGTCATCGGCGCGAACGGCGCCGGCAAGACGACGCTCTTCAAGCTCATCACGGGCAGCCTGAAGCCGCTTGCGGGCACGTTCACGGTCGGCGACACGGTGAAGCTCTCCTACGTGGACCAGACGCGCTCGGAGCTCAAGCCGGACGAGACGGTCTACGAGGCGATCACGGGCGGCGGCGAGTTCGTGAAGCTCGCCGGGACGACGCTCATGAACGGCCGCGCCTACTGCAGCCGCTTCAACTTCCGGGGGCCGGAGCAGCAGAAGAAGGTGGGCGTCCTCTCGGGCGGCGAGCGCAACCGCGTGCATCTCGCGAAGCTGCTCGCGGCGGGCGGCAACCTCCTTCTCCTGGACGAGCCGACGAACGACCTCGACGTCGCGACGCTGCGCTCGCTGGAGGAGGGCCTTCAGGACTTCGGCGGCTGCGTGATGGTCGTCTCGCACGACCGCTGGTTCCTCGACCGCATCGCGACGCACATCCTCGCGTTCGAGGGCAAGGGCAAGACGACGTGGTTCGAGGGCTCGTACTCCGAGTATCACGAGATGCTCGCGAAGCGCAAGTGAACGGTGCCGTGGCCCTTGGCCCGGGAAGGAGGATACGGAACATGGAGGAACTCAAGAACGTCTACGTGATCGACCGGCTGGAGAACATCGGCCGCTACGCCGCGCTCAATGCGAATTTCGCGACGGCGGCGGCCTTTCTCGCGAAGGGCGACTTCGCGTCGCTGAAGCCCGGCCGGAATGCGCTCGACGGCGAAAACGTCATCGTCAACAACGTCGAGACGACGTATGCCCCGCCAGAGGAGCGCGCGCCTGAAGTCCATCGCGTCTACTTCGACATTCACGTGCCGCTGTCGGATGACGAGACAATCGGCCTTGCGCCGTTCGATTCCCAGGCGGCGGGCCTGTTCAACGTGGAGGAGGACTGCGGCTTCTACGACCAGGCCGTCAAGTGGTTCGTCGTCCCGAAGGGCTCGTTCTGCATCACGTGGCCCCGGACGTGCGCGCATGCGCCGGCGGTGACGACGGACGTCCGGAAGAAGGCGCACAAGCTCATCGTCAAGGTGAGGGCCTAGGGCCATGGCGCTCCAGATTCTCCCGTCTTTCCTGGCGGCCGACCTCGGGCATCTCGCGGACGAGCTGCGGCGCGCCGAGGCGTCGGGGGCGGACGCGATTCACCTCGACATCATGGACCCGACGTTCGTGCCGAACATGAGTTTCGGGCCGTCCGTCGTCGATTTCTGCCGCCGGACGTGTCCGGGCTTCTACCGGAACGTCCACCTCATGATGAACCGTCCCGACCTCTACCTCGACGCCTTTGCGCAGGCGGGCGCGCAGACGATCCAGATCCACGTCGAGGCGGACTGCGACCTGCACACGGAACTGCGGCGCATCCGCGCGCGCGGGCTCAGGAACGCGATCGTCCTCAATCCCGAGACGCCGGTCGCGCGGCTGGAGCCCTATCTCGGCGAGGTGGACGAGATCCTGGTCATGACGGTGCATCCCGGCTTCGGCGGCCAGCGGTTCATCGCGGACTGCCTGCCCAAGCTCGCCTATCTGCGGAGGCGGCTGCCGACGATCGACCTGATGGTCGACGGCGGGGTGGACGCCGAGACGGCGCCCTTGGCCGCGCGTGCGGGCGCGAACCAGCTTGTCGCGGGCTCCTACCTCTTCCGCCAGCCCGACATGGCGGCGGCGGTCGCCGGCCTTCGGCGGGATCTCGCGGCGTGTGCCGGACAGGAGGCGCGATGAGCCGGAAGATCCTCCTGGGCGTGACCGGGTCGATTGCCGCGTACAAGGCGGCCGAGCTCGTGCGGCTCTTCGTGAAGAACGGCGATTCCGTCCAGGTCGTCATGACGGCGGCCGCGACGAAGTTCGTCGCGCCGCTCACGTTCCAGACGCTGTCGCGCAACCCGGTCTACGTCGAGACGTTCGCGCCCGTGGCCGACTGGAAGCCGGAGCACATCTCGCTGGCGGAGGCGGCGGACGTCGCGCTCGTCGCCCCGGCGACGGCGAACACGCTCGCGAAGCTGCGCTTCGGGCTGGCGGACAACCTGCTGACGGAGACGCTGCTGGCGACGCGCGCGCGGCTCTTCGTCGCGCCCGCGATGAACGCGGGGATGTGGGAGGCGGCCGCGACACGCGAAAACCTGTCCGCGCTGGCGGCGCGCGGCGTCACGGTGATCGCGCCGGGCGTCGGCGAACTCGCGTGCGGCACGGCGGGCGCCGGGCGCATGGCGGAGCCGTCGGAGATTTTTGGTATAATCTCGAAGTCAGTCTAAGACGGAAACGAAAACGGGAGGCCGTTCGGCCCCGCGTGCGAGAAAGGCAAAAGAAGAGCGATGAAGAAGGCGATTGTCAACGGACAGGAAATCGGCGGCGAGGCCGTGCAGTTCGAGCTGGACAGGCTCGTGCGGTTCTACATGAGCCACGGGATGACGATGGACGAGGTGAAGAAGAACCTCCCGAAGCTGGAGGAGAAGGCGCTTGACCAGGCAATCGGCGCGAAGCTCCTCCTCGACCAGGCGGCGAAGCTCGACCTGCCCGTCTCGGCCGCCGACATCGACGCGGAGGTCGCGAAGGTGGTCGAGCAGGTCGGCGGGCCCGAAAACTACAAGAAGGCGCTGGCCGCGCAGGGCGTCACGGAGGAGCAGTTCCGCAAGGAGCTCGAGAAGGGCGCGAAGGTCAACAAGCTCGTCGAGCAGGCCTGCTCGTCCGTCGCCGACCCGACGGACGACGAGGTCGCCGCGTTCTACGCCGCGCACAAGGACGAGTACGTCGCGCCGGAGCAGGTCCTCTGCCAGCACATCCTCGTCAAGGGGACGGACGACGCCGCGCTCGACAAGATCAAGGACATCCGCGCGCGCATCGTGGACGGCAAGGCCGACTTCGCCGAGGAGGCGAAGAAGCACAGCGACTGCCCGTCGGGCCAGCAGGGCGGTTCGCTTGGCTGGTTCGGGCGCGGCATGATGGTCCCCGAGTTCGACAAGGCCGCCTTCGAGATGAAGAAGGGCGAGGTCTCGGGAATCGTGACGACCCAGTTCGGCTACCACATCATCTACAAGGCCGACCAGAAGGGCGGCGAGAAGCAGACGCTCGTCGACGTCCACGACCAGATCCGCGACCTGCTGCGCCACGAGTCGCGTGGGCGCGCGATGGACGCCTACGTCGCCGAGCTGCGCGACAAGGCGCAGATCGAGTACAAGGAGTGCTGCGGCCAGCACAAGCACGGCGACGGCTGCGGCTGCACGTGCGGGCATCACCACGGCTGAACGGATTGAATCGAAACCACAACCGAAACCGAAAGGAAAGGGATGAACATGAAACGTGAACTGACGCTGACGGCCGCCGCGCTCTGCGCGCTGCCGCTGTTCGCCAAGATCGAGCTCGCGACGCCGTTTGCGGACGGCATGGTGCTCCAGCGCGAGATGGACGTGCCCGTCTGGGGCAAGGCCGACGCCGGCAAGAAGGTCGTCGTGTCGTTCGCCGACGCGAGGGCCGAGACGGTGGCCGCCGCCGACGGCTCGTGGTCGGTGAAGCTTCCGAAGATGGCCGCGTCGAAGGAGAGCCGCGTCCTGCGCGTCGCCGAATGCGCGGCGGGCGACAAGACGGACGCCGTGGCGCTCAAGGACGTCCTCGTCGGCGAGGTCTGGATGTGCTCCGGCCAGTCGAACACCGACTGCCCGATCTGGGGCGGCAGCCCGCGCTACCGCGACGGCTGGGGCGCGATGATGCTCGCCAGCACGGACAAGCCCTTCGTGCGCCTCGTGAAGACGCCGCTCGTCGCGTCGGCCGAGCCGCGCTACGGGTACAAGGCCACGTGGATGAAGATGACGCCCGCGCTGCTGGACGGCTTCAAGAAGGGCCAGCGGATGCCGTCCGCGATGGGCTACTACTATGCGCTGGAGCTCGCGAACGCGCTCGACATTCCGATCGGCCTCGTGGACAGCTCGTGGGGTGGCACGAACATCGACGCCTGGACGCCGCGTTCCGGCTACGAGGGGCTGACGGGCCTCGACGCCGAGCGTGACTGGAAGAACGTCGGCGCGAAGGAGTGGACGGACGCGATGCGCAAGGGCCCGATCGGCGGCTGGATCCAGCAGCCGTCCGCCCTCTGGAACGGCATGGTCGCCGCCTATGCGCCGATGGCGTGCCGCGGGTTCATCTGGTACCAGGGCTGCCATAACGCGGGCGAGTATGCGCGCTACTGCAACAAGATGCACGCCCTCTACAACGGCTGGGCGAAGGAGTTCAAAAACCCCGCGCTGAAGCTCTATTTCGTGCAGCTCGCGCCGTGGGGCTACAAGGACATCGCGAACATCCAGATGGCGCAGGCGCAGTTCGACCAGGAGGAGCCGAACGCGGGCATGGCCGTCATCAACGACGTCGGCAACCTGCATGACATCCACCCGAACGACAAGCGCACGGTCGCCAAGCGCCTGTCGCTCCATGCGCTTCGCCGCGACTATGGCTGGACGTCGGTGCGCGACAACTCCCCGACGCTCAAGAGCTGGAAGGTCGAGGGCGACGCTTTCGTCCTCTCCTTCAACGACGCGGAGGGCTGGTACGTCTACAATCCCGACCGTTCGATGGACATCGGCTTCGAGGTCTGCGGCGCGGACGGCGCCTGGAAGCCCGCGAAGATCCGGAACCTCGTGGAGTCGAAGGACCGCCAGGGGAATCTTCAGTATCAAGGCCCTGTCGAGGGGAAGGACCTCGTCATTGCGGCGGACGGCGTGAAGGAGCCGGTCAAGCTCCGCTATCTCCATTCCGCGCCGTGGTTCGGTTCGCTCTACAGCGACGCCTGCCTGCCGCTGGGCGCGTTCGCGATCGAGAAGAAGTAAGATGGACATCTCCTCGCCCAGCAACCCGAAGCTCAAGTACGTGGTGAAGCTGAGAAGCTGCGCCACGCGCGCGAGCACGGGCGAGATGATCGTCGAGGGCTACCGCGAATGCCGTCGCGCGCTGGACAACGGCTACCGTCCGCGCGCGATCTTCCACTGCCCCGACTTCTACCTCAAGAACGAGAACGAGCCGACGCTCGTCGCCGACTGCGCGAAGCTGGGCGCGGAGGTCTACACGTGCTCGAAGACGTGCTTCGAGAAGATCGCCTACAAGGAGCGCCCCGACGGGCTGCTCATGGTCGGGCCGCACGTCTCGATTCGTCTCGCCGACCTGAAGCTCCCCGAAAACGCGCTCGTCATCGTGACGGAGGCGATCGAGAAGCCGGGCAACCTCGGGACGATCCTGCGGTCGGCGGACGCGGCGAAGGTCGCGGCCGTCATCGTCTGCGACCGCACGACGGACATCCACAACCCGAACGTCGTCCGCGCCTCGACGGGGACGATGTTCTCCGTGCCGATCGTCGAGGCGACGAGCGACGAGGCGCTGGCGTTCCTGAAGGCGCGCGGCTTCAAGATCCTCGCGGCGACGCCGCACGCCGAGAAGCTCCACTTCGAGGTCGACCTGACCGGCAACGTCGCGATCGCGCTCGGCGCGGAGCAGTACGGCCTGACGGCGAAGTGGATGGACGGCGCGGAGCTGCGCGTCCGGATCCCGATGTTGGGGCTTGCGGACTCGCTCAACGTCTCGGCCGCCGCGACGATCCTCGTCTACGAAGCCGTCCGCCAGCGCATCGCCGCCGGGCTGGACGCGGTTCCCGCTTTCGTTCCCTGGCATGGCGAGGGGAAGATCGACCATTGAGCGTTCCCTCGTCCGCCGTTGACTCGCTTTCCCGCCTATGAGATTCGTCAATCCCGTCTTTCTGGTCTTGGCCGCGCTGGTCCCGTTCGCGGGGCTCTGGTGGGCGTTCCTGCGGGCGCGGCGCGAGAAGGCGCTGGCGAAGATCACGCTCGCCGTGCCGAAGTCGCCGGCCGCCGGTCTCCAGCTCGCGCTCGTCCTCGCGGGCCTGGCGCTCGTCCTCTTCGCCGCGTCGCGGCCCCAGTGGGGTCAGGTGACGGAGAAGACCGTCGCGCGCAGCCGCAACGTCGTCGTCGCGATCGACGTCTCGCGCTCGATGCTCGCGGCGGACGTGCGCCCGAATCGGCTGGAGCGCACGAAGGCCGACGTCGCCGACCTGATCGATTCGCTGGACGGCGACCGCTGCGCGCTCGTCGCGTTCCGGCGGACGGGCGTTCAGGTCTGTCCGCTCACGACCGACCACGCCTATCTGCGCAGTGCGCTTGAGCAGCTCACGTCCGAGTCCGCGCCGCGCGGCGAGACGGATCTCGGCAGCGCGATCCGGGCCGCGCTGGACGCGCTTGATCCGGCGGCGGACGACCACAACGCGATCATCCTGATTTCGGACGGCGGCGACTTGCGCGGCGAGGCGCTCGCGAACGCGGCGCTTGCGCAGAAGCGCGGCATCCCGATCTTCACCGTGGGCATCGGCGATCCGCGCGTCGGCGCGCCGATTCCGTCCGAGGACGGGCGCGGCTACCAGAAGTACAAGGGCGAGACGGTCAAGGTGAAGCTGGAGGAGTCGGCCCTGAAGGCGATCGCCGAGGCGTCGAAGGGGCGGTACGTGCCGCTCGCGACGGCCGGCACGGTCGAGACGACGCTCGGCGCCATCTATCGCCGCTTCCTCCGCCAGGTTGCCGCGAAGGAGCAGAACGAGCAGGCGGAGCGCGCGGCCGAGCGATATGCGTTTTTCCTCCTGCCGGGCCTCGCGCTGCTGATGGCGGGCGCCGCGCTTTCCAAGGGCCGCTTCGGCGGACGAAAGGGGTAGACCATGTTCAAGGCTGTCATTCTCGCGGGCGGGTCGGGCGAGCGGTTCTGGCCGCTGTCAACGCCGGAAAAGCCCAAGCAGTTTCTGCGCGTCTTCGGTGGCGAGAGCCTGATTCGGCAGAGCGTCCGCCGTCTCGACGGCCTCGTGCGTCACGAGGACGTCTACGTCGTCACCTCGAAGGCGCTGGTCGCGGCGACGCGGCGCGAGCTGCCCGAGATTCCGAAGGCGAACATCCTCGGCGAGCCGATGCGGCGCGACACGGGGGCAGCCGTCGCCCTGGGCGTCGGCGTGGCGGCGGGCGCAGGGAATCCCGTCGTCGGCTTCTTCCCGGCCGACCAGATGGTCCTCAAGCCGGCGGCCTTCGCGAAGGCGGTCAAGGCGGCCATTGCGCGCGCGAAGCGGACAAAGACCGTCGTCACGCTGGGCATCCGCCCCGAATATCCGGCGACGGGGTTTGGCTATGTCGATCCGGTGTCGGGGCGGTTCGTCGAGAAGCCGGACGAGCGGACGGCGCGGGCCTACCTCCGCAAGGGCTATCTCTGGAACGCGGGGATGTTCATCGCCGAGGCATCGACCTTCCGCGCGGCCCTTGCCGCACATGCGCCCGCCCTGGCGCCGCTGGCCGCCGCTGGCCGCCGTCCGGCCCTCGCGAAGCTCTACGAATCCCTGCCGCGCCTCTCCTTCGACTTCGCCGTGATGGAGAAGTTGCCGCGCGTCGAGGTTGTCGCGGCGGACTGCGGGTGGGACGACGTCGGCAGCTACGGCGCGTTCGACCGCTACTTCCCGCATGATGCGCGCGACAACGTGCGCGAGGGGCCCTGCACGGTCGTCGAGGCGGACGGCAACATCTGCGTCGCGCGCGCGGCGCGCATCTCGCTTCTCGGCGTGAAGAACCTCGTCGTCGTCACGACGCCCGACGCCGTCCTCGTCGCCGACAAGTCGCGCATCGCCGAGATGAAGAAGCTGTTTCGATAGGAAGATCAAACCGCACAGGAAAGCCAGCCGTGGAAGCCTCTCCGAAGACCCTTGAACGCGTTCGCGCCGAGATCGACGCGATTGACCGAGACCTTGCCGCGCTCGTCGTCCGCCGTCTGGAGGCTGTCCGCGAAATCGCCGAGGCGAAGCGGCGGACGGGGCAGGCCGTCTGCGACCCGACGCGCGAGGAGGCCATTCTCGACGCCGTCGGCGCATCGGCGGGCGACGGCTTTTCGGACGAGGTGAAGACCGTCTTCCGTACGCTCTTCGAGCTGGCGAAGTCCCGTCAGCGCGCACAGCTCGCGAACACGGCGAAAGCCGGCGACCTGACGCTGGCCATCGTCGGCATGGGGCTGATCGGCGGCTCGTTCTACAAGGCGGGCCTGCGCGCGGGGTATGACGTCCTGCCGCTCCACCACGGCGAACACGCGGGGCTCGAGCGCGCGGACGTCGTCTTCGTCTGCCTGCCGCCGGACGTGATCGTGCCATGGATTCGCGACCATGCGTCCGCCTTCAAGACGGGCGCAACGGTCATCGACATCTGTGGCGTGAAGACGGCAATCTGCCGGGAGCTTGCCGCGCTGCCGAAGGCCGGCTGGCGCTTCGTCGGCGGGCATCCGATGGCGGGCAAGGAGGTCACGGGCTTCGCGAACGCGACGGCCGACCTCTTCCTCGGCAAGTCGATGGTGCTGTGTCCCCCGACGCCGGAGGCGGACGTGGCCGCGTTGCGCCGTCTCTTCCATTCGCTTGGCTTTGCCCAGGTCGTCGTCACGACGCCGGAGCGGCACGACGAGATGATCGCCTTCACGAGCCAGCTCGGGCACGTCATCGCCTCGGCCTATGCGCAGGATCCGCGCGTCGCCGATTCCGTCGGCTTCTCGGCGGGCAGCTTCGCGAACATGTCGCGCATCGCGACGATTGACCCGGAGACGTGGGCCGCGCTCTACCTCGCCGACCGTCCGGCGCTCCTGCGGGTCCTGGACGACTTCCTCGGCCGTCTCTCGACGTTCCGCGCCGCGCTGGACGCGCGGGACGAATCCGCGCTCAAGGCGTTCATCGCGGCCGGGGCGGAGGCGAAGCGGCGCGAGCGCGAGCGGGCACGCGAAATCCTTTCCGGCACAACGGCGGACGGAGGACGGGCATGAGCCTCTTCTCGGGACTCTTCCTGGCGGCGTCGGCGGCCGTTGCGGCGCTTCAGGCCGCGCTCGACTCGCGGGCGGACTGGACAATGACGCGGCGGCTGGATGGCTCGGACCGCGTTCTCGTCTCGTCGGGGACGGTCGCCTGCACGGCGGGCCAGGGCATCGTCTGGGAGACGACCGCGCCGTTTGCCGCGTCCGTCGCGATGACGACGAATTCGATGGTCTTCGTGGACGAGGAAGGGCGGCGGGAGAAGTCGCTCGACGAGCTGCCGCACTACGCGGAGATCCGGGCTGCGACGGATGCGTTCGTCGCCGGGCAGACGAATGCCTTTGACGGCGTCTTCGACATCCGCGAGACGACGTGCGCGGACGGCGGCTGGCGGCTGACGCTCGTGCCGACGGTGGCGGCGATGCGGCGTCTCGTCACGGAAGTCGAACTGTCGGGTGCGGCGCTTCCGACGAATGCCGTCCTGCGCGCGCCCGGCAGCGTGTCGATCATCCGCTTCCGGTCGCGGACCGCAGGAGGCCGATGACGGACGCGCCGGAAGAGGGACGGCGGCGGCGCGTCGTCCGCAGGTGGACGGTGCCCGCGTTGCTGGCGGTGGCGGTAGCCTTGGCCGTCGGGCGCCCGGTTGCGTTGCGCACGTCGTTCGATGACCTTGTCGGCGATGGCGTCGAGGCCGTTCCCGCCTCCGTGCGCCAGGCCTCCTCCGACCTTGTGCCCGTCCTCCTCTGGTCGCCGTCCGACCCGTCGGCGGCCGTCGCCGCCGCACGGACGGTGCGCGCGGAACTGCCCGCCGACCTGTTGGCGGATGCGCCCGAAGATCCCTTTGCCGCATGGGCGGCCGACCGCTGGGGGCTTGCCGCGCCGGCGGACGTGCGTCTGCTGGAGACGTCCGAAGGCCGGGCGCGCCTCGCGCGGCGTGCGCTTCGGCGCTACGTGGCTTCGCCCCTGCCGCCGCTCTTTCCGGTGGCCGAAGACCCGTTTGCGCTCGCGGACGGCTTTGTCCGCGCCCAGCGGGAGGCGCGCGCGAACTGGAGCCTGCGGGACGGACAGCTTGTCGCGCGTGGCGCGGATGGCGTGGACTACGTCGTTCTTCTGCTGCGGCTTCGTCCGTCGGTCGTGGCGGACACGGACGCGCTCATCGCCTTTCGCGATCGGCTGGACGAGGTGCGGGCAGCGGTCGCGGCCGCGCATCCGTCCGTTCGGACGGCGGCGTGCGGCGTGCCGCTGCATACGGCGGCGACGGCGGGGAACTGCAAGCGGGAGATCAATGCGCTCAGTGTGCTGTCGCTCGTCTTCATTGCGCTTCTGTCGGTCTTCGCGTTTCGGAGCGTCCGCTGGATTCCGTTGCTCGCCGCCTCGCTAACCGTCGCGGGACTGGCCGGGGGCGTCGCGCTGCTCCTTTTCTTTCGGGAGATTCACCTGATGACGGTCGTCCTTGGCACGACGATGATGGGACTCGTCATCGACTACTCGTTCCATTGGCTGCTGGCGGATGCGCGGCGAGGGCTTGTGCGCAACCTCGTCATCTCGTGGCTCACGACGGAAATCAGCCTTCTGCCGCTGATGCTGGCGTCCCTGCCGGTCTTGAGGCAGTCGGCGGTCTTCCTTGGGACGGGCCTCGCCGCCGCGCTCGCCTACGTCGTCTGGGGGTATCCGAGGGGGGAAAGTGGGAAAGTGGAAAGGTGGGAAAGTGGGAAAGTGAAAGCTTTCCCGCTTCTTCTCCTTCTTCTCTCGGCCTTTGCTGTCCTCGGCCTCTGCCGTGTCCGCTTCGGGACGAATCTGACGGCGCTCTACCGTCCGCCCGCCGACCTCGCGGCGGCGGAGCGGCTCTTTGCCGGACTTGGCGGCTCGGACGAGGGCGACCGGGGATTCCTCGTCCTCGACCGCCGGGTGGTCGCGGCGAACGTCGAGAAACTGTTCGACGAACAGGGCGAACGCCAGCGTGTCGCGTTGGGCCTTCCCGAACTCCGGCGTCCCGTCTGCGCCGGCGCGGAGACGGCGGCGCTTGCCGCGATGCCGCGTCCGAAGGAGGCGTTGCCGTCGGGCGTTCGCTTTCTCCAGCCGCGAACCCTCCTTGCCGCCGTCCTGTCCCGTTGGACGAATGAGACGCTGGGGCGGCTGGGGTGCGCGCTCGCGTTGATGTTTGTCGCCCTCGTCCTGTTTGACCGCCGACGAGCGATTCGGTTGTTTTTGCCGTCGGCGCTGGCCATCGCGGTCGTGGCGGGTGCGCTTGGCCTGCGTGGCGAGCCGATGAACCTTTTCCATCTGCTGGCGTGCTTTCTTCTCGCGGGCATGAGCGTCGATTACACCGTCTTCCTGCACGGCGGCGGACGCGCGGCGTGGAAGCCGGCGCTCTGTTCGCTTCTGACGAGCGTCGTCGGATTCGGTGCGCTCGCCTTCGTCTCGTTTCCGGTTGTGCAGGGCTTCGGCTTCGTCCTGGGCGTTGGGCTTCCGTGCGGCTTTTTCGCCGCGCTCGCGACGCGCCGCGATGGCGGGACTGCGGCTTCGCCTGCCGCCCGGACGGCGGAGGTCGCGGCGACGCCGCTGGGGCTGGAGATTCTCTGGACGCTTTATCGGCTGCTTGGCTTGCGCGCCTTGCACCTCTTCGCGGCGTCGGTCGGCCTTTGCGCCTGGGCGTGTTCGCGAAAGGTCCGTCGGGCGACGGGCGTGCGCAAGCTCGTGAACTTCACGCGCGCGCTCTCGGACAAGCTCGTCGTCATGGCGGACGGCCGTGACCGCCCGCGTGTCGAGACGGACGGCTCGGCGGACGCGGCGGCGTTTCTCGATGACGTGCGCGCCGGGCGCGGCGTCTTCGTCCTTTCCTCGCACGTCGGCACGGTCGAGGTCTTGACGGCGCTGGGGGCCTGCGACCGCACGTTCCACGCCTGGATGGACATCGACCGCACGGGCGTCTTCAACCGCTTCTACCTGCGGCACGCGAACCGCACGAAGGTGGTGATCCATCCGATTGCCGATGTCGGGATGGCGACGGCTTTCTTTGCGGGCGAGGCGCTGGATCGGGGCGACTGCCTTGTCATGGCGGGCGACCGGGGGCGTGGCGCATTCCGCTTTGCGCACGCGATGGGGCATTCCGTCTATTTCGTCGCCTGCGTCTGGACGGGGCGCGCCTATCGGGCGGTCATTCGCCGCCTCCCGGGCGAGACGCGGGCGATGGCGTCGGCCTACGACGCGGTGCTCCATGAACTGGCGTCCGCCTATCCCGACCAGTGGTTCGTGTGGGATTCTGCGCCGTCCGCAAACGCGGAATGACCTGAGGCTTCCGTTCAGACCGTGCCTCCACGCTCCTCTTCCACTCCCATTTTCTTCGTTTTGTTGTCGTAAAATTTTTGCGTTTTTTTGGCTCTATTGTTCGGAAATTATGGTATACTCTGCGGCGTCGTGGAATTGGAGGGCGCGGGCCGAGCGGAATTCGCCGGGCGTGCGGGCCAGTCGCCACGGTGAAACAACTGAAAAACAACTGAAAGGACACGGGCGAATATGGACACGAAGACGATGACGAAGGCTTTTTCGACGGCGGCGCTGGGGCTGGCGCTCGTGGGGTGCGCGAGCTGCCCGTTTGGCCAGGACGACGGCTACCGGCCGATTTTCAACGGGCGCGATCTCTCGGGCTGGACGGGTGCGACGCACCTCTTCTACGTCGAGGACGGCGAACTCGTCTTCCGCGAAGGCGAGAAGAACTACGGCAACCTGTTCTACGAGAAGGAGCTCGCCGACTTCTCCGCGCGCTTCCAGTTCAAGCTCGTGCCGAACGGCAACAACGGCTTCGCGATCCGCGCGGGACGCGAGTGCCTCGGCGGCGGCGCGCTCGTCGGCGGCAACCGGGCGCTGGGCGACGCGGCCTACAACGGCATGGAGATCCAGATCCTCGACGACACGGGCTCGCTCAAGCAGAAGAACAAGGCCTGGCAGTACTGCGGCTCGATCTACGGCGTCGTCGCCGCGCAGAAGGGCCATCTCCGTCCGGTCGGCGAATGGAACGACTACGAGATCACCGCCGTCGGCGAGAACGTCACGGTTGTCCTGAACGGCGTGACGATCCTCGCGACGAGCGTCAAGGACTTGCCGACGGACGGCAAGACGCCGGACGGCAAGCCCCACCCCGGACTCCACAACACGCGCGGCCTCGTCGGCTTCCTCGGCCACACGATGCCCGTGCGCTTCCGCAACATCGAGATCAAGGAACTCTGATCCATCCCTCTTGAAGAAACGATTCGAAAACACGCTGAAAGGAATCACCTGACCATGAACACGAAGAAGAACGCAACCCCGCTCACCACGCGCAAGCGCTTCATCGGCGGCATGCTCGCCGCCGGCGCGGCCCCGACGATCGTCCCGTCGTCCGTCTTCGGCGCGAACGCGCCCTCGAACCGCATCACGCTCGCCGGCGTCGGCGTCGGCGGCATCGGCTACAGCCAGCTTCAGGACTGCCGCAATGCCGGCTTTGAGGTCATTGCGCTCTGCGACCTCGACTGGACGTATGCGAAGCGCACGTTCGACCTCTTTCCCGGCGCGCGGCTCTACAAGGACTACCGCGAGATGCTGCGCACGGAGGCGGACAAGGCCGACGCGATCTACTGCGGTTGCCCCGACCACTGGCACACGCTCGTCACGCTCGCCGCGCTGGGGGCGAAGAAGCACGTCTGCTGCGTGAAGCCCCTGACGCGCAAGGTGGACGAGTGCCGTGCCGTCGTTGCGGCGGCGAAGAAGGCCGGCACGGCGACGCAGGTCACGGCCTGCACGTCGAACGACGAGGCGAGCGTCCGCCTCTACGAGATCCTTGACGCGGGCCTTCTCGGCGAGGTCACGGAGGTCGCGGCGTGGAGCCGCCGTCCCGTCTGGCCGCAGGGCATGGCGGAGCTGCCGGACTGGGAGGACCCGATCCCGGACGGCTTTGACTGGGACATGTGGTGCGGGCCCGCGAAGCGTGTGCCGTTCGCCTCGAAGTGGGGCAAGCACGCGCCCTACGAGAAGCTCTCGAAGGAGGCGTGGTGCGGCGACGCGGTGTATCATCCGTTCAATTTCCGTGGATGGTTCGAGTACGGCGCGGGCGCGCTCGGCGACATGGGCTGCCACCGCGCGAACACGATCTACCGCGCGCTCGACCTCAAGTGGCCGACGCGCGTCGAGGCGAGCTCGTCGCGCGTGAGCGCCGTCGCGTTCCCGCTGTCGAGCATCGTCACCTACGACTATGCGACGTGCAAGTACGGGCATCCCGTGCGCCTGACGTGGTACGACGGCGGGCTCCTGCCGCCGACGCCGAAGGCGGCGGGCAGCTACAGCCTCCCGAAGGAGGGCGTCCTCTACTACGGCACGAAGGGCGTCGTCCTCTTCGACGCGATGAAGCCGCTGGACTGCAAGCTCGTCTTCTTCGATCCTGCGCTTGAGGCGAAGGCGAAGGCCCTGCCGCGCACGAAGCCGCGCCGCAAGGGCTGGATCTACGGTGAGTGGCTTGAGGCCTGCAAGGGCGGCGAGGCGGCGAGCTGCAACTTCGACTTCGCGCAGTACATCACGGAGTTCGTGCAGCTCGGCAACCTTGCCCTCCAGACGGAGAAGCCGATTGCATTCGACCCGGTGGCGATGAAGGTGACGAACGGCAACGACGCGGCGGACGCGCTCCTGCACAGCCACTACGAGAACGGCTACAGGTTCTGAGGGAGGGCGGAATCCCTAACCCTAAAAATCGCAGTTGAGGCCAAGGGGGCGTGGCTCTCCTCTCTCTGCGCGACAGTCGGTGCGGGCGAATGGCGCGCAGAGAGCTACCCGCAGCGCGCCGCTCGTCCACATCGACTGTCGCGCAGAGGCCCAAATCCCGCCGAAGCCGCGCTTCGCCCGGATGGTGAAGCCATCGCCACGCTCAAATCCCTGCAAACAAAGGCTGAAGCCGCATTTTGGCGGCTTCAACTGCGACAGTTAGGCTAACGGGAAACGTGCGTTGACGATGCGCGGACGACGAGCGGGGCGTCGAGGAGGATCTGGCGCGGCGGCGTCTGGGGATTGCGCAGGCGCTGGAGCATCGCGGCCATCGCGGTCTGCGCGAGTTCCCTGTAGGGCTGCCGCACGGTCGTGAGCGTAGGATTCCGATAAGGGATACGATTCAGAAGCTCAATGTCATTCTTAAGGGGTGGTCGAATTACTTCAACGGTGGATATCCCAACCCTCGCTACTTGCGGGTGAACGATTACGTGAGAAAGCGGCTCATCATCCTCTCGAAGCATACAAGCCAACGGAGGTACAAGCTGAAATATGCGCAGTCGTATTACTACGAGTGGAAGGCAATGGGACTGTACAAGATGAGGAAAAGGCGCGCGTCGTGACAATATCAGTTCCACATGGAAAGCCGTATGCGGGAAAACTGCACGTACGGTTTGACGAGGGGGCGGACGTACCCGACGAGGGGCGTTCCGCTCTACTCTACTTGACGGAAGTCGGCGGAGATTTTGTCGCTTGATCATGGGGACAGGCCCTCTATTCGGCGGGGGCTGTCCCCAATTTGCTGTGCAGGGCGCGCCAGTCGCGCATGGACAGGCCGGTCGTGCGCTTGAAGAGGTTCTTCAGGGCGTTCTCGTTCGTGAAGCCGCAGAGTTCCGTGACCTGTGCGATGGAGGCCGTCGTCTGGACAAGCAACCGCTTGACTTCGTCCAGCTTCCGCCGGGTGATGAGCGCGCCGACCGTGCCCTTGCCGGACTCGTGAAACCGCAGGTCGAGCAGCTGCCGCGAGACGTGGAGATGACGTGCGACGTCCTGTGGCGTAATGCCCCGTGTCGCATGGGCGTTGACGAACTCCCGCGCGTGGTCGATTAGCGCCTGAGCGGAGAGAAGCCGTGCGGTCGATGCGCGCGGAATGACGCGCTTGACGTCGATTTCGACATGGCGCGTCGAGAGCGGCGTGCGCGCGCGCATCATCTTGTCGAGGAAGCGGGCGGCCGCCTGACCCTCGGCGAAGAAGTCCGGCTCGATGGAGGAGATGTTCGGACGGACGCTCGTGCAGACGAAGGGGTCGTTGTCGACGCCGAGCACCGAGAGGTCTTGGGGAACCTTGAACTTCAGCTCTTCCGCTGCCGCAAGGACGTCCGCCGCGCGGGCGTCGTTCGCGGCGAGGACGGCCGCAGGGCGTTCGAGCTGCGCGAGAAAGGCGACGATTTTCCGATGGTCGTCGGTTGTCTCGGTCGGCGGCAGGACGTGGATCGTGTGCGGCGTCCGCTTCGCGAAGGCCTGTTCGCGCAGGGTGGACCACCCGATGCGCGAACGGTTGTGGACGAAGGCGAACGAGGCGAACCGTCCGGCCTCCGAGAAGTGGCGAAGCGCCTTGCGCGCGATGTCGGACGGGTTGTCATGGATGACGACGAGGTTCTTCTTGCGGCTTCGGAGTTCGGGGGGATCCAGCCCCAGGACGCACAGCGGGCAGCTGAGCGCGGCGAGGCGCCGGAAGATCGCGGCGTCGTGGGCGATCGAGACGAGGGCGCCGTCCAGCCCGCGCGCCTCGGCGGCCTCAAGGGCCGCAACGGACAGCTCGTCCTGCGTGCGCAGAAGCTGGATGTCCCATTCGTTCTGCGCGCCGAGGTGGGAGAGCAGCCCCGCGAGCTTCTGCTGGCTGGCGGTCTCGAACAGGCGCAGTGCGACGAGGACGCGGAAACGTCGCTGTCCGCCTGACGCGCGAAGGGCTCTCTTGGGGTTCATGGGCCGTGAGTATAGCATAAAGCGTCCGCCGCCTCAAGGCGCAAGGACCGCTGGGTTCGCCTGCGCGACAGGAGGGCCTGATAGAACGGCTCGCTGCGGGCGGCAGACCGCTCCGAGGTTTTTCGCGGGCGCCCGCCGACAGGCCATCGCCGAGGTGAACCGAGCGCGCGTCTTTTGCTCTCGCCCGAATCCATTGAGGCGAATCGGCGCGTCGCCCGGCCCGTCGGCCCGCGAAAAACTCTTCGCGGCTCTGCCCTCCGCTCGCCGCGCTCGCCTTGCTCTCGGCGTTCCCCTCAGCGCCTGTTTCACGCAGAGCTGTAGTGGTCGCAGATCCTTGCGAAGCGGCGGCGCATGCCGTATTTGGCCCGGAGGAGCCGACAGTCGCACGAGAGGATCACAGGGATCGCCTGTCGCCTCGGTGTTCTCGCTTGCGGAAGTGCATTTTGCCGAGGGGAATGCCTTGTCACGTTCGATTGACTGACGTGTGGCGACAGGTGCGATTCTCGGAGCGACGGTTCGGGCGATTTGTCGGACCGACGGGCCAAAGAGACGCCCGCCTGTCGCGCAGACGGCGGAAATATTAGGCGTAAAGTGAGATAAATATTAGAGTTAAAATGAGGTATTCGGCGCGTGGAAATGATATACTTCCCGCCGTGATGAAAGGAAGGTCATTTTTGTCGTGCCCCAGTGGCGCCATTTCGCTCTTGTGCCGGCCGGCTTCGGTTGACGAAGCCGTTGCGCTGGCGCGGACGGCTTTGGACGCCGGGGCGGACGGCGTGACGGTCGAACTCAACCGCTTCCCCGTCGCCGCGCGGACGCTCACGGGCTTTCGCGAGATCGTCTCGTCCGTACCGCTGCCGTTCATGTTCACGGACTACCGTGAGGATGAGTTCCTAGGCGCGGACGACGAGGCGCGCATGGCCTCGCTCCTGACGGCGGTCGAGGCGGGCGCGGAATTCGTGGACGTCATGGCCGACCTCTACTGTCCGTCGCCCCTGCAGATTGCGACGGACGAAGCGGCTGTCGCGCGCCAGCGCGCGGTAATCGGCGAAGTCCACCGCTTGGGCGCGAAGGTGATTCTGTCGTCGCACATCCTCGACCGCGCGCGCACGGCGGACGAAATCGTCGCGCAGCTGCAGATGGAAGCGGCGCGCGGTGCGGATGTCGTCAAGCTCGTCACGATGATGGATACGTCCGAGGCGTTTGTCGAGGGCGTGCGGGCGATGACGCGGCTGCGCACGGAAATGAAAACGCCGTGGGTCTTTCTCGCCGGCGGCCAGTACGGGCGGATGCAGCGTTTTTTGGGGCCGCACTTCGGCTGTGCCATTGAATTCGCCGTCCATGACTATCTCGCGGGAACGCCCTACAACCAGCCGACGATTCGCAACTTCAAGAAGGCTGCCGCCGCCATCGCGTGGCAGATGCCGGACGATGTGGCGTAGGAAGGGCGCAAGATGAAGAGGGTCGATTACAAATGGACTCTGTTGGCGCTCGTATCCGCTGCGTATTTCCTCGCGCAGGGGACGCGCAACGTCTACGGGGCGGTTCTGCCCGCGATTGGCGCTGACCTGCGGTTCTCGCCGGCGGCGCAGGGCGCCGTGGCGACGGCGTTCTTCGCGACCTTCGGACTGATGGTGCCGGTTGCGGGCTTCTTCGCCGACTTCTTCCGGCGCAAATGGACGATTGTCATCGGCATGGCCGTCTTTTCCGCCGCCGTGTTGGCGACGGGCTTTGCCGAGGGCTTCCTTCTCCTGTTCGTCGCCTACGGCATCGTCAACGCGCTCGGCCAGTCGCTGATGCCGCCGTCGAACTCCTCGCTGATCGGCCAGCTTCACGTGGAGACGCGTTCGCGTGCCTTTGCCGTCTACCAGACGACGTTCTACATCGGCATCGTCGTTTGCGCGTGCCTGGGCGGCACGCTGACGGGCTTGGCGCCCGGCGGCTGGCGCTGGGCGTTCAAGGGGCTGGGCGCGCTCGGTCTCGTGTGGGCGCTTGTCCTCGCGAAATTCCTGCGCGACACGCCGCAGCCGGTCGCGTCGCACCCTTCAATCCGGGCGGCCGTCAGTGGCTTTTTCGGCAAGCCGACGGCACTGCTCCTGATGCTGGCGCTCGGCCTTTATTTCTATGCGACGAACAGTTTCAAGACATGGGCGGTGACGTTCATGGAAAAGACGATGGCCTTGGATCATGCCGCCGCCTCGTTCAACGGCACGTTCTGGTTCTACCTCGGCGCGATCTCCGGCGTGGTGCTGGCGGGCGTCGTTTCCGATCGCCTGCGCGCGCGGCGTCCGGGCGTGCGGCTGGAGACGAACTTTGTGGGGCTTCTGCTGACGATTCCGTTTGTCCTGATTGCGGCGTTCACGGGGAATCTCGTGATCCTGTGCGGTGCGGTTTTCGCCTTTGGCTTTGCGACAGGCGTCTACGACTCCAATCTTTACGCCTCGCTTCTGGATGTCGTCAATCCGCGCTACCGTGCCTTTTCGGTCGGGCTTTTTGGCTGCGGCGGCTGCCTGCTGGGGGCGCCGGGGCCGCTCGTGCAGGGCTGGATGATCAACCGTTTCGGTGACCGCGCCTCGATGGCTGCGCTCGCGCTCTTCACCCTTGCGGCGGCACTCGTCGTTCTGCTGGCAAGGCTTGTCACATTCAACCGCGACCGTGTTTCGGGCGAGTTTCACGCAGAGGCGCGGAGCCCGCAGAGCCTGTCAGAGAATCTCTGCGGTTCTGGCGCGAAGGGGCAACAGCCTTTGCGGCCTTTGCGTCAAAACCTTTGCGAACTTTGCGTTGAAACCTGCAACGTCGGGTCGTCTGGGGTTAACGCAAAGAGAGCGAAGGGGGAAACGCAAAGAGCGCAACAGCCTTTTTGAAAACAGAATCTGACAGCAACCATTACAACAAGAAAGGATCATCGACATGAAAGCCATGTGTCTCGAAAACAGGGCGTTCGTCTGGAAGGACGTGCCCGACCCCGTGTGCCACGCCGCGTTCGACGTGAAGATCGCCGTCCGGGCGTGCGCCCTCAACCGCGCCGACCTCATGCAACGACAGGGCATCTACGCGCCGCCGGAGGGCTGGCCGCTCTGGCCCGGCCTCGAATGCGCGGGCGTCGTCCTCGAGGCCCCGCCGAACGGGCGCTTCCGTCCCGGCGACAGCGTCTGCGCGCTCCTTGGGGGCGGCGGCTATGCCGAACAGGTCGTCGTGCCGGAGGGCATGGTGATGCCGCTGCCGAAGGGCTTCGGCTACGCCGAGGCGGCGGGCATCCCGGAGGTCTACGCGACCGCCTACCTCAACCTGAAGCTCGTCGGCGAAATCCAGCCGGGCGAGACATTCTTCATCAACGGCGGCGAGGGCGGGCTCGGACTCGCGTCCATCCAACTCGCGAAGCACGTCTTCGGCGCGAAGGTCGTCGCGCAGGTCGCCTCGGACGCGAACGGCGCGTTCTGCCGCGAAGTCGGCGCGGACGTGACGGTGAACCGCTTCACGGACGACCTCGTGGCCGCGCTCGCGGCGAATCCGCCGGACGTCGCGATCGACCCGGTGGGCGGCCAGCTGATGGGCAAGTGCATCGCGACGATGCCGTATCGCGGGCGCTGGATCTCGCTCGCCTCGATGGCGGGGCCGGAGACGACGCTCGACGTGAACCTGCTCTGGCGGAAGAACCTGCGCGTCATCGGCTCGACG
>ONTV01000196.1 GCA_900320855.1 uncultured Lentisphaerota bacterium
ACGACGGTGGCGTTCGTGGGCGCCTTGCAGTCGCCCGGCCCGAGGAGGGCGGCGGCGGAAAGGAACGCGAGGCAGGGAAGTGTCATGATTCGATTCTCCCTTTCATTCTTGACTCATTCGTGTTATACCATACCCTCTTTTCGGGCTTCACTTGAAGAACTTGGCCGTCAGCGGGCGGTCGGACTTGACCTCCGCCAGAAACGCGCGGAACGCTGGCGTGTCCTCGCCATAGTAGATGACGTCCGTGAGGTCGTCGCCGATCTCCAGACGCAGGAAGCCGTCCTGCGGCATGACGACCGACTCGGCGTCCGCCAGGAAGCGGTAGACGCGGTACGCGCCACGCCCGGCGACCGGCACGTCCGCAGACGCCTTCGCGTCCTTCACCCGGTCGGGATAGAGCAAAAGGCGTTCGTCGTAAGTGCTCTTGTGCAGACGCGGCTGCCAGACGTTCTTGTACCACCGGTTCCGGTCGGCCGCCTGCGCCGCCGCACGGTTGAACAGGACGGCGACCGACCCGACGCGGCAGTCGTACGTCAGGGCGTCGGCAAACCCCTTGCCCTTCCCGGGCCGCTGCACGGTCGGCAGATTCAGGTCGGCGGCAACGCGCGCGATGTCGGCGCGGTTCGTGACAAGCGTCCGCCCCGGCCGCTCCGCCAGCCAGCGCGCCAACTGCGGGCGCACCCCGACGTGCCGGATCTGCGGCGCGGCGAAGACGACCGTCGCCTTGTCCAGGATCTCCGGCAGCTCCTGCGGGTCGGTCATTTCGTAGTCGAGGGCCAGGTCGCGCAGCTCCTGTCGGAAGTCGTTGCCGCGAAAGCTCGCCCGCGACTCCATGAACGTCCCCATCCAGCCCGTCCAGTTCGGTGCGCGCTCCGTGACGTGCCAGACGCCCGTCGGCGGACGCTTCCGCGCGCCATCCCGCTTCGCCTGACGGTAGGCGCGCGCGTCGGCGAACCCAAGCGCCGCGAGCTTTGCGCAGTTCGAGGCGGAGCCGTCCAGCAGATCCGCCCACCGCTTCATCTCCAGCGGAAGCGTGAGGCCGTCGTACTCAAAGGCGTCGAAGCCCAGCGCCGAGAGCAGGTAGCAGACGGCGTAACCCGTCCGCGCCGACCAGTAGGGCTGCGTCCGCCAGCCGCCGCGCGTGCCCTCGACGCAGATGCCGAAGCGCTTGCCGGCCGCGTGCGCCGTTCGCAGGAACCGCCCCGCGCTGCGGTAATAGCCTCGGACGCACTGCGGCGCGAAGCTGAAGAACTCCGGCGAGACGAAGCCCGTGTTCTCGAGCTGTGAGAGGTAGACGTGGTCGTTGCCGTTCTCGGCACCCTCGCCGTTCAGGAGGTAGTCGAACGGCGCGCCCGCGCAGTATTTCGCCGTCCAGTCGCCGAACCGCTGCCCTTGCCGCAGCCACTCGTACGCGATCAGCGTGACGTGGAGGTCCTTCTCATCCTGCGTCCCGAAGCGCGGCACGTAGTCCGCCCACGACGCGAGGCCCCAGTCGGACGGCGCGAGCCGCCGTCCGTAGTAGTCCTCGTAGTAGTCCCAGAAGCGGATCGTCCGCGCGGGACGCGACGCGGTCGCGACGAGCCGCAGCCCCTCGTCCGCCCCGGTCAGATCTTCGCGGAACGCCGCCGTGCTCGCCGCGTCAAAGCCCCAGACGCCATCGCGGTTGAACCACACGTAGTCGAACTGGAGCAGGCTGTTGACGCCCAGCGAGCCCGCGTAGGCGACCTGGTCCTCCAGCGCGTCGCGGATCACGGGATGCGTCGCCACGACCGAGTTGAGCTTCATGAACTGCGGACGCCCCGTCGGATCCTTCACGAGCGCGTCCTTCAGCGCGGCGTAGCGCATGTCGTGCTGGCCCTTTTGCCACTGGTAGAAGAGGTTGTCCGGATAGGCGGCCAGCGTCCGGTCGTAGATCGGCTCCGGCGGACGCCCATCCGAAAAGACGATGTCGTATTCGGGGAAGTAGCGCCGCATGAAAGCGGAAGCCTCCGCCAGCTGATCCGGATAGCGGTCGAACCAGAAGAGCAGATCGCCGCCGAACTGGAGCGACGGACGCGCGGGACGCGCCTTCAGGGGCTTCGTCCGCAGCGGCGCCTTCATGCCCGTCCGATAGCGCGGCGCATCGGGGTTAAGAACCTCGTAGGCGCTGCCGTCGTCGAGAATCAGGCGGACGTCGGCAAGCATGAACGCGCAGCTCGTCCCCTCGCCGCCGCGAAAGAGGAACGAGACGTCGCCGAAGCGCCTCCCCGGCCCCGGATGGACATCGAGCGTGACGGCATTCCAGGCGTTCGTGCGGAGACCCTTCCAGTTGAGGTCAAGCTCCCTGATCCACCCCTTCTCGTGCGGGCGCGCAAAGCGCACCCGCAGCGTCGGCGCGCAGCCGCCCGACGAGGCGAGCGGATAGACCGAGTAGGCGAGCGTGCGGACGCGGGTGGCGACGTAGGGCGGAATCCAGGAATCGAGCATCCACAGGTAAGGGAAGACGGCCAGATCCAGACGGCCTTCGCCCTTCGCCCCCGTGCCCGCATAGCGCACCTCGTAGGCGGGCGCATGGCCCTGGAAGGTGACGTGCGACGTGAACGAGACGTTTTCGGCTTTTGCGCGCCATGTACGGAAGCGCAGGTCTTCCGCTGGCGTCTCCTTCGTCCGCCAGATCCCGCCCATCGAGGCGAACGTCGCCGGGAACACGGCCAGCGATCCAACGAGAATCAACAGCTTGCCCATTT
>ONTV01000152.1 GCA_900320855.1 uncultured Lentisphaerota bacterium
GTGATTGATTGACGGGCCCAATCGCGACATCTTGTATTTCAGACGCGCATCTCAACGCAACATATTGTAGTTGGGGCTTTCAATCAACTACCCAGTAAAAAAAAAGCCAGTTTCATGCAACGCGCAAAGCCGCCAGACGAACGTCAGAGACCTTGTGCCGCGCGCCAGGCGCGCAGGGTCATGCCTGTGCGGCCTTCAAAATAGGTGCGCAAGGACATGGCGCTTTTCCAACCGCACCGATTGGCTATGGCACCGATCTGGACGTCGCGCCGCGCCAAAAGCACCAGCACGTGCGCAAACTTCACGTCGCGAATCTCACTGAAGATCGAATGGCCCGTCGCTTCCTGATAGCGCAAAAGGGCCAAACGTCGCGAGCAGCCCATGTGTCGAACGACATCATCAACGGAGATTCCCTCGCAGGCGTGCGCACGGATAAAGGCACTCGCCTCGGCCACGCGGGCATTTGCCCGCGTCCGCAGGGGCGCGGAAGAGGCGCGGCGAATCAGTCCAAGGTCACCAAAGGGCCTCCGAACCGGCCCATGCGACGGATCGCGCATCACGCATGCAAGGGCTTCGCCTGCCAAAAAACCGCCCTTCTCCCAGTCCGTGGCCACAGACGAGAGCGGCGGGATTGTCGATAGGCAGATGTCCTCGTCATTGTCGATGCCGATAACGACGAGATCTTCAGGAATACGCAGCCCCAGCCGGTTCGCCGCCGTAATGACGCAGGCGCCGATTCGGTCGCTCACCGCAAATACGCCACAGGGCTTCGGCAACGCCAGAAGCCACGGTCCAATTTGCTTCAAGTTGCAAACCGTCTCGGTGGATGGCTCTTTCAGTTCAACCGTCTCCGCCTTGAATCCCTGCGCCTCGATCCGTTGGCAGAACATGCGGATACGACGTGAAGACCACTTCCGCACCGCCAGATCCCCGACGACTGCGTAATTCGGAAGATTCAGATTCAGGAACTCGTCAGCGACCAGTTCGACAGCATACTGGTCATCATGCCAGATGACCGAATCCTCCGTCGGGAGTTCGCAGACAGGGGCATCGAACCAAACGTGCGGGATATCGCAAAAGAGACGTCGACGCACGAATTCCCTCGTAAAGCAGGCCGACACGACTCCGTCTGGCGCCAAGTAGCGGACGGCCTCACGGATTTCCCGCAGCTGCTTCAGCTCGCCCGAATACGAAAGCGTCTGAAGACACCAGTTCGCCGTCTTGGCGAAGCGGAGAAACCCTCGCACCCAAGTCCGCGTGACCGAGGCGTTTTCCTGATACTGAAGGACAAGAACCGTCTTTCGCGGTGGCATCAGGAAGCCTCGACCTCAATCCGGCAACCAGCGGCGACATCCTCTTCAGCTCAGCGGCGGCGCTCGGCGTCCAGCCGGAAGAAGCGCGCGCCGTGCGGCGGAACCGTGAAGGCGATCTCGCGCTCGACTTCGCCGAGGTCGGCCCGCTCGGCGAGGTCGAAGAACGCGACCTTGCCGTCCAGGTCCAGCTTGAACAGCTCGACCTTGAACTCGTGGTCCTTGTCGCCGCCGTTGTAGAGCGTCAGGTAGCGCGCCGTGCCGCCGACCGAGTCGCAGTCCTTGACGAGTGTGTAGGCGTCGCCGAGGCGGAGAACGGTCTTCACCGGCGCGGCGAGGTCGTTCTGGTTCATGCCGAGGAGGAACGGGTTCGTCACAAGCGCGCGCGTCGTCTCGTCCATCGTGCGGACGTCGCAGCCGATCAGGAGCGGCGAGGAGAGCATGCACCAAAGCCCGAAGTGCGTCTGCTCCTCAAGCCGCGTGAGCCCCGAATCCGCCTTGCCGAAAGCTGTCTTCATCTGCCCGGCTATCTGCCCGACCTCCAGCATGTCCATGTCGTTGTAGTGGCCGAGGCTCGTGTAGCCCGTGAGCGGGATGTTCTCGTCGATGATGTCCTTCACGCTCTTCCAGTTCGCGCGGATGTCGCGCGTCGTGCGCCAGGACTCGGCGACGCCCGCCGCCCATTCGCCGGGGAACGTCCAGCGGCAGATGTTCATCCGCACGCCCTTCTTGCCCGAGACGTCGATTGCGCGGCGGATCGCCGTGTAGCGCTCCTGCTCGTCGAGCTTGAGCTTCAGGCCTCCGCAGTAGTCGATCTTGATGAAGTCGAAGTCCATCTCGCCGAAGAAGAAGCGGCAGTCCTCGAGGTCATGTCCGTAGAGGCCGGAGCCCTTGCCGAGCGGGTCGTTCGACCACATGCTGCCGCAGGTGTCGGATCCCGCGTCGGAGTAGATGCCGGCCTTCAGGCCGAGCGCGTGGATGCGCTCGACGACGGGCTTGAGGCCGTTCGGGAAGCGCGTCGGATGGATGAGGAGCTTGCCGCCCTTGTCGCGGCCGCCGAAGAAGCCGTCGTCGATGTTGACGTAGGTGTAGCCGGCGGCCTTGAGGCCATTCGTCGCCATTGCCTCCGCGACGGAGCAGATGATCGACTCGGAGATGTCCACGGCGAAGGTGTTCCAGCTCGACCAGCCCATGAGGGGGCGCTGCACGCCGCCCTTCTTCGTGTCCGCCGCCTTGGACATGAGGGCGAACGCGCGCTTCGCGACCTTCGGGAAGTCCTTTTCGGAGACCTTCGCCGTGTTCACGAACGCCGTCTTGGCGTCCGGCGCGATCCGCATGCGGTACGGGCACTTGGGGCAGTCGTTCGGGCGCACGGCGAGGTCGCCCTGCGTGAGGACGCCGACGGCCGCAAGGAGAAGCGTGGAGAGTGTCATTTCGCGTTTCCTTTCATGACGAGTTTCGAGACGAGGCAGTAGAGGGCGACGAGCGCGACGGCGCCGCCGACGACGAGCGGCAGGTTGTCCGCCGCCATCGCCTTGCCCTTGAGGCAGAGGTCCAGATAGGAGATGTGGGCCGTCGAGCGGCCGATCGCCCAGCCGACGAACGTCAGGACGGACGTCCAGACGCCCGCGCCGAGCGCGGTGAAAAGCGTAAAGGAGCCGAGCGGCATCCGCGCGATGCCCGCCGGAATGGAGATCAGCTGGCGGATCGCCGGAATCATGCGGCAGACGAACGTCGTCGCCGCGCCATAGCGGTTGAAGATCGCGCAGGCCCGGTCAAGCGCGTCCGGCTTGAGGAAGAACCATTTCCCGTACTTGTCGAGGAAGGGCTTGCCGACCCACAGCGCGAGGAAATAGTTCACGTAGGCCCCCGCGAGGGAGCCGAGGACGCCGGCGACGAACGCCAGCGTGACGGCGGCGAGCGGGGTTCCGCACCCCAGCTCGCCGCGCGCGGCGAGAAAGCCCGCGGGGATCATCACGACTTCCGACGGAAACGGGATGAACGACGACTCGACCGCCATGAAGACGAAGACGAGCAGAAGCCCCCACGTCGGCGCCAGCGCCGCAAAGGCGTCCAGATGAGCCGCGAGCGTCTCGATCATCCTAGTTGAGGCCCTTCGACTTGAGGAAGTTGTAGGACAGCAGGACGGCCGACAGGTCCTCGAAGTGGCGCTCGCACTCGACGACGAACCACTCGACGTGGTCCTTCGCCGTCGCGGCGATGATGCGGTCCCACTCGACCGGCTTCGCGCCCGGCTTGCCGGGCTGGCCGAGAATCGCGTCGAATTCCTTCACGTCCTTGCCCATGCCGTTCTCCTTGGCGTGGAGCGTCGGCGAGCGGTGCGGATACTTCTCGTACGTCTCGCACGGATCGACGCCCGCGCAGGTCGACCAGCCGACGTCCTGCTCGATGCAGACGCTCGGGTCGGTGTTCGAGAAGAAGTAGTCCCAGAAGGACGTGCCGTCCTGCATGAAGATCGCGTGCTCCCACGTGTGGTTGTGGAGGCCGATGCGGCAGCCGAACTTCGCGGCGTCCGCCGCGACCTTGTTGTAGTGCTCCGCGAGCTTCTTGGTGAAGTCGTCGATCGCCTGCGAGGGCTTGCAGGGCTCGCCGCCCCGGCCCGTCGACCAGCTGCAGCCGGGCGGGAAGTTGCCGCCGCCGGGGCAGATGATGAGGTTGTTGCCGTAGGACATGTTGAAGTCGCACGTCCGCTTCAGCACCTCAGGGTCATACGTCCACTTCTTCGTGTCGAGGCCGTAGGCCCTCGTGTCCACGTGCGTGCCGCACGCCTTGAGGCCCGCGTTCGCGAGCGCCCGGCGCAGGCCCTTCGGGTCGCTGCCGTACTGGTAGTAGCCGGCGAACTCGACGCCCTTGAAGCCGATGGACGCGACGTCCTCAAGGCCCCGGTCAAGGCCGACGCCCGCGAGCTTGACGTTGCCGTCCTTGTCCTTCTCGCCGCCGATGTACTTGCGCAGCGAGTAGAGCTGCAGCGCAATCTTCTGCGGCATCTGCCCGCACTTCGGCGGCGGGCAGATGCAGCCGGGGAGCGCGGCGGCCGCCGCGCCCGTTCCGAGGAATCCGAAGAACTGTCTTCTTGAAACGTTCATTTCCTGTTTTTCCTTTTTGGTTTCGCCGGCCCTTGCCGCTCATATCACTCACGTCCATCGACAAGAGAGACGTGAGTGGCGCGAGAGACAAGAGCCTTAATTCGACTATTCGATTATTCGATCATTCGATCATTCGATCATTCGATCATTCGATCATTCGATTATTTCTCAGAACTCCCACCCCGTGCGGATGTAGGGCTTGACGAGGGCGTTCGCCTGCGCGTTGTCGAAGCTCTGCGTCGCCGAATTCCAGGCGAGCTTGCCCGCGACCTGCTGCGCGATGCAGCCGACGAGGATGCCCTCCATCTGCGGAATGCAGTACTCAATGTCCGCGAAGCAGCGCGAGTGCGTCTGCTCGTACCACGGGCCTTCGCCGCGAATGGCGTTCACGAACTCGCCGTAGTGGCCTTCCGCGAAGCCCTTCATCTCGACGGTCGACTTGCCATCCGCCGCCGCCTTCGATCCGACGCAGAACGGGATCGTGCGCGCGACGAGCTTGGCCTTCTCGTGCTGGAAGATGTCGACGAACGTCGGGTCGTCGTTGAGCGCGAGCGCGCACTTTGCGCCGTAGTCGTCCTGCATGAGGACGGCGCCCTTCGTGCCGATGATGTAGCAGCCCGTGTTCGG
>ONTV01000169.1 GCA_900320855.1 uncultured Lentisphaerota bacterium
CGTGACCCACGCCGTGCCGTGGGTGCGCACTCGGCGCTCGCGCCGGGCCGGAACGCGCCGGCCGGACCCGGTCAGTCGCCTCGGACGAAGTCGCCGGCGAACGGATCGACCGGGACGCCGTCGTATGTGACGTTCTCGACGCGGACACCGAAGATCCCCCGCCCGTCGCGCGGCCGGGCGGCGCGCACCTCGCGGATGGACTTCGCCACGCGGTCCGGGACGCCGAGGCAGCGGACATTGCGGAAGAGCACGTCCTCAATGCGGTAGCCGTCGCCTTCGCCGAAGCTCGCAGTCTCCCGGCTGCGGACCTCGAGGTGCAGGAGTTTGCCCACATAGCCGCGCGTCCAGTCGACCTCCAGGTCCTCGAAGCGAAGGCAGCGGCCGAGGACACCGCTCTGGTTGAGGATGCGGACGACCCCAGCCCCCCCGGACAGCGGGTTCTCGGCCGGACGGGCGCAGCCCATCGTCGGGAAAATCGCTCACCGGCGCACGGTGACGTTCTCCAGGAGGTCCGGCGGCTCGCGGCTGTTCGTCCCGTGCCCGCAGAAGACGAGGGGACGGCATGCCGTCCAGAGCAGCGAGTCCTCAAGGAGGAGGTCGCCCGTGCGACGCTCCGCCACCGCCCCGTCGCCGTCCCAGAGGTAAAGGTACGAGTCGTAGTTCGAGTAGGCGCAGAACGCGTCGTCCTGGGAGTGGACGAACAGGTCGCGCGCATCAAGCCCCTGCAGGTTCGCGACATTGATTCCGTCGCCCGAGCAGGCGTGGGTGAAGACCTTCACGTCGCGGAAGCGCAGGCGCTTCGCGTTGCGGACGCAGATGCCGCGGAAGGAGCAGAGCGCCACGAGGCCCTCGACCGAGACGTCCTCGGCGCCGTTGTGGATCCAGACGGCCGGGAGCTCCCAGTCCTTCGCGACGCCCCACAGGCCGCCGCCTCGGAACTGCCGGTCGTAGCCCTGGGCGCGAGGGTAGAGGTCGATCGTGCCCGGACCCGCGATCCGGACGCGCCGCGCCCCGTCCACGTCGATGGCCGCACAGACGCGCGCCCCCTCGTCCAGCCAGACGAGCGTGTCGTCGCCGACTCCCGCGACGACCGGCATGCCGTGCGCGTTCGGCACGATGCGCGCGTCGTTCGCGGCGTCATGCCAGCCGGGCCCGAAGCGAATCACCCGCTTCCACGCGCCCCAGTCGGGAGGGGCGACGGGAGCCTCGACGAAGAGCGAGAGGGCGCGGCCCGTGACGTCCCCGTCGGCCGAGACGATGAGCTTGCACGGGCCCGCCGGGGCGATCTCCACCGCGCCCGTCCCGATCGCGTGGAGCGCACCGCCGCGCGGCAGCACCTCGAGCTCCGCCTCCGGCCGCCGCGCCGCCACGCGGACCTTCAGGCCCGGTCGCCAGGCGATGCGCGCATACGACGTCGGCACGACGCGGTTGGCCACCGTCCGCCGGTTGAAACGGCACCAGCGGTCGTTGCCGTCCCACGTCTCGGCGATTGCGCGCGGGACTTCCTCCCATTCGCCGGCGATCGTCGCCCCGGAAAGCGCGAGGTTCACCGCCACCCGCGACGCCTCGCCGTCGATGCGGGAGACCGTCCAGTCCTCGTCGTTCGCCAGCCCCATCGGGTCGAGGGCGTCAAACACACCCTCCCGCAGCGCGTAGTAGAGCCCGTAGTCCTGGTCGTTCGCCCAGGCGTCGTAGAACTCCCCGCGCCGCGCCGACTCGAGGACGCCGCCCGACGGATCGACCATCGTGACGGAATGCGGGTAGACGTAGGCGCAGCTCGCCCGGCCGTCGGGGAAGTAGAGGCAGAGCAGGTTGCGGAAAATGCGCGCGGCGCGGCGCGCGTAGCCCACGTCCCCCGAAAGCCGCGCGAACCGCCCGTAGTCCAGGGCCGAAAGGCAGCTCCAGTAGTGCGGAAAGGTGTCGCCGAAGAGGCGGCTCTTCCCGAACCAGTAGGCGTCCCAGTGGCGGATCGGGATGCCCGCGAGCCGATGGTCGGGGGCCTCGCCGTCGAAGCGCGTCAGCACGGCGACGTGGTTGGAGAGGGCCGAGAGGACTGCTGCGTCGCGCCGCACGTGCTCGGCGTAGTCCGACAGGATCGTCGCCGGCGGCGTGACGAGGGTCTGCTCGAAGCGCACCTCCTGCGACGGATAGCCGTTCCCCCGCGCGAGGATCGCATCGACATGGGCGCGCAGGAGCCGCTCGACCTCCCCCGTGTCGCGGCCGTCCGCCCGAAGCGCCGCGAGGCACTCGGCGAAGTTGCTGGCAATCGGGTAGAAACCCGTGCCCGCCTTCTCATAGTAGCGGCGGATGCCCCGCTCGATCCGATCGAGGTAGACGGGGCGGCCCGTCAGGCGGTGCATCTCGAACCAGAAGCTGATGTACCAGGGCCCGTTGTAGTGGCGCTTGCGCCGCTCGCGCAGGCCGATGCCGTTGTAAACCTCGCCCGTCCGGTCGTCCCAGACCTCGCGCAGGAGGAACGCCTCGTAGCGGGCGAGGGCGGCCTCCAGCTCGGGGCTCGGACAGCGCTGCGCCCAGCGCGCGAGCAGAAGGGCCATGCCGACGCGTTCGCGCGCCGCGTTGAGGTTGGGCCGACGGTAGTCGTAGTGCGGGCGCGCCTCCTCGTTGTCGTAGACGAGGAACGCGCCGTCGAGCGGACTGCCAGCGTCGCGGCACTGGTTGTCGCGGAGAATCGTCTCGACGCGGCGGCCGACCAGCGTGCGGAAGTCGTCCGACACATGGCCGACGGCCCTGTGACGGCGGCCGTTCACCTCGAAGACGAAGGCGGCCTCGCACCGGAAGCCGGGTCGGAAGTCGACGAGAGCGCGCCGCCCGTCGATGCGTACGGGCACCTCGCGCCCGTTCACCGTCACGCGACACGCGGCAATCGGCTCGGCGCTCGTCGCGGACACGCGGAAGCGCTCCTCCGTGAAGACCGTCTCGTTCTCGAAGTCAATGAGGACGGCCGCCGCACCGGAGGCGAGGGCCGCCGCACGGAAGCCGCCCTCGGGATAGGCCGTCAGACGCCAGGCGAAGGCCTTCGACTCGCCAGGGTTGAGTCGGAAGGGCTCGGGATGAAGCATGAAGTCGCCGCGATCGTTCGAGGACTGCTCCCGGACGCGGCACACGGAATAGGCGTCCAGCGAGCCCTCGGTCAGGAACAGGCCGAGTTCCGTCGGGAACGGACCCATCTTGAGCGCGCGGACGCCGCCGAAGGCCCCGCCGCACCAGAGATGCGCATGGCAGCGCCGGCGCTGGCTCGTCTCCGTGTCCTCGTAACTGTCGTTGAATGTCGCGTAGACGCCGACGTCGCCGCGCCCGAAATAGACGGGATGGTGCGCCGTCGCCGTGAAGACGTAGCGCTCCGCGAGCGTGTCGCCCCGCACGTCGCGCCGCACGTCCAGGCGCAGCGCCGCATTCGTCCAGACCACCGTCTGAACAGGGCCCTCCGTCCGCGCGCGGACGAGGGTCAGCCCCAGGGACGGCGCGGGAGTCCCCCACGCGGCGAGGCCCTCGACCCAGTTCATCCGGTCGGGGTCTCCCGCAATCGTCACGGATGCGACGCCGCCGCGCGCGTCGTCGAAGCGGACGTCTATCTGCGGGGCGGCATCTGCGGTCAGTCCGGCCGCCGCCAGCAAGGCGGCGGCCACGCGGCGCACGCGCCGCAAGCTCGTTTCATGGTCTGTCGTTTCGTGGTCTGTCTCCATGGCTTCCTCCTGTTTTGGCACATTATAGCAAATCCGGCGAAAAATAACGCCAAATAATCGTAAAAATTTTTCGTCATCAAAACGAAATAGAAAGCGAAGAACCCGCATCCTGCCCTCGCGCATCCGCCCACTTTTCGCCCCCCTCTATCTCCGAAGATTCATCCCAAATCCCGCATTTTCTCACCATGAGAAATTTCCGCATGAAATTCTCATTTATGGTATAATGTGCGGCATCGGGCGGAATCCGGGCCGAAAACGGCGCAAAGGCGGGCGCGGGAGGCGAGAAA
>ONTV01000153.1 GCA_900320855.1 uncultured Lentisphaerota bacterium
GTTCGGCCCCGCCACCGGGGCCTGTCCCCAGGGCTACTTGGGTCTGTCCCCAAGGCTATGTGTCCCCAAGGCTATGGGGGGCCTGTCCCCCGCTGATTTTTCAGCAGGTGCTTACGGAGCGCGAGGGCGATCGCCTCGGAACGGTTGGCGACTCCGAGCTTCTCGAAGATGACGGTGAAGTGCTTCAGGACGCAGCTCTCGGAAATTCCAAGTTCACGGGCGATGTCGTTTGTCGTGTGGCCCTGGGTCGCGGCGGACAGGATCTCAAGCTGGCGGTCGGTTAGGTCGGCGATGGACTGGCTTTCGGCGATGAGCTGAAGGACTTCGTCGCGATCGGGCTTTCGCTCGTCGGCGTCGTGCTGACGGTGGCGTTCGTCCGCGAGAAGGCATAACCCGAGTTTGCCAGTTGAAACTTCATCGGGTCAAAGGGGAGTCTGGGGCCTGTCCCCCTCACACCAATTTCAGGAACGAGGGACAGGCTGCGCAGAACAGGACGTTGCGTGAGGAGCGGGCGGGTCGGCCGAGCGCCAAGCGGAGAGAGACGGGCGGGCGACGGGAGCGGACGCACGGCGAACGGCAGCGAGGCCGAGGTCGGCCCGCAAGCGCGAAGGCGCGACGCGACGAACTCGACCAGGGATCGCCAACGCACCGCACGTCGGCAAGCGACAGGACATACGCAACGGGCCAATGATGCGGACGACTGTCCCGCAGGGAGATGCGTGTCTGCGGGTTCAGAGCGTTCCGTCACGAGGCGCACGGGGCCGAAGAGGCCCGACGGCAGCAGCCTGTCGTCCTTCGTCCAGTGACGCCACGTCGTGAAGGTCGTGCGCCCGGTCGGGCTCGGACGGCCCTCCGTTACCCAAGCGGGGATGGCCTTCACGCCGCCGTTCGCCGCGCGGTCGGCATCCTCCGGCAGGAAGTCGTCGCCGATCAGGCGGTTCGGCCAAAGGTTCGTCACCTCAACCCGCAGACGGGCCGTCCGCGCCGGGCCCGGCGGCAGCACGCAGCGGAACGGCGGACGCCAGAGCGTCGGCAGCTTCACGCCGTCGACGAAGGCCTCCGCCAGGTTCCTGAGATTCCCCAAGTCCAGCACCAGCCGTTCGCCCGCCCCGCACGCCGGCAGGTGTACCGTCGTCTCGTAGGCCCCCGTGCCGGAGAAGTAGCGGATCTCCGGGTCGTCCGACGCCGCCCAGTCCACGAGATTCGTCCAGACGCACGTCTTCGCGCCCAGCGTGACCGTCCACGGCCCGGCGACGGGTGTCTCCGCAACAGGCGCGAAGGACGGCTCAAGCGGTGCCGACGAGGACGGGCGGAACACGACGAAGACGCTGCCCGACGGCTTCAGCGCAAGCGTCACGTGCGTCCGCCCGCCCTGCCGCGTGACGCGGCGCGCCCGCCGGATTTCGCCCGTCTCCGCATCCCACAGTTCGACGACGCCGCGCGCCTGCCGGAACGAGCACGTCAGCTCGACGGCGCGGTCGCTGACGCCGCACGCGACGAAATAGGCCTCGACGCCCTTCCCGTAGCGGCGGTGGCACCACGCGACATCCGCCGTCACGGACGGCGTTTCGCAGATGAAGTCCGGCTCAAGCCCCGCCGCGCGCAGCTTCTCGGCGGCCTCCGCTTCCGACGTCGCCGTCACCACATACCTCGCGCGCAGGTCGGCGTTTTCGGCCTGTCGGCGCGTGCACCAGTCGAAGGCGTAGCCCTCCGGCGGCTGCGGCCAGCCCGCCGTCGTCTGCTGCGCGTCGCCGCCGCAATCCGGCGTCTCCGCCCCCGTCACCATGAGGCAGTCCGCAACGTTCTCGCCCATCTGCAGCAGGTACTGGACGCGGGACAGGTAGGTGATGAAGTCGCGGCCCAGCCGCCACCACGTGACGGTGCGCTCGAAGTGCGTGCCCCAGGCGCCCATTGTCATGCCGGGATACCGCGTCGGCGACGTCCAAGGCTGGTGCGCGTAGCGGTGGAAGTAGAGCCGGTTCACGCCGCGCGCGAAGACGCGGTCGGCCTGCGCCTTGAGTGAGAACGGATCCGCCTGCCACTTGCCGTCCGCTGGAAACGCGGTGAAGCTCTCGGCGCCCACGAATCGCCGCCCATTCACGTGCGCGACGGACGCCGCGAGCCGTGCACAGCCCTCGCCGCCGACGGCGGTCGAATTGACGACGCCGTCCCCCTTCTTCGCCCAGAACTCGCACATCGGGATGTCTGCCGAACGCCCGTATTCAAGCGCGTTGAACGGCCCGTTGCCGTAGCATTCGACGCCGAACTGGAGTCCGCGCGCGCGGCAGCGCGCCGCCAGCGCGTCCGAATAGTTCTCGGCGAAGAGTTCTGCGATGACCGCACGGAAGTCGCCCAGCACGCGCTCGCTTTCCGCAACCGAATCGACGACGCGCCCGGAGAGGAGCGCGAGCCACGGCACGAGGTCATAGCCCCTGCGCTGACGGAAGATGCGCTCTAAGCCCTGCGTCCAGTTCTGGGAGCCGACCTCGTAGCTGTCGACGAGGATGCCGGAGAGAGCGCTCTTCCCCTGTCCGACGAGATCGGGGCCGAGCCGCGCGCACAGCTTCTCGACGTAGGCGTCGAAATGGGCGTCCAGCGCCGCGCGGTCGAGCTTGTCGACCTCCAGTCCCGATCCGCCGCCGCTCACGGGATGGTTCCGCTCGCCGTTGGCGGCGAAGCCGATGCGCAGGATCGCCCAGCGGCCCGCCGGCACGTCCCACGCGAGTCGGCCGTCCGCCGTCAGGAGATGCGTCAGGTTCGTCACCGCCGAAAGCGAAACGACCTGTCCGGGCATCGTCGGGAAGCGGTCGCGGCGGATCTGCTGGCGGATGCGAAACGTCTTCCCGTCGAGGTCGCTGAGCGCGGCCCGCCGCTCCAACGCCGCGTCGCGCACCGTGAAGCGCCCCACGTAGCCAGGCTCGTAGCCCGGACTGGTCGGTTCGGGCGGAAATGAGAACGTGATGCGGAACTTCTTGCCGCGAATCGGGCGGTCAAGGGGATAGTAGCGCCGCCCCGTCGGGCCGCTGCCCGAACGCCGCACGTCGAAGTCGCGCACGTCGCCGTCCCGCCAGGTCACGCCGTCGTCCGAATACGCGACGGCGAAGCGCGCCGGCTCGTTCCACTGGTGGCCGCCCGTCAGGACGAACGAGACGCCCGTCGCCTCGAACGGCTCGGACGACGCGAACGCGACCGTGCCGCCCGCGTCGCCCGTCAGCGCCGGCTCGTCCCGTTCGGCGCGCAGCGGCTCTCCCTCGTCCGACGGAACCGGGAACGCCAGGACCGCGATGTCCGCGTAGAAGCCGTGCGGGTTCGGCGGCGCCGGCAGCGCGCCGTCGAAGCGGCGGGGGCCGTCCGCGCGCGTCTCGGTGTGGACGACGAACTTCATGCCCTGCTCCGGCTTCACCCACGGCCCGCCCGACGAGCTGTAGCCCGAGCAGTTCGGAACCTGGATCTCGAGGCCGAGGCGGTGCGCCTCGCGCACCGCGTGGCCCACCGCGCCGAACCACGCCTCCGTGCCGAAGTCGACCGGCCCGCGCGCCATGCCCGCCGTCACGTCGAAGAGCGTCGCGCCGCCGAGGCCGATGTCGCGCATGGCCTCCAGGTCGGCCGTGATCCCCGCGTGGCTGACGTGTCCGTCCATCCAGTGCCACCACGTCCACGGACGCGCGGACGCCGGCGGACGGCGGAAGCCGCGTTCGAGCGTCAAATCCGCATTGTACGCCTCTTCATACGGCACGACCTTCAGCACGCCCTTTTTCTCGCGTTCGGCGATTGCGTCCAGAAAGGCCTTGAAATCAGCCTCATCCACGAACGGCCCCCACCCGCCCGTTTCACGCGTAATGCCGTGAACGAGAAAATCGAGCGCGTTCGGCTTCTTCGCCAGTTCGGCGTCAATGGCGCGCCCATAGTCCTTGTCCGCCGGGATCTTGCCGCCAAAGGGAACGCGGCGGACGTTCATGACGGCCAGCCCCTCCTCATCGGAAATCCGCTCGACGGCGGCGTTGTGCTGGATGTAGGGCGTGCACAGCCAACGCGGCGCGACACCGACTTCGCGCTTGATCTTGTCGCGCGACGCGGCAATTTGGCGACGCACCTCGTTCGTGTCGCCCGCCGCCAGCAGCTTCAGCAGGTTCAGATGCGAAACCGAATGCGAGGCGATCTCGTGTCCGCGCCGGTGCAGCTCGCGCACCTCGTCCCACGAGATGTTCTGTCCGCCGCGACCCGCCGCATCCGTCACGATGTTGAAGGTGGCCTTCCAGCCGTGTGCGGCGATCAGCGGCTCGGCAATCGTCAGCTGCGCCTTGAGACCGTCGTCAAAGGTCAGGGCCACGGGGACGGGCGCGGCGGAAAGAGCCGCGCAGAGTCCAGCCGCCCCGCATGCAACCAGAGCGCTTTTCATTGGAAACTACTTTCTCTTTTGGGGAGAGTCAATAATCGTGTTGTTCTCCAGCACCATGCCGCTGTGCGCGTCCGGCGGGAGCCGCGTGCCGTTGCCGCTCGTGCCGCCGATGTAGATGCCGCCGCCGTTGTTGCGGAGCGTGTTGCCCCGAATCGTCACGTTCCGTGCGCAGCCGCCTTCGAGCCAGTAGTATTCGGGATAGATCGAGATGGCGTCGTAATACGACCGTTCGACCGTGTTGTTCTCGATCAGCCCGTTCGACGCCTTGATGAGCATCGCCCGCGCCCGCGTCGAGCCGAACGTGCAGTTGCGGATCGTGAACCCGTTGCCCATACGCTCGTTCGCGATGACGACCGTGCCGTTGGAATAGTCGGCCTTGACGACCATGCCTGCGGTGTTGAACGTCTCGCCCGCCTTGTAGGCGGTCTTGGCCGGCGGCGTGGTAATGTGGATGGCGTCAAGGATGACGCTCACGGGCGCAGCCACGGCCACGGCGTTCCCGGCGGCATCGAATCCGACGAACTGGCCCGCGGTGCC
>ONTV01000136.1 GCA_900320855.1 uncultured Lentisphaerota bacterium
CGGCCTCTGCGCCGGCGGCTCCGGCCCCCGCGCCTGCGGCGACGCCCGCGCCGGCCGCGCCGGCTCCTGCGGCCAAGTGAGGAGGGCGTCTTCATGAAGGTCCTCGTCACGGGCGGATCGGGCTTTCTCGGCATCAACCTCATCCGTTTCCTCCGCGCGAAGGGCGTGGAGGAAATTCGCGTTTTGGACATTGCCGACTTCGACTATCCCGAAAAGGGCGAGCCGTGGCTCAAGTTCACGTTGGGCGACGTGCGCGACGTGGCGGCCGTCGAGAAGGTGACGGCGGGGTGCGACGTCGTCGTCCATTGCGCGGCGGCCCTGCCGCTCTACAGCGAATCGGACATCCGCACGACGGAAGTGGACGGCTGCCGGAACGTCCTTGACGCGGCGCGCAAGTTCAAGCTGGACCGCATGATCCAGATCTCCTCGACGGCGGTCTACGGCGTGCCGAAGAAGCACCCGATCGTCGAGACCGACCCGCTCGTCGGCGTCGGGCCCTACGGGCAGGCGAAGATCGACGCCGAGAACATCTGCCGCGCGGCGATCAAGGACGGCTATTGCGTCTCGATCATCCGTCCGAAGAGCTTCGTCGGGCCGGAGCGGCTGGGCGTCTTCGCGCTCTTCTACGACTGGGCGTACACGGGGCACGGCTTCCCGATGATCGGGTCGGGCGCGAACCGCTACCAGCTCATGGACGTCGATGACCTCGACCACGCGATCTGGCAGGCGATGACGTATCCGAAGGAGGTCGTCGCGACGGAGTTCAACGTCGGCGCGAAGGACTTCACGACGATGAAGGAAGACTACCAGGCCGTCCTCGACCGCGCCGGGCACGGCAAGAAGATTCGCGGCATGCCGGTCGCGCCGATCGTCTTCATCCTGCGCATCCTCGAGAAGCTGCACCTTTCGCCGCTCTATCCGTGGGTGTACGAGACGGCGTCGACGGACTCGTTCGTGTCGATCGAGAAGGCCGAGCGTCTGCTGGACTACAGGCCGCAGTATTCGAACAAGCAGGCGCTTGTCCGGAACTACGACTGGTACGTCGCGCACCTCGCCGAGTTCGCCGGCAAGTCGGGCGTCAGCCACCGCGTGCCGTGGAAGCAGGGGCTTCTCGGCGTCGCGAAATGGTTTTTCTGAGAAATAATCGAATGGTCGAATGGTCGAATGGTCGAATAATCGAATGGTCGAATGATCGAATGGTCGAATGATCGAATGGTCGAATAGGGAAGGATTGAATGGTCGTATTGAAGGAGAATTGGAGAAGAATGGGGAGATGAACGGGCGATAAGTTGACGCGAAGGGGGTCTGACGAGAGGGACGGAAGAGTCTTGAGCGGCAAGAGGCAACAAAGCCCGCAAATCAAGATCCCTTTAAGAAGCGAAGCCTTATTTAAAGACAATTAATTTCGGGCTAACCCTCTCGCCCCTCAAGCCCCTCCAGTCCCTCGCGTCAAACCCAAATCAAACCCTCTTAACGCCCCTTAACCCCCTTACACTCAGCCCTCTAACATACCTCTTAACGCCCCACTAACCGCCCCCCGCCCCCACTCCTTAACGCCCCTCTAACCCCCTTTGACCCCCAAACTTCTAAACCCCCAAACATCCAAACCCCCAAACACCTAAACTCTCATGAGACCTGTCGTATTCATCATTCGTGACGGCTGGGGCATCAATCCCCGCAAGGACGGAAACTCCGTGTACGGCGCCAAGACGCCGGTCATCGACCAGATTCGCGCGCGCTATCCGCACTGTCTCCTCGACTGCTGCGGCGAGGCGGTCGGCCTCCCCGACGGCTACCAGGGCTCGTCGGAAGTCGGCCACCTCAACATGGGCGCGGGTCGGATCGTCATCCAGGAGCTGAAGCGCATCGACGACGGCCTGTCGTCCGGCGAGCTCTTCAAGAGCGAGAAGTGGGCGAACCTCATCGCGAACTGGAAGAAGAACAACTCGCAGTTCCACTTCCTCGGCCTCCTGCAGGACGAGGGCGTGCACGCGCACCAGGAGCATCTCTTCAAGCTCATGAAGCGCGCGCGCCAGGAGTTCCCGGAAGGCAAGATCGTCGTACACCCGTTCCTTGACGGACGCGACACGCCGCCGCGCTCGACGCTCGAGTACATCGCGCGCCTGAAGCAGGAGCTCGCCGCCGTCGGCAACGCGACGATCGGCACGGCGATGGGCCGCTACTACGGCATGGACCGCTCGAAGAACTACGCGCTCACGAGCGAGGCGTACGAGTGCCTTGTCGCCGCGCAGGGCAAGAAGGCCGCGACGGTCGAGGAGGCCGTCAAGTCCGAGTACGCGAACGGCAAGACGCCCGACAACGCGCCGATGACCGACGAGTACATCCCGTGCTACGTGATCGGCGACTACGCCGGCATGAAGGACGGCGACGTCGTCATGCACACGAACTACCGCCAGGACCGCGCGATCCAGCTCACGCAGGCGTTCGTCTGCGACGACTACGCGGGCACGCGCTCGGCGCGTCCGAAGGTGACGTTCCTCGGCTTCACGCGCTACTGGGACGAGTTCGCGGACTACCTCCTCGGCGCGATGGGCGCGGGCGGCGGCATGGACAACCTCCTCGGCGAGGTCGTCTCGAAGGCGGGCCTCAAGCAGCTGCGCCTCGCGGAGACACAGAAGATCAAGCACGTCACGAGCTTCTTCAACGGCAAGTCCACGACGCCGTCGGCGGGCGAGGACCAGGTCGAGGTCAAGAGCCGCTTCGACGCGGCGACGTTCGCGAGCCATCCGGAGATGGAGGCGTACAACGTGACGGACGAGCTCCTGAAGCGGCTGGAGAACAATCCCTACGGCTTCATCGTCGTCAACTACGCGAACTGCGACATGGTCGGCCACACGGGAGACGAGAAGGCGGCGACGAAGGCCGTCGAGGTGACGGACGAGTGCATCGGCAAGATCCTGCCGCGCCTCCTCGAGCTCGACGCGCACGTCCTCATCTTCGCCGACCACGGCAACGCCGAGCAGATGGTGGACTACAAGACGGGCCTCACGAAGACGTCGCACACGCTGAACCTCGTCGACTGCTTCTACGTCGCGAACGACGCGGCGGGCGTGCGCCTGACGCCGCTCGCGAAGCTCTCGGCCGTCGCGCCGACCGCGCTGCAGATGCTCGGCATTCCCGTGCCGCCGGAGATGACGACGCCGTCGCTCCTCGCGGGCAAGGAGAACTGGTCGAAGACCGCGCTCCGCGTCTGACGCGCGGCGAACCTTAAGAAACCTTAAGACGAACCTTAAGAAATCTTAAGGCAAATCTTAAGGTAATCTTAAGGTTTCCTTTCCCCGGATGTGCTATTCTACGCGCATCCAAAGGGGAAAGGAAATGACGACGACAAAAAGACTTCTTCTCGCCTGTGCCGCCGTGGCGGCCGGCGAGTTCGCCGCCGCGCGCGTGCCGATGTTCGCCGAGGCGTGGCCGGCGGTGGCGGTGCTGGCGCTTCTCGTCGCGCTGCTGGGCCATGCGGGCGGCTTTCGGCCGTGGCCCTGGGCGGCGCTGGCGCTCGTGGGGGCGAGCCTCTTCTGGGCCGCGTCCTGCGAGCAGGAGCGCGTCTACCGCAAGTCGCCGTGGCTGCGCGACGCGCGGCGGCGGGCGGCGTCCGAGTCGGCGGTGCCCTCCCTGTCCGCGACGCGGCGCGACTTCGCCCGGCGCGTGTCGCTGGGGCTCGCGTCCAAGCGCGAGATCGTGCGGCTCAACCAGGCGATTCTGCTGGGCGCGCGCGCGAACCTGCCGTGGGATCTGCGGCAGACGTTCATCGGCGCGGGGACGATTCACGTCTTCGCCATCTCCGGCCTTCATGTGATGGCCGTCGCGCGCGTCCTCGTCTTTCTCCTGCGCCTCCTCTGGCTGCCGCGTCGGCTGGCCGAGACGGCGGCCGTCCCGGTCATCTGGGGCTATCTCGCGCTCATCGGCTTCCCGCCGAGCGCCGTCCGGGCCGGCGCGATGGCGACGCTCGCCTGCCTGGCGCCGCTCTTCCGGCGGCGGCCGAACGGCCTCGTCGCCTGGTCGCTCACGTTCCTCGGCGTCTATCTCGTGCGGCCGACGATGATTGCGGACGTCGGCTGCGGCCTCTCGTTCGCCGTCATGCTGGCGATTCTCGTGGCCGGGGACTATCTGCGCGACCATCCCGAGGGGTGGGCGAAGACGCTGGCTGTGGCCGTCGCCGCCTGGGCGGCGGGCGTGCCGATCGCCGCGCACGTCTTCGGCCGCGTCACGCCCGGCGGCGTCCTCGCCAACCTTGCGCTCGTGCCGGCGGCGGGGCTGACGGTCTATGCGGGCGCGCTGGGGCTTCTGGCGAGCTTCGTGTCGGAGACCCTGGCCGCGCACCTCAACAACCTCTCCGCCCTCTTCACGCAGGCGATGGTCGTCCTCTCCGCAGGCGTGGCGGGGCTGCCGGGCGCGAACGTCGAGGTGCCGAGGTGGTCCGTGCCGACGTGCGCCGCGTGGTACGCCGCCTGCGCCCTCGCGCTCCTCCTGCTGCACGTGCGCCGCGCGAGGCGGCGGGGCGCGCTGCATTGAAAAATGGTATAATCCGCAGACCGAAAGAAAGGAAGCATCATGAAGATTCTGGTTACGGGCGGTGCCGGGTACATCGGCAGCCATACGGTCGTCGAACTCCTGAACGCGGGGCACGAGGTCGTCGTCGTCGACAACCTCTGCAACAGTTCGCGCAAGTCGCTCACGCGCGTCGCGCGCATCACCGGGAAGACGCCGACGTTCTACAAGGCCGACATCCGCGACGAGAAGAAGCTGAATGCGATCCTCGACAAGGAGGCGCCGTTCCAGGCGACGATTCACTTCGCGGCGCTGAAGGCCGTCGGCGAATCGACGAAGATTCCGCTCAAGTACTACGCCAACAACCTCGGCGGCACGTTCACGCTCCTGAAGTGCCTCGCCGAGCACGACTGCAAGAACATCGTCTTCTCGTCGTCGGCGACCGTCTACGGCGAGCCGAAGTCCGTGCCGATCCGCGAGGACTTCCCGACTCCCGGCTGCACGAACCCCTATGGCTGGACGAAGCTCATGATGGAGCAGGTCTTCAAGGACGTCCAGAAGGCCGACCCGGCGTGGAACGTGATCCTGCTGCGCTACTTCAATCCGATCGGGGCGCACGAGTCGGGCCTCATTGGCGAAGACCCGGCGGGCATCCCGAACAACCTCCTGCCGTACGTCGCGCAGGTCGCGGTTGGGCGGCGTCCTGAGCTCAACGTCTTCGGCAACGACTATCCGACGCCGGACGGGACGGGCGTGCGGGACTACATCCACGTCGTCGATCTTGCCGTCGGTCACCTGAAGGCGATCGAGAAGCTTGAGAAGGAGCCGACGCTCGGCCTCAAGGTCTACAACCTCGGCACGGGGCACGGCTACTCCGTTCTCCAGATCGTGAAGGCGTTCGAGAAGGCGTCGGGGCGTCCCGTCCCCTACAAGATCTGCCCGCGCCGTCCCGGCGACATCGCCGAGTGCTGGGCCGATCCGGCCCTGGCCGCGAAGGAGCTGGACTGGAAGGCCGTGCGCGGCATCGACGAGATGTGCACCGACACGTGGCGCTGGCAGGAGAAGAATCCGTTTGGGTATGGTGGGAAAGTGG
>ONTV01000173.1 GCA_900320855.1 uncultured Lentisphaerota bacterium
GCGCGGTCGCGGCGGCGACGCGCGGCGACGCGCTCGTCGTCACGGACGTCGGGCAGCACCAGATCTGGGCGGCGCGCGCGTTCCGCCACGTCCGCCCGCGCCACTTCCTCACGTCCGGCGGCATGGGCGCGATGGGCTTCGGCATCCCGGCGGCCATCGGCGCGTCGCTCGCGCGGCCGGACGCGCGGGTCGTCGCTTTCGTCGGTGACGGCGGCGCGCAGATGACGGCGGAGGAGCTGATCGTCGCCGTCGAGCTGAACCTCCCCGTGACGTTCGTCGTCTTCGTGAACCGCGCGCTCGGCCTCGTGCGCCAGCTGCAGAAGGAGGGCTACGGCGCGCGCTACTTCGCGACCGACCTCACGTCGCCCGACTTCGTGAAGCTCGCGGCCGCCTACGGACTGAAGGGCGTGCGCGTGACGGCGGCCGATCAGGTCGAGCCGGCGCTCCGGCGCGCGCTGCGCGCGAAGGTCCCCGTGCTCGTCGAGGTCGCGATCCCCAAGGAGGCGTGCGCATGAAGGAATCGATCTATCGGCTGAACTGCTTCGTCGAGAACAAGCCCGGCGTCCTCGCGCGCATCGTCGGGCTCATCTCGGGGCGCGGCTACAACATCCAGACGCTGAACGTCGGGCCGACGGAGGATGGCACGGTCTCGCGCATGAAGATCGACGTCCTCGGCTCGGCGCGCGTCGTCGACCAGATCATCCTGCAGCTCCGCAACTGCGTGAACGTGATCGAGGTGACGTCCCGTCGCCGCTGACGATGGCCGAACGTCTCGACAAGGTCCTGCTGGCGCGCCATCCCGACTTCTCGCGGTCGCGGATCGAGGGGCTCGTGAAGGCCGGGTTCGTGACGGTAAACGGCGTGCCGGCCGAGAAGGCGGGGCAGAAGGTTGCCGCGTCGGACACGATCGACGTCACGATCCCGCCGCCGGTGCCGGCCGTCCCCGAACCGGAGGACATCCCGCTGGACGTCGTCTACGAGGACGACGACATCGTCGTCGTCAACAAGCCCGCCGGGCTCGTCGTCCACCCGGCGCCCGGCCATGGCGCGGGCACGCTCGTGAACGCGCTTCTGCACCACTGCCCGAACCTCTCCGGCATCGGCGGCGTCGCGCGGCCGGGCATCGTCCACCGCCTCGACCAGGACACGTCGGGGCTCATCGTCGTCGCGAAGTCGCAGCCGGCGATGGATGGGCTGGTGAAGGCGTTCGCCTCGCACCGGAACGTCGAGAAGACGTATCTCGCCGTCTGCCACGGGCGGCCGCGCCTCGACGCGGGGCGCATCGAGAACCTGATCGGCCGCCACCCCGTCGACCGCAAGCGCATGGCCATCGTCGAGCGGAACGGGAAGGTCGCGATCACGAACTGGCGGGTGCGGGCGGCGGGCGTGCGGACGTCGCTTCTCGAATGCCGGATCGAGACGGGGCGGACGCACCAGATCCGCGTGCACCTGGCATCGCTGGGCTGTCCCATCATCGGCGACCGGGTCTACGGCAAAGGCGCGCTCGACCGCCGGCTCGACCCCGTTCCGGCGCGGCAGATGCTCCATGCGTGGCGCCTGGCCCTCTGGCATCCGGTGCGGAACGAGCGGATGTCGTTCGAGGCGCCCGTCCCGCCGGACATGGCGCCGTACGCGGCGGTTTGAGAGACTGGAAACGTTTTCGGGAGATGCCCTGCAGAGAAACTCAAGGTGCTCGTCCTGGACGATGAGCGGCTCGTCCGATTCACGATCGCGGCCTACCGCCTGAAGCGCGCCGGGGCCGGAAACGGCGTTGCCCAATCGGATAGATAATTTTTGCAAGAAAGGTCATATTTTTCAGGCGCGAATATGGTACAATAGCGCGCATGAAAAACAAGCTGCTCTGTATGCTCGCCGTCGGACGCGTCGCTTGCGCGGCGTGGGCGGATTGGAAACCGAATCCGGAAGTCAAGGCCGAGAGGTCGTCGATCACGCTGCCGACGTATGCGCCCGGCGGCTATGACCGGACGCCGCTGTTCTACACGGGGCGCGTCTACCAGGGCGCGCAGGGGCGCGTCTACCCCTACCCGATGCAGGACGTCCTCTTCGACGGCAAGGCCGACGAGACGTACACGTACCTGACGCTGGAGAACCGCTGGCTTCAGATGGGCCTCCTCCCGGAGCACGGCGGCCACCTCCTGAACCTCACCGACCGGCAGACGGGCTTCGAGACGTTCTACCGCCAGCACGTCGTGAAGCCCGCCCTGATCGGCATGCTCGGCGCGTGGATCTCGGGCGGCGTCGAATGGAACTTCCCCCACCACCACCGCGCGACGACCGCGATGCCCATCGACTGGCGGATCGCCGCGAATGCGGACGGCTCGAAGACGGTCTGGATCGGCGAGACGGAGCTCCGCCGCCGCCTCAAGTGGACGATCGGGCTCTCGCTCCTCCCCGACCGCGCGGTCCTCCAGGCCGAGAACGTCTTCATGAACCGCCAGTCGTTCATCGAGTCGATGATCTACTGGGCGAACGTGTCCGTCCACTGCGGCGACGACTACCAGATCCTCTTCCCGCCGAGCTGCCACCTCGGCTTCGACCACCACAAGAACTACTGGACGAGCTTTCCGATCGGCCCGCGCAAGGAGGCGCATGACCTCATCCCCTCCCAGCGCTCGAAGTACGCCGACGACATCTCGGGCACGATGGACCTCTCGTGGTGGCGCAACTTCACGGTCGAGTCGCGCTCGATCTTCGCGATGGATCCCGACAACGCCTGGCTCGCGGGCCTCGACCACAAGAAGAACATGGGCACGGCGCACGTCTCGAACCGCCACATCACCGTCGGCAAGAAGTTCTTCCTCTGGGGCAACTTCCCGGAGGCGCACGTGTGGGACACGGTGCTGACCGACAACGACGGGCCGTACCTTGAGCTGATGGTCGGCTGCTGGTCGGACAACCAGCCCGACTACTCGTGGATCGCGCCCTACGAGACGCGCCGCGTGAAGCAGTACTGGTTCCCGGTGAAGGGCATCGGCGGCGTCAAGAACGTCACGGTCGACGGCGCGGTGAACGTGGACCGGCGCGGTGCGGAGGAGCTGCTCGTCGGCTTCCACTCGACGCGTGTCCTGACGAACTGCACGGTGCGCGTCTGCCGGGCGGGCGCGGCGAAGCCCGTCTTCGAGGAGAAGGGCGTGTCCATCGACCCGAACGCGCCGTGGTGCCGCGTCCTCGCGGTCGCCGCCGACGCGAAGGACACGGAGCTGACGGCGTCGATCGCCGACGCGGACGGCGCGGTCTTCCTCTCCTACACGCCCGTCGGGCCCGATCCGCATGACCCCCTGCCGTCCGTCGTCGAGAATCCGAAGGATCCGAAGGACTACGTCTCGGCCGAGCTCGCCTACGAAGTCGGCCTTCGCCTCGACCAGTTCCACAACGGCCTCATCGACCCGGAGCCGTACTACCGCCGCGCCCTTGAGATCGACCCCGACTACACGCGCGCCAACCTCGCGCTCGGCGTCCGCCGGCTCAAGAACGGCGCCTATCGGGCGGCGAAGCCGTTCCTCGCGAAGGCGGTCGCCCGCGCGACGCAGAACTACACGCGCGCCCTCGACGCCGCGCCGGAATACTACCTCGCGCTCTGCGAGAAGGGCCTCGGCAACCTCAAGGCCGCCGAAGACCTC
>ONTV01000159.1 GCA_900320855.1 uncultured Lentisphaerota bacterium
GGTCATGTCAACGCGAAGCGGAAGAATCATCCAGCGCCTCCGGAAGGGACGGGATGGGAATGCGACAAGATGGATCCGCGCGGTTTCGAAGCGAACTGGAACGGCTATCTCGGCAAGCTCCTCAAGGCAGGCGTCAAGATCGACGGCACGCTTGTCGATAGTTGGGAATGCGGCTGCCAGACGTGGACCTGGAAGATGGAGGAGGAATTCGAGAAGCGCAACGGCTACGCACTGAGACCGTGGCTTCCGGCGCTCTTCGGTTATGTCCTCAAGAGTGAAGCCGAGACGGAGAAGTTCCTCCTTGACTGGCGCAACACGTGTTCGCGGCTCGTTGAGGACAACTACTACGGCACGATGGCGCGCCTTGCGCACGAGAACGGCATGGTGGTGCAGTTTGAGACGGCCTTCGGCGATGTGCTCCCCGGAGATCCGCTTCGCTATTGGAAATACGCCGACGAGCCGATGTGCGAGTTCTGGAGCCCGTTCGACAACGACCGCGGCTTCGTCGGCTCGCATGACTTCAAGGCCGTGCGTCCCTGTGTCTCCGGCGCGCATCTCTACGGCAAGCGCCGCGTGAGTGCGGAGGCGTTCACGAGCTTCGACCTCACGTTCAACGAATCGATGCAGGAGTGGAAGGAGAACGCGAACCGTCATTTCGCGCGTGGTGTGACGCATCTTGTCTTCCACACCTACACGCACAATCCCGTTGTGAACGGACTTCCGCCCGGGTCGAGCTTCGGACAGAAGATCGGTTCTCCCTTCCTGCGTGGACAGACCTGGTGGCCGTTCATGCCGGGCTTCACGAAGTACGTGGCGGACTGCGGACGCGAACTCGAGAAGGGACTTCCGGCCGTGGACATCCTTTGGTATCTCGGTGACGCCCTGGCCCATCGTCCGAGCGAACGAAACGATTTATTCGGCAACGCCTACAAGTACGACTATCTCAACCACGATGCGCTTCAGACGCGGCTCTCGGTGAAGGACGGTCGCCTTGTCCTGCCGGACGCAATGAGCTATCGCGTCCTCTGGGTTCCCGAGGGGACGTTCCTTCTGCCGGAGACGGAGGCGAAGCTCGCGGAATTCGAGCGGGCGGGCGCACGCATCGTCCGTGGCGACCTCGTTCCCGACTGGCCGGCGCAGCTCGCGGGCGGGGATGTCTTCTGGTACGAGCGGCGCGACGGGGATGCCGTCTGCTATTTCATCGCGGCGAAGGAGAAGGGTTTCAAGGGACGGCTCGCGCTCCGTGACCTTGGCGGCGAGGTCACGCTTGATCTCGCCCGTGGCGAATCGCGATTCATCCGCAAGGGCGACCTGGCAAAGCGTCCCGACGTCTGGCGCGAGGTTCGGACGCTGACGGACTGGACGTTGCCCCTCGGGGCGTGGAAGGATCTCGCGGGGACGGCGGAGGAGAAGGCGTTTTCGGGAACGCGCGCCTATGAGACGCGGGTGCGGTGTCCGGAGGGTGCGGATCGTGTGGAACTCGATCTCGGTCGTGTCGCGCATTGGGCACGCGTGATCGTGAATGGACGGAAAGTGGCCGATCTCTGGTGCGAACCGTATCGGTGCGATGTCACGTCAGCACTTGAAGAGGGGGAGAATACCGTGCGTGTCGAAGTGACCTCGACTTGGTATAACCGTCTTGTCTTTGATGCCGGCCGACCCGAAGCGGAACGCCAGACCTGGACGATTGCCGGTCCCAAGGCCGATGCACCGCTCGCTGAGTCAGGTATGATTGGTCCCGTCAGAATTTTTGCGAAATGAAGAAGATTGCTTTTGCTGTCGTTTGTACTGGCCTTGGCGGTTTCGGCGCGTGAAGTCGCTTTGCCATGGTTGGGCGGCAGGACCGGCCGCGTGGTGCTTCCGCCGTGTCCTCGGGATCGAGATTCTGGAGCCGGGATGAAAGCGACTTCGGGTCAACCCTGCGCTTGGAGAGCTTGATTGGGCAGAAGGGACAATGGCGCTGCCGACGGGTGAAGGGACCCGTTTGATTTAGAGGATGACTATGACCGATCTAAGGGTCCCTCAGCAAACCTAATTATTCTATTTGCGGGGATTTGCCCTCACCTTGATCTCGCCGGGGGCGATGCGGCGCACTGCGACCATTGCACGGCCGTAGAAGAGCTTCTGTCTCTTCGACGCGAAGCCCCTGCGGTCGTGCGGGTTCCCGTTGCCCGCCGCAGTGAACTCGCCCGCGCCAGAGACGGATATCTCGACTTCGTCGGACTCCCACGGACACAGCACGCCATTCGCGTCAACAGCCGCAAGACGGTAGAATACGAACTCGTCGTTCTCGTCTGAATACGGATCGCGCGTTGCAGTCACGGCAACGCAGTCGCCCGCCGTCCTCACGAAGTCCTCGCCGATTTTCTGTCCATCGCGGTACGCGACCGCCCTGAGCTCGCCAGGCGCGTAGGCGACGTCGTCCCAGATAAGGCGATAGCGCCTGCAGATGCGGTAGTACGACCAATCATTCATGTCGCCGGTCCAGTCGAGCGGATAGTCGTCGACCTTCTCCTTCGCGCGGCGTCCGAGCGACTTGCCGTTGAGGAACAGCTCCGCCGAATCTCCAGAAGTGTACACCATGACGGTGACGTTCGTCGCGCGTCCTTTCCAGTTCCAGTGGGGAAGTATGTGCACCGTCTCGTCCTTCTTGTTCCAGTGCGAACGGTAGAGCCAGAAGCGGTCCTTCGGGAAGCCCGTGAGGTCGACAGTTCCGAACGACGAGCTGCGCGCGACGGACTCGATTGCGCTGTCCTTGTTGCGGAGCCACGGTGTCGGTTCTCCGATGTAGTCGATGCCGGTCCACACGAATTCGCCTGCGAGATAGCGATCCTTCTCGACGCGGAAGAACTCCACGTCCGCGATGTCGCTGTACCCCGCGGAATTGTAGTCGTAACCATCCGTCCTGAAGAGCTTGCCGTCGAACGAGACGCGGCTTGCGGCGGGCTTGCCGTCGCCGTAGTATCCGTAGTCACTGAACGAACTTCCGGACTCGGAATACACCATCGGCATATTCGGGAACATGCCGCGCATCCTCTTGTAGCGCCTCGTGTAGTTCCATCCGACGACATCGAGGTCCTCAAGCGCTTCGATCGTCCACTCTTCGCACGCAGCCATCGCGACAGGACGCGTCGGATCCTCCGCGCGCACGGCATCGCGCAGATCGCGCACGCGCCTGCGCTCGACGCCGGCGTAGAAGTCGGGACGCTGTCGGGTGATTTCGTTTCCGATGGACCACACGACGACGCACGGATGGTTGCGGTCGCGGCGCACGAAGGAGCGGAGGTTCATCGCGAGGTATTCGTGAAGATCGCCGCGTCCCGCGTCCCAGCTCGCCGTGCCGTCCCACTTGTCGAAGCACTCGTCCCACACGACGAATCCCATTTCGTCGCAGAGGTCGAGGAACTTCGGATCGGGACAGTTGTGCGATGTGCGGATCGCGTTTACGCCCATGTCGCGCATGATCTTGAGCTGGCGGCGCGCGGCGTCCTTCGAGAAGGCCATTCCGAGCAATCCGAGGTCGGAGTGAAGGCACACGCCCTGGAGCTGCAGCCGACGTCCGTTGAGGTAGAATCCGTCGTCGGCAGTCCACTTGAACGTGCGGATTCCGTAGCGGTACGTCTCTCCGCCTATCTCCATCGTGTAGAGATGCGGATTTTCGACATCCCACATTACGGGATTCTTCACGTCGAACTCGCGCTTACCCTCGGATCCGTCGTCGTTGCGCCAAGTCGCTACGACCTTCGCGCAATCCTTTGTGACCTCGGGCGTGCGAATCCAGACGCTTCCGGGGACTACGTGTCCCTTCGGGAGGACGCGCAGGCGAACGTCGCGGTAGATGCCTCCGCCGGGATACCAGCGCGACCAGTGCGGATTCGTGTTCGCGACAACTTCGAGCTTGTTCTCGCCTTCCTTGAGGTGAATGCCGATGCGTTTGGAGAACGAGAGGTATCCGTACGTCGTGCCGCCGACCCATACGCCGTTGACAACAACCGCAGGCTGGGCCATCACGCCGTCGAACTCGATGTACGCCTCGCCGCCAGACTTGAGCGTCTCCGCGTCCTCCTTCGAAAGCGTCAGCGTCCGCGAATAGCGGCCCTCGCCCTTCCACGGAAGCATCCCGCTGCCCTCTTCCTTCGTCTCGTCGAAGTCGGCGCCTATGGACCAGTCATGCGGAACGCGCACGACCGTCTCGGGCGCTCCGTCCTTGGAGAAGTTCCAGTCTCCGTTCAAGTCGATGGTCCTCGCAAATGCGCCGCACGACGCAATCGCCGCGATCAGCACCACTGATGTCCTGTTCATAGCGAGAATTCTCCTGTTTGTTTCGACACAGACTTTACCTATGCAAACCCGCCAGGCAACTTCAAGTATAACACACGCTACATGGACTTTACCCGTTTTTTTCATTGGTGAAAATCCAGCCCTCCGGCACCGCCTTCGCACCCGCGAAAAGCTACACCTTCAAGCGGTGAAGATTGTAGCATACTGCTGACACGAAAAGCAAGTGGA
>ONTV01000157.1 GCA_900320855.1 uncultured Lentisphaerota bacterium
GCAGACCGCCTCCTCGACGGGGCAGAAGTAACGCAAGTGGCGCACGTGTCGCCGCAATCGTCAGGAAGTGAAGTGCGGTGAATTACTCAGATGCGCCCGTTTGATGAAGTGAAGCTTCTCGTCCTTGAGGGACATCGCGTAGTCGCGGATCATCTCGCAGTCGATGGCGTCGGTCTTCTCGATGCGCCCCTGCGATTCCGCGTACTTCCTCGTTCCCCAGGCGTCCAGGCGCACGGCCCTGACGCCTCTGGCGAGGCATTCTTCGGCAAGCGGCTCCTCGTATGGGCCGGTGGCCTCGAAGCTGATGATGGCTCCGAGCTTGAGTGCCTTCTTGATCAGTTTGGTTCTGCAGGACTTGATGTTCCTGACTTTCTCCTTGGTTCCGTCTGGGTAGCAGATGTCGAGCGAATCTTTGCCGACATCGACGCCGATGTGAATTCTGACCGGATTCATGATATACTTTCCTTGTCTTCGAGCTATAGGGACTCGTATCCCGCGTGCTCATTCAACCATACAGCATTGGCTCATGACGAACGGCGGTGCTCTGACTCCCCCGCGATGTACTCGCATCTGGGGGGCAACGAGCTAACCGCCATGGCCCAGGGGCGATGGCCATCGCTTCCTGGGCATTCTTTTCGCTTCGATTTTGAATCTCCGCTATCCCGGCACACACCGGGTAGGAACGGGGGGCATTATACTACAAACGGATTAGACAGGGGGGGAACACCGAACGGGCGCGAACGCAATCGTTCCCCTTCCGCACGAACGGAAACGCCGGACGACTCTTCCCGAAACGCACGCCAGCCCTTGTCTACAGGGGTGCAGCGCAAATCTGCACTCAAAAAAACGGCAACCCCTTGTCAAGACCACACGGAATGCCAATAGGCAGTCATGTTAACCTCCTCCTTGTCGTTTTGTTGCCGCTGCAGACGTAAAACCTTCCAAACATCCCAACCCCCAAACGCCAAAACCAGGACGCCCCTCTCCTAAGCCTCCTCGACGAGGACGTCGCCAATCTGGCGCTTCTCCGACGAGAAGTTCATGCCAATGAGCGTGATGCGCCTGCCCGACGCGCGGTACTTCTCCGCGTAGCCCTTCTCCCGGATCTGGTCCATGGCCTCCTGCGCCGACTTGTCGAGCTTGATCTCGATGACGTAGACGTCGTCCGGGCACCGGATGACGGCGTCGATCCGCCCCCGGTTCGTGACCACCTCCGCGCGCACGCAGACGCCGACGAAGCGCAGCACCGTGTAGAGGATCGCCTGGAAGACCTGCTCGCCGCCACGGTCCGTCAGCGTGTACGGGACGTTCGCGAAGAAGTCCCGCATCGCCTCGACGAAGCCGTCCACGTCGTGCGCGAGGAGCGCCTCCGCGCACCGGTCCTGAATCGACCCCAGCTCGATGCCATCCATGTCGGTGTAGACGGGCATGAGCGACGAGTTGAAGGCGTCGCTCACCTCCTCGTTCGGGAAGCCGAGCGTGTAGCGGCGCTTGTTCCCGAGCGCACGGAAGCCCGTGATCGTGAGGTAGCCCGTCTGGTAGAGGAGCGGCACGAGCGACGGATTCGACGGCTCATACGTGCCGAGCTCCTCCTCCGTCACCTCGACCTGCGAGAGATCGACCGGATGCCTCTTGAGCATGTTCACGAGGAACGTTGGCGTCCCCGTCTCGTACCAGTAGCCCTTGAACTTCCGCTCGCAGAGGCAGCGTCCGAACGAGACGGGGTTCACGACGCGCGGAGGCCGTTCGCCTCGCCGAGCGCCGCGAGGTAGTCCGCGAAGTTCGCCCTCACCTCCTCGTGCGTGTACCCCGCGAGCGTCGCCGTCCGCGCGTCCATCGTCAGGTCCGTGAGGTTGTTGAGGTCGGAGAAGATCGACACCTTCGAGAACTTCGAGACGCCCGTGATGAACGTGAAGCGCTGCACCGCCTCCGTCGCCTTGATGACCGAGTAGAACGACTTGAGGGCCGTGCGAAACGCCTCCACCGTCGGGCGCCCGAGGTGGCCGAGGAGCGGCTTGTCGTACTCGTCCACGAGCAGCACGACGAGGCCCGTCTCGGACGAGGCCGCCGCGTCGAGGACGAGCTTCTGGAACGCCGAGGCGGCGGTCAGCGTCCCGTCGAACGGCAGGTTCAGCCGCCGGGCCTCCGACTGGAGGTTGAACAGGACTTGCCGGTTGAACTCCTCGACCGTCTCGGCGGGAGTCGTCGACATGTCGAGGCGGATGACGGGATACGCCTTCCAGTCGTAGTCGCTCCGGTCGATCGCGAGCCCCCTGAACAGGTCGCGCCGCCCCTCGAAGACCGCCTGCAGGGTCGTCACGGTGAGCGACTTCCCGAACCGGCGCGGGCGCGAGAAGAAGAACTGCTTGCCGCCGCCCCCGATCAGGTTCGAGAACGTGTAGATGTCAGTCGCAATCGGCTTCATGCCGCCCATTATACCAAAAAGCGGACAGCACGCGACAAGCCCGCTCCGTTCAGGAGCGGACCTTGCCGAAGATGTTGCCGTAGCGGTTGACGTTCAACGCTTCGACGAACGAGGCGATCTTCGTCACCGTCGAGCACGGGTCGATCGACGCGTCCATGCAGTCGCCCTCCAGCGTGAGGAGCGGCACGTTGATCGCGTCCAGCGTCTCGCGCAGGTGCTTCGAGAGCGCGCGGTCGGCGAGCGAGCAGCGCCCGAAGCCATGCGTGTAAAGGACGACGCCATTGAACTGCCCGGCCGGCACGGCGCGCTTGACGTACTCGACGCGCAGGTCCGGATCGAGGAAGCCCGACTGCAGGAGCTTGCGCGCAAGCGAGCGGTACGGGTCCTTCGGGTCCAGCGGATCCCAGCCGACGAAGTTCGTCTCCTCGAAGACGATCGGCGCGTTGCACGTCGTCTCGATGTAGTCGAGGTGGCGCGTGTCGTAGAACGGCGGCAGGTGCAGCCAGAGCAGACGATGCGTGTCGCCGATCACGTAGCGCTTCTCGGCCCACGCCTTCTTCATCTGGAGCTCTTCGAGATACGCCTTCTGGATGTCGACGAGTTCCTGCCGCCCCCAGAGCTGCGAGAAGACGATCGCGTTGTAGACCGCCTCGCTGCCGCGCACGAGCGGCGGCGACGTAAAGCGGAGCGCCTGGCACTGCTTCGCGAGCGCGGCCGCCTCGTTCGAGAGGACGCACGCCTCCTCCAGCCGCGCCGGGTCGAGCTTGCGCCCGAACGCCTTCTCCATCTCCGAGACGGCCTCGGCAAGGCCGTCCGCCATCATCTCGACAGCGTTGCGCGAATGCGCGTTGATCGGCGTCTGCAGCGAGTAGAGGCGATCGGTGATCCCATGCTCGCGCGCGAGGTCGGCGAAGACGCGCTCGGCCTGCTGGCAGGGCTGGACGGTCGAGACGATGTAGTCGGGCTTCTCGAGGTCCATGCCCTCGAGCATGCGGAGGAAGGAGCAGGTCTGCCCGTCAAAGCCCTTCTGTGCGGCGCGGCCCAGGGCCTCCTTCACCTTGTCGGCGCGGCGACCGAAGAGCGCGGCATACGTCTCCAGCGTCCGCACGCGGCAGTCCATCGCGTTCAGGATCTCCGTCGGGAAGAAGAGGTTGCGCCAGACGAGCGGCTTCGACGTGTCCTTCGAGAAGAAGTCGTGCTTCGTCGACTTGATGCGCAGGAGGACGGACTTGCCGCGCGTCGGCTCGTACTCGACCTTCGCGAGGTCGAGGTGGCCGGACGCCTTGAGCCCGTCGAGCTGCCGGGCGATGACGGCCGCGCCGAGCGCGCCCATCACCTCGTGGTACTGCGGGATGACGATCTCGCTACCCGTGAGCTTGCCGAGGAAGTAGGCGACGGCCTTGTTGAACGCGACGCCGCCCTGGAAGAGGATCTTGCGCCCCGGCGCGTTGAGGAGAAGCTGCCCGACGGAGTTGAGGATCGTCCGCGCCTGGGCCTTGCACGCGCCCGCGAGCAGGTCGCCGATCGGCACGCGGTTCTTGAACTTGTTGATCGACGTCGCCGAGAGGACGGCGCAGACGGAGCTGAACTCGGTCTTCGAGTCGTAGTTCACGCGGTCGGCGACGTCCTCGATCCGCACGCCGAGCTTCTGGGCGACCGAGTCGAGAAAGCTCCCCGTGCCCGCCGCGCAGACGCCGCTCATCATGCTCGTCCAGAGGTTCATCGGCGGGTTGTAGACCATGCACTTCGAGTCCTGCCCGCCGCAGTCGATGATCGCGTCGACGTCCGGATGCAGGAACTTCGCGCCCGCGACGTGCGCCGTCACCTCGCTCACCTGGAAGTCGTAGGGGATGAACTTCTTCGTGTCCTCGACGATCTGGCTGCCCGTGACGACAGTCGTCTCGATCTGGTCGAAGCCCGTGCCCGCGACCTTGAGGAACTCGAGCGCGAGGCGCTTGACGGCGCCGCCCGAGCAGTTCCCGCAGGCGTTGCAGCGCCCGGTGCAGGCGACCTTCCCGGCCTCGACAGGCTGCGTGCGCTTGTAGACGGTGCGGAGGACCTTTCCGTCTTCCGTGAGTAGGACGGCCTTGAAGGTCGTCGAGCCGATGTCGATGCCGAGATAGGTCTTCATTTACAGCAGATTCCTTTGGATCTTTCCCGAAACGGTCTTGGGGAGCTCGTCGCGGAAGACGACGATGCGCGGATACTTGTACGGGGCCGTGTGGGTCTTGACGTAGTCCTGGATCTCCTTCTTGAGCTCCTCGGACGGCTCCTTGCCCTTCACGAGCTTGATCGTCGCCTTGACGACCTGGCCGCGCACGGGGTCGGGCGCCGCCGAGACGCCGCACTCGACGACGTAGGGAAGCTCCATGATCACATTCTCGATCTCGAACGGGCCGATGCGGTAGCCGGACGACTTGATCACGTCGTCTGCGCGGCCGACGTAGTGGTAGTAGTTGTCCTCGTCCTTCCACGCGAGGTCGCCCGTATGGTAGATTCCGTGCCGCCAGGCGTCCGCCGTCTTCTCCTCGTCCTTGTAGTAGCCGAGGAAGATGCCGGGATGCGGGTTGTCGCGCGGCGTGCGCACGACGATCTCGCCGTGCTCGCCGGGCGGCACGCTCTTGCCGTCCGCGTCCACGAGGTCGATGCCGTAGTCCGGCACGGGCTTGCCCATTGCGCCGGGCCTGATCTCGTCGCCGAAGAGCGTCGCGAGCGCGCACGTCGTCTCCGTCTGCCCGAAGCCCTCGTAGATCGAGAGGCCCGTCGCCCGCTTGAACTGCGTGAAGACCTCGGGGTTCAGGGCCTCGCCCGCCGTCGTCGCGTGGTGGACGGAGCTGAAGTCGTACTTCGAGATGTCCTCCTTGATGAGCATGCGGTACATCGTCGGCGGCGCGCAGAACGTCGTGATCCCGTACTTCGCGAACATCGGCAGGATCTTCTCGGCGTGGAAGCGCGAGAAGTCGTAGACGAAGAGCGCGCCCTCGCACATCCACTGCCCGTAGAGCTTGCCCCAGAGCGCCTTCGCCCAGCCCGTCTCGGAAATCGTGAAGTGGAGCCCGTCGCGCTCGACCTGGTGCCAGTACTTCGCCGTCACGTAGTGCCCGAGCCCGTAGAGGTGGCTGTGCAAGGCCATCTTCGGATAGCCCGTCGTGCCGCTCGTGAAGAACATGAGCATCGGGTCCTTGCCGCCCGGCGAGTCGGGACGCCGCCCGTAGACGCGCGAGAAGCCGACGTACTCCTTGTCGAACGACCGCCAGCCGGGCCTGTCCCCGTTGACGACCAGCCGGATCGCCGGCTGCGTCTCGGCCTTCTCGGCCTCGGCGGCCACGTCGCCGTCCGCCGTGCAGACGAGCGCCTTCACGTCCGCCGCCTTGAAGCGGTACTCGAAGTCGTGGACGAGCAGCTGGCTCACCGCCGGGATCACCACGGCGCCGATTTTGTGCAGCGCGAGAATCGTCGGCCAGAACTGGTAATGGCGCTTGAGGACGAGCATCACCTTGTCGCCCTTGCCAATGCCGAGCGAGAGGAAGTAGTTCGCGATCTGGTGCGACGTCTCGGAGATTTCCTTGAACGTGAAGCGCCGCTCCGTCAGGTGGTCGGAGACATGCAGCATCGCCAGCTTCTCCGGGTACTTCGCGGCAATCGCGTCCACGATGTCGAAGGCGAAGTTGAAGCGCTCGACGTTCTTGAAGCGGACGTGCAGAAGCCGGCCCGCGAGATCCTCGTCGGTCTCCACGAAGCGGTCCACGACGAGCGGCGCACGCTCGGAGCGCGGACGCACCGTCTCAAGGCCGAGGTGCGTGTCGCCGCCCTCGCCCGCCATCACCATCGCGAGGAAGGTGACGCCGGCCGGGTCGGTCGCGACCATGCCGTGCGGCGTCGAGGAGCGGTAGTAGATCGAGTCGCCTTCCTTGAGCTCCTCGACGTGCTCGCCGACGCGGATCTTCATCGAGCCCTTGAGGACGAGATCGAACTCCTGCCCGCCATGCGTCGTCGTCGCTATCGGCTTCTCGAGCAGCGCCGGGTCGTACTTGTACGTGACCCAGTAGGGCGTGCCGAGGCGGTCGCGGAACATCGCCGCCTGGTTGCGGATGTCCATGTGCGACTCGTGGGCCGTGAGCGGCCCCTGCCCGGCGCGCGTCACCTCGTAGCCGGAGAGGTGGGCGCTGTGGCCCTTCAGGAGCGCGTTGATGTCGATGCCGAAGACGATCGCGCACTGGTGGAGGAAGTTGAACGTCGGGTCGACGAGCCCCGCCTCGACCGCCTTGTAGTCCGCGACCGAAACTTCGGTCTTCTCCGCCATCTGCTCGACCGTGTAGCCGATGATCTCGCGCATCTCGCGGATGCGCGCAGCCATTTCCATCAGTTCCTGCTTTGCTTCTGCGTTCATTTTCAGGTTTCTCCCTAAAATG
>ONTV01000158.1 GCA_900320855.1 uncultured Lentisphaerota bacterium
AGCGCCGCGAGTGCGCATCCAACCAAAATGCAACGAGTCTTAGCTTTCATTACACCCTCCATGATGATCTTTTTCTTTTGAAATTACATCACGTAGTATAGCCGAACCAACCAGAAACCGCCACCGCCCAAGCGGGTGGGTGCGATTCGAAAGTGTTGAAACGTTCCGCAGGTGGCATAGCCACACGCAGAGCGCGACCGATTCGATTTGTCGTCGACCCGCGCCCATTGGCCTCGTTTCACTACACTTTGACTTTCCATTCGTGCGCGGCGACAAATCGAATCGGTCGCATTTATGCAGGATGTTCGGTAAGTACGCTATCCCAGACACTTGATGCGGTCGCCACGCATTTGTCGCCGCGCTCTACTGATTGGCCATCTGAAAGCCAATCTTAAGTCCAAAGACGCGGGTCGACGACAAATCGAGGCGATCGCACTCCAGCGTGTGCCGAAGGCACCTGCGTGAAAACAGCTCTTGGGTTCAACAAGAAAAACTGCACCCCAAGCGGGTGGGGACAACAGGGCGAGCGATTATGATATAATCTGTTCAATGAAGCGCACCTGGATCATAACCGCTCTGCTGCTGACGACAGGATTGTCGGCTGTCGGCGACGAGTCCCCGTCGTCGGCGCATTTCAAGCCGGCCATGCAGACCGACCGCGGGCGCGTGCTCTTTTCCTACCAATGGAACTTCCTGCTGCTCGACAACGGCAGCGAATGCTACCGCGTCTCCACGACTCAGGGCCTGCCCGAAGTCCGGTGCGGGGACAGCATCGAGGTTAAGGGCGTGTGGGGCATCCGAGGCGGACACAAGGCGCTCGAGTCCGCCTCCTACGTTCGCCTCGACGAACCCTGCCGTCCGCCGCCTGTCATTGATGTCACGGCCGAAGAATTCGGCGAGCTCTTCCGTACCAAGCGCATCAGATTCGGCTCGCGCCTCCGCCTGAAGGCGAGGCTCATTTCGTGTGAAGCCATGCGATGGGGCATGACGGACTACGCGCTCGCGGTCGGCGACTACAACTTCCACGGCTGGCAGGACGGCTTTGCGCGCACGGAAATCACCGAGAACAACGGACTCGACCCGCTCGTCGAGTGCACAGGCATCCTCACCTACAGCGGCGAGGACCTCAACCACCCCGAGGAAGTGCGCCTGTGGATCGCTTCGCCTGACGACGTCCGCATCATTCCCGACGCCGCGTTGCGCCAGCGTCAGTTCAAGCGACGCCTCGCCAAATCCTGGATTGCCCTTCCCATCCTCGCGCTCGGCGTCATCGTCTACCTCCTTCTGAAAATCTTCTTTGCGCATCGCGAACGCGCGCTGATGGCGGCGGTGATTCAGGAACGCCAGCGCATGGCGGCCGATCTGCATGACACGATCGAACAACATCTCGCCGGTGCGAGCCTCTTCCTCGATTCGATTCTCCCCATCGACGACACGCCGCTCACGGACGAACTCAAGGCGGTTGAAACAGCCCGGCAGATCCTGATGACGGCGAAGAAGGAGATCCGAGAAACCGTCTGGAACCTTCACGTCGCCGATCTCGTCGTGCGTCCCCTCGACGCGGTGCTGCGCGAACTCGCCGAGCGGGCGCGGGCGAACGGCGCGCAACGCGTACGCACAAACCTCAAGGGACTCCCGGCGACCTTGCCGCCATCCGTCTACGCAAACCTCATCTTCATCGTCCAGGAGGCGCTGACGAACGCCATCAAGCACGGACACGCCACCAGCATCGCGCTGGTCTCAGACCCCCTTCCGCACGGCTTCCGCCTGCGCATCGCCAATGACGGAACGCCCTTCAACACGGGCAGCTCCTTTCTTCCCGAGACAGGTCACTTCGGACTGAGCGGCATGCGCGAGCGGGCGCGTCGCAGCGACATCGGCTTTTCCATTACCTCCGACGACCGTCACACGGTCGTCAACCTGGAGATCAAATCATGATTCGCATCGCCGTCATCGACGATCACCTCGTCGTGCTCGCCGGCATCAAGGCGCTCCTGACACGCAAATACGGCATGGAGGTCGTCGCCACGTCTGACAATCCCGCCGAAGCCGTAGAAATCGTGCGCCAGCACCGTCCGGACGTCCTCCTCCTCGACATCCGCATGCCGGGAATCTCGGGACTTGAAGTGCTGGATACCGTTCTCGCCGCCGAACCCGACACGCAAGTCGCGATGCTGACAACCTCCGAGCTGGAGGAAGACGTCTACCGTGCGATGACGCACGGAGCCCGCGGCTTCATCCGCAAGGACGCACGCGGTGCGGAACTCATCAACGGTGTCCGCGCAGTTGCCGCCGGCGAAAAATACCTGCCCGAAAGCCTCAAAGCCGTCTTTGAGATGCGCGCCGAGCAAAAGGCCCTTTCGCCGCGCGAACTGGACGTCCTCCGGCTCGCCTCGAAAGGCTATCGCAACAACGAGATCGCCCAGCTCGCCGGCATCAGCGTCAACACGCTCAAATACCATCTCAAAAACGCGTTCGACAAACTCGGCGTCACCAGTCGAACGGAGGCCGTAACCGAGGCCATTCACCGCGGCATCATCGAAAGCTGACCGCTGAAATCACGCCAACTAGCGCTCTTTCTTCGTGCTGAGGATCGTCAGGGAAAGCGGCGCGAGGGTGAGCGGACCTTCCAGTTCGATTTCGTCAGTCCATTCCTTCAGGGTCTCCGGCGCGAACGGCGTATTGTGGGCATCGCGGCCGTTGCCGGTGAAGACGATGCGTTGGACCGGGCCGTTGAGGTTGAGCGAGACAGCCTGCGGCTTCTCGGTCGCATTGACGAGCTTGACGATGACTTTGCCGTCCTTCGTCCTCACGGCGCTCGCCTGCACGTTCTCGATCGTGTTCTTCCGCGTTCCCTTCGTCCACGGCTCGGTCGTCGTCGTCTCGAAGGTCCCGGTCTCGACCGTGACGTTCAGAACCTCGTCGCCGCGAGACGCGCCGAAGAGACGCTGGACGTTCCAACTTGGATTGACAAAGCACCCGTCCGTCGTCGGATAGATGAGATTCGGCGTCCACACCGTATGCTGCGCGTTCGCAAAGAGCGGTGCATAGGCGGCGAGCTTCACCGTCTGCTGATTGCGCTCGAGTCCGCACATGAACGCCGCTTCGCCGATCGCCGCGCGGAGCGAGCCGTAGCGTGTCGTGTCGCGAATCACGGCGTATTCGCCAACGAAGATATTGAAATCGCCCTTCGGCGTGTCGTATTCGTGCGCGAGGTCGCCCATCATTCGGTCGGGCGTCGTGTAGAAATGATCGTCGCGGAGATCGGCCTTGGCGCCGTTGACGATCGCTTTCGTCTCCTTCCAGTTGTTGAAGACGAGCGTCACGTCGGGATACTTCGCCGCCACAGCATCCGCCATCAGCTTGTAGCGCTCCTCGTACTCCTTGCCGCCGTTCTCGTTGCCGATTTCAAGATACGTGAGGTTGAACGGCGCGGGATGGCCCGCCGCGGCGCGCTTCGCGCCCCAGACGGTGTTCGTGTCGCCGTTGCAGTATTCGAGACAGTCGAGCGCATCCTGAACGAACTCGTCCATCTTGTCCATCGGGACCGTCTCCCGGTGAGACATGCCGACGTTGATGCAAAAGAGCGGCTTCGCCTTCAGCACCTCTGCGAGCAACAGGTACTCGTGGAAACCGACACCGTTCGTGGACCAGTACTTCCAGATGTTCCACTGCGTGCGCCGGTTCCACTTGTCCCCGAGCGTCTTCTTCCACCGGTACGCCTCCTTCATCGTATCGCCCTCGACCCAGCAGCCGCCCGGAAAACGGACGAAGCTCGGATTCAGCGCCGCGAGCTTCTCGACAAGGTCCTTGCGAAAGAGTCCCGCGACCGCATCGGCCGGGAAGAGCGAGACGCAGTCGACGTACAGCTCGCCGCCGTTCTTCATCCGCAGGACGAGCCGCGCCTGCGGATCGTCGTCGTTGGCGACGAGCGTCACGCGAAACGTCCGCCAGTCGTCCGTCACCCCCGTGATCTCGGACCTGGCCAACACCGGCTTCGCATACGCCTCGAGCGCCACGTCGACACCACCGACGCCGTTCGGCGAGCGGAGCGCCACCTCGAGATGATAGGACATCCCCTTGCGGATGCCCATACCGAAATAGCCCTGGTTCGCGATGCCCGCACCGGCAGGTCCCCGCACCAGCGCCGCATGGCGGTTTTCCTTCGAGATCGGCATTGAGCTGTCGAGACAGTACTCGGCGCGTCCGACCGGATCCCAGTACTCGAGCGTCAGCTCTCCCGAGCGACCCTCGAAGTCCTCGAACGAGCGGTTGCGCACGAGCTCGGCATAGACGCCCCCGTCGAGAGAAAGGTCGATGTCCTCGAAGAAGAGTCCCCAGAGGTCGGGGGACGTTGGACACTTGGCCGCCCCCGTATCGACTGTAACGACGGAGGTGGCGAGAATCATCGAACAGATCAGCGAAACCATGCTTGTCTCCTTTCGGAAGGATGAAGAGTCGTTTTCATGACGAAGAGTATAGCAACATAAGGCACAAAGCGCCATCCCACAAAAGAGTGGGCAGACCCTGCGTCAGATAAACGAAGCGTAGTTCTCTCTGTTGACGACGCCCGCGCGATTAACGGGGTTAATTTGACGCACGTGAATCCTGCGTATCAGGCCGCGACGAATAAACCTCCGCCAGCTTCACGACCGGACCACGACACGGGGACAGTCCCCATTCGCCCGGACCACGACACGGGGACAAGTCCCCGTCCGCCCATTGATTACTATAGCAACGCCACTCTATCAACAACGCCGCACCTCGAAGCCCGGATACCCGAACTTCTCCAAAGTCGTAGAGGTCGTCGGAGTTTTCAAAGATTACCCGAAGTATTCGGGCTGTTCGACAATGGCCTTGAGAGCTTCCTTGTGGTTGAGAAGCATAACCGCCTCTTCATGCTTCTTCCCCTTCGCCTCAATCTTGTCCTTAAGCAGGTTGACGGTCTCCAGCAACGAGTAGGTGTTGCCTTCGATTTCCGAAGACTTCCAGCTGAGGTCAATGCCCAACCGTTCCATTTCCTTGCGATACAGTTCTCGCGGATAGTCCTTGCAACGCTCCGAGAACACGCGCTCCTGTTCGTCCAGAAACGCATACTCCTCCCGTGTGAAGACGTCGATGGACGGCAACTCGTCCCGAATCAGTGCGAAATTATAGGAAGTCCGCATCTCGCGCTGGCCAAGCGGCAACGAATAATACGTATCAAGGTTGACAGTCTTCAGAAGGAGTCCCTTCGCCGTCACGAAATAGCGCGTCGCACGAGCCTTACCTTCGACACGCAAATCGCCGCGAGCAAGTCCATCTGCCAAAGCCATCTTAACCTGAGTCTCACCAACGCCCAAATTCAACTGTGCCATGATGTCCGGTCGGCTAAGCCCCGGATGATAACTCAGGAAATCAATGATCTTATCAAGATGCGACATATCAAAAAACTCCAATCGGTCGGTTCGAGTCATATTATAGCACAGAATCGGTCGCCAGACCGACCGATTTCGTCATAACAGCCACTCAAAACCGACCGATTCAGGCCAAACTACTTCTTCCATTCGATCTCCTCTCCGAGCACCCACACGCCCAATCCTCCGCAATCTTCGCAGGGCAACCCCACCACTCAAACCCATCCATTGGGGTCAGTCCCTCGCAAACCCCGTGAAGATTACGCCGCCGTAGGGCGCGCCCGGCTTCTCGGTGGAGAGTCCGCGCGCAATGCCGAAGCGTCCGTCCTTCCAGCGTCCGATCGCGACCTCGTCGTCCGCGCCGGGAACGGCTCGAACGCATTCGGCACGAGTTCGCCTCCAATGTCAGCCGGCGCCGGAATCGTCCGCTAAACCGCCGCGGCCGCGAAAATCAGCATCGTCGTCATCTCATTTCCCCTTCTGCAGGTCAATCGGCTTGTGAGGCCTGTGAGGCCATTGGAGCTGCCTGAACTCGTTGATCGCCTCGCGGTGGAGATTGAGCGCACAGTCGAACTGGATCGAGGTGCGGTAGTCGTTCATCTTCGCGAACGCGGTCTCGAATGCCGCCTTCTTCCCGGCGTTCTTCGGATCCGCGTCAAATGCCTTCTTCGCAAGCCGCGTTTTACGCGTCAGCTCGGTGTTGACGATGCCTTTGCGCAGGAATCCGATGCGGGCGACGACCTCGGCATCGCCCTTTGCCGCCTTCACTGCGGCATCGAGCATCGCGTAGACGTCCGTGAAGAACCCGTCCGTATAGAAGTCGCCGAGAATGTTCGCCTGGCGGTTGAATCCGCCGCCGAAAATCCCTCCCCGGATCGGATTCGCCCGACGGATCGCCTCGAACGAATCATGCGTCCAGGACTTCGAATGGCTTTCAACGTAATCGAGGTAGCGGGCGACCTCCTTCTTCGCCGTCCCGAACGCCGAAAGCATGTCCTCGCGGGCCTTCTCGTATCCGCGCTTCGGATCGCGGAATGAACGGGTGATCGCGTAGTCGTGCATCGCCTCCGCGGAATAGGATCCCATGATCGAATCGAGGGTGATGCCGTAGAGCCCGCGGTCGGCGCACCAGGCGATGTCCTCGCAGTACTGCCGCGCCTGATCGACCGGGAATCCGCCGAAGGCGTACGTGAAGTTCGGACGGAAGATGAGGTCCTTCACGCCCGCCTTGCGCCAGTTCGTCCAGCACATCCGCAGGTGTTCGGATTCGTCCCTGTCGTACGGCAGGTACATCCGCGGCACGAAGTCGATGATGACCGCCGGATCGACCTTCGTCACCATCGGTCCCTCCAGGTAGTTCTGGTAGGCGTACGCGACGACGCGTGCCTCCGGCACCTTCTTGCGCGCCTCGGCGAGAACGGCGTTGTAGAACTTCGCGTAGCGGTCGCCGACGTTCGCGGAATGCCTGGTCGGCGGCTTGGTCGCGGACTCGCCCCAGCGGTTCATGTCCGCCAGCCGTCCGTAGATGCCGAGGGAGGACGACATCTCGGGATCGGCATCCCTCGAACCGTTCCAGTACTCATTGAGCTTGAACCGCGGATCGGGTCCGTCCCACGCGCGGCAATTCTCGCAACGGCAGGCTCCGGGGGTGTCGTTCTCGCAGGCGTTGACGACCGGCATCTCGGGGAAACGTCCCTTTCCGGCCACTTTCGAATACCTCTCGTACCAATCGGCAACGACGATCTTCGGAAGGTCCGGATTCGAGACGCACATCGAGCAGTTCCATCCGGCCTCTCCGGGATGCCAGGGTCCGCGCGTCCCGTCCGGCTTGAGCTGGAAGTACTCGGGGTGCGTCTTGAAGAACCGCTCGACGAACTTGCCGAAGGCATGTCCGGACCTGAAGTCGACACGTTTGCCGACGCGCTGGCGGGTCAGGAACAGCGCCTGCTCGTCATGGAAGCGCTTGCGCGCCGCCACGTCCGTCCACCCGTACATCGTTTTCTCGTTCGCGCCGCCGACACCTCTCCAGCAGCGCATCACAAGAGGTTCGCACCCGGACCGGTCGATCGGATCCGCCGGCAAGGTCGTGCGTTTCGGCACATGCGTCCCGAGCTCGCCGGGCCAGAGCCAGAGGACGCCCAGTTCGTTCTCAAGGAAATCGTAGACGGCGTACAGGGTGCCGCGCGCGCAGGCGCTCGACAGCCCCGTCACGGCCGTCTTCGCCATCGGCGAATCGCCGCCGAGGAGACACAGGCCGTCCGCAACGGACTTGAGGACCCGTTCCTCGTCCGACAGCGCACTGACCGGGATCCCCGCGGCCTTCGCCGCGGCAGTCGCGCCGACGTAATAGCGGTATTTCGCCGCGGACCCGGCCAAGGCGTTCTCGTCGACGACGGCGAGCTTGACGCCCGTCGCCTTTTCGATGTGGTACTGGAGTTCGTCCGCGGCGAACTGCTCGACGCCGTTCGACTTCTCCGGCAGTACGATGACCGCCGCAGCCGGATCCACTGCGGGCTTCGCGGCTCCCCTCCCATCTTTGGCCTCACATCCGCAGATCGCCACGGCGAGCGCGAAAAACATCACAGATTTGTAGAGTAGAGACCCACGCCTCGGCTTCGCCGATGCGACTTCCC
>ONTV01000068.1 GCA_900320855.1 uncultured Lentisphaerota bacterium
GTCCGTTCGCCGGCAACCGCACGATTGCCGGCACGGCGGCGACGGCCAAGGACGAGAACGATGCGACGGCCGTGCCCGAACTCGACGCGGTGGCGCGCTACGCGGCGAACGGACAGGGGACGACGGCGCCCGTGGGCTCGTCTCTCCCGAACGCCTTTGGGTTCTACGACCTGCACGGCAACGTGTCGGAGTGGTGCCTTGACTACTGCAATCCTTGGCCGGCGGCGGCGGATGTGGTCGTCGATCCGACGGGCGGCGACAGGCGCCAGGCGTATGTGGAGACGCGCGTCCTCAAGGGCGGCGCCTACAATTCGAGCGCGCGTCGTTGCCGCTCGGCCGCGCGGCGGTTCAACGTGCCGAGCGGGGCGCAGGCGGGCTTTGGCTTTCGCCTGTGCTGGACGGTTGAGGAGGGCGAATGATGCGGCGGGCGGCCTCTCTTCTCGCCGTTCTGGCGGGCTCTTGGCTGGCGGGGTGCGTGCGCGAGGCCGCACCCTCCGCCGACGTGGCGGCGGCCACGGGATTCTTCCGTGTCGGCACGGACGCGGACGGACGCTGGTGGGCGTTTCGTCCGGACGGAACGCGGTTCGTCCCGATTGGCATCGACCATGTGAAGCACGACGGCTTCGTCTGCGAGGCGCTGGGGTTCAAGCAGGCCTACAAGGAGGCGAACGTGCGCGACTTCGGCGGCGACGAGCGGCGGTGGGCGGCGGACACGGCCGCCAAGCTGAAGGCGTGGGGATTCAACCTGCTTGGTCCGGGCGCGAACACGAACCTGCTGAAATGCGGCTTCGTCTACGCGCGGCAATTGCCGATGGGCGCGAAGTTCATCGCGAAGGACGATCCCGACACGAAGCTCGCCACCTACATGCCGAACATGTTTTCGCCGAAGTTCCCGGCCTACTGCGATGCGGTCGCGGCGCGCGAGTGCGCCCCCCGCGCGAACGAGGCCGATCTCTTCGGCTACTTCCTCGACAACGAGATCCACTGGTGGGGCGCGGGTTCGCCGAACGGCGGACTCGGACTCTTCGACGCGGCGGCGGCGCTTCCCGCAACGCACAGCGCGCGGCAGACCCTGATGGCGTTCCTCGCCGCGCGTGGCGTGAACGACCCGAAGGCGGCCGACGACGCGACGCGCGAGGCGTTCGTCCTCGCGGCCGCGCGGCGGTTCTTCGCCGTCACGACGGCGGCCATCCGCAAATACGATTCCAACCACCTGATTCTCGGCGTCCGCTTTGCCGGACTGACGGGGGCGCACGAGGCGGTCTGGCGGGCGTGTGGCGAGTTCTGCGATGTCTGCTCGTTCAACTGCTATCCGTATGCCGACCTGCGGCGGAACGTCGTTTTTGCGGAGAACGAGATCGAGCCGGTTGAACTGGGCGAGGCGTTCCGACGTAAGCACGAGATTGCGCGACGTCCCCTGATGGTGACGGAATGGAGTTTTCCCTCGCTGGACGCGGGGCTGCCCTGCACGAAGGGGTGCGGCCAGCGTGTCGAGACGCAGACCGACCGCCGGAACGCGTCGGTTCTCTGTGCGCAGACGATGCTCTCGTTGCCGTTCCTGATCGGCTACGACTACTTCATGTGGGTGGACGAGCCGCCGCTCGGTGTCGTGAAGGGGTTCATGGAGAATTCGAACTACGGCCTCGTCAGCGAGGACGGCAAGCCCTACGCCGAATTGACGCAGGCGTTTGCCGCCCTGCACCACGACCCCGTGGCCGCCCGGTTGCGTCCGCTGCCCGCGCGGCGCGCAGAGCCGGAGGGTGTCCGCACGTTGTCGGACGTCGCGCGTGCGGTGGGCGGCGTGGCCGCATCGCCGTTCCGTGTGCGCGTCGGCAGCCAGCGGATCTGTCCGAAGGTCAACTTCATGGTCGCGTTTCGCGGCGATGACCGAAAGATGCGCTGGTGCGAAGTGTCGCGTGTGACCGAGGTCGTGGCGGCGGACGATGGCACACTGACCGTGACGGGCGAGGGGCTGGACGGCGCCTACGGTTTCCGCGCCGTCTGCACGGTTGGCGGACTCGCATGGCCGAACGCCTACGCCGTCTCGCTCGTGAGCCTGTCCAACATCGGCGAGAAGCCGCTCGCGCCGGCGGTGTTCTACTTCCAGCTGTTCGAGCCGTTTGCCGCCGCGACGCCGGATGTGCCGGCATACACGCCGAACGTCTATCGGCGTATCTGGCGGCAGGCGTGGCACGAGGCGGAGGGCGGACGCTTCTCCGGCCTTCTGACGTGGGCTGACCGCGTGTCGGCGTTCCTCTTCTGGAAGGGCGCGAACGGCAAGTCCGTCCATCCCGACGCAGGCTTCTTCCCGGAGCGGCGGCTGACGCTGGCGCCAGGCGAGACATATGCGCCGGCGGCAGGAACGGTTTACGTCGTCGGCCTGACGGGCACGGGCGGTGCGGACGGCTGGCGTGAGGCGTCCGACCGGCTGAACGAAAGGGTCGCGCCGTGAGTCGGCCCGTTGGTCGGGCGGCGGCGCTGGCCGTCCTTGCCGTTGGGCTTGCCGCGCAGGCTTGGGCGACGGGGAACGTCCGTCGTCTCGTCGCGGCGGATGCGACGACCGTCACGCTTGAGACGCGTTCAGTATCGGTCGTGTTCGGGAAAGTCGCCGACGGCAGACGCTGGGGCATCTTGCATCTGGGCGCACGACAGGCGGACGCAGCGGACGCCGCCGCGCTCACGTCCGTTCGGACGGCGCTCAAGTACAAGGCGACGCTGGGCGTGCCGGAGCCGTCCGCGTACTCCGTGTTCGGCTCGTCCGCTTTCAAGGAGATCAACCGCTACGGCGGACTCGCGGTGCGCCATGCCGACGGCACGCTTTCGACGGAACTCGTCTTGCGGCAGACGGCGTTCGTTGCGGACGTGCCAGGCGCCGAGCATCTCGTCTTCAACTATTGCGACGAGGCGTATCCTTTCGAGGTCACGCAGCATTTTCGGGCGTTGGCGGATGTGGACGTGATCGAGACGTGGGTTGAACTGACGAACCGCGAACCGTCGGCTGTCCGTCTGCTGCGGATGGATTCCTTCGCGATTGACCTGCCGCGACTGTCGGACACATACCACGTCCACCACCTGACGGGCCAGTGGGCGAGCGAGGCGCAGCTGGTCGAGAGCGAACTCCGGCGCGGCGAGACGCGGGCGATCGGATCGCGTTCCGGCATCCGCGACGCCTGGGAGGGCGTGCCCGGCGTGATGGTGTCCTTCGGCGACCGCGCCAACGAACGACAGGGCGCGGTGTTCGGCGGCGTCCTCTGCTGGAGCGGCATCTGGGCGATCTCGGCGCGGCGCGCGCCGGACGATTCGCTTGCCCTGCGCGCGGGGTACGATCTGGCGTTCGGCGAGTACGTGCTGGATTCCGGGCGGACAGTCGAGCTGCCGAAATTCGCGTTCTCCTATTCGGCTGCCGGGAAGGGCGGGCTGTCCCGGAACTTCCATGACTGGGCGCGGCGGTGGCAGATGCCGGACGGCCAGAAGATGCGTCCGATTCAGCTCAACAGCTGGGAAGGGGCGTACTTCACGTTCACGGAAAAGTCGCTGCACGGCATGATGGACGGCGTCGCGGCGTTGGGCGGCGAAATGTTCGTCCTGGACGACGGCTGGTTTGGCGTCGGCGACTATGCGCGCAACGAGAAGGACAACGTGACGGTGGGGCTGGGCGACTGGGTCGTCAATCCCGAAAAGTTGCCGCAGGGGCTGGCGGCGTTGGCGGGCGAGGCGAAGCGGCGCGGCCTTGACTTCGGGCTCTGGGTCGAGCCGGAGATGGCGTGCGTGAAGAGCCGCCTGTACGAAAGCCATCCGGACTGGGTTCTGCGGGAGCGGAATCGTCCGCTGCGCACGGGACGCGGCAACGCGCAGGTCGTTCTCGACCTTGTGAATCCGGCAGTCCGCACGAATCTGCTCGGCCAGCTCAACGCGCTCGTCGCGGAGGCGGGCGGCCTTGCGTATTTCAAGTGGGACGCGAACGCCAACTTGCTGAACGTCGGCTGTCCGTCGCTCGATGCGGCGCATCAAGGCAACTTTCCGTTCGACTACGTGAAGGGGCTGTACGAGTTGCTTGGCGAGTTGCGCGAACAGAATCCGGGCCTCGCCATTCAGGCCTGCGCGTCCGGCGGCGGACGGGCCGACTACGGGTTCTTGCGCTATGCGGACGAATTCTGGGGTTCTGACGACACGGACGCGCGCGAGCGCGTGTTCATCCAGTGGGGCGAGAGCCACTTCTTCCCGGCGCAGGCAATTGCCGCGCACGTCACCAAGGTTCCCTACGGCGACCTCGCGCGCCGGACACCGCTCAAGTACCGCTTCGACGTGGCGATGTCGTGTCGGCTCGGCTTCGAGCTTGAGCCGCGCGACCTGACGGCGGACGAGACGGCGTTTGCGCGGGCCTGCGTGGCGGACTACAAGCGGCTACGCCCGACGATCCAGCAAGGCGACCTCTATCGGCTTGTCTCGCCCTACGGGCATTCCTACGCCGCGCTGATGCACGCGGGCAAGTCGCGCGAGCAGGCGGTCGTCTTCGTCTACGGGCTTTCGCGCGGGAACTGGAGCGACTATCCGCCGCCGCTGGTTCTGGAGGGGCTGGATCCGGCGCGGCGCTATGCGATCGAGGAAATTAACCTTCCGTCGGGCCGTGCCGTCCACAGCGACGCGGTTGGGAAGATGGTCTCCGGCGCGGCGCTGATGTCGCAGGGCGTGCCGTTCTTCCTCACGGGCGACTACGATTCGCTGGTTCTCGTCCTTCAGGCCAGGTGACGCTCGAATGCCACGCAATTCAGCAACCGAACGCCCCCTGTCTGTCGTCGATTTTTTGATATAATCAACGAGCGACACGTCGATGCGGGTTGGCATGTCGCCAATCGGGGCGGTGTGACTTATGCGTTCATGCAACAAAGGGGAGAAGCCTATGTCTCTGACTTCAGACATTGATACGATCGAGAAGCCGTCCGAACTCGCCAACATGGAGAAGGGGACGAAATGATGAGCCAGCCAATGAAAGTGTTCGCCCCTACGGAAATGTTGAAACGAATGTTGCTTTTGACAGTCCTGTTGATGGCGTCGGGACTATTTGCGAAACCCGTGTGCATCTGGCCGACGGAGGCTCTGCACGAGATGAACCGCACATATTCGTTTGAGGGTGCGTTTGTCTGGACGAAGGGCGAAGCGAAGCCGATACTGCGTTCGACGGGTGCGACAATCTATCGTGTCGAAGTGAACGGACGCTTCGCATCCTATGGCCCGGCGCGTGGCCCGCACGGCTATTTTCGGGAAGATGACGTTGATCTCGCGCCGTTTCTCGTCGAGGGAACGAACCGAATTGTCTTTACCGTCGCCGGCTATCAGGTCAACAGCTACTATCTGCCGGATCTCCCGCCGTTTTTGCGGGCCGAGGTTTCGGCGGATGGGCGGACGCTGTGGGAGACATCGACACAGACAGAGGTCTTTCGCGATGATTCGCGAGTCCAAAAGGTTTCGCGCTACAGTTTCCAGCGTCCGTTCGGAGAGTCCTATCGCATGGGGAATTCCGCTCCGCGTGTGCGGGTGACGGATTTGACGGTTCGCCCGGATGTTCGCCTCTTGCCGCGACGGGCACCGATGCCAGCATTTGCAGTGCGCCGCGACATCCGCCCGTATGCGCGTGGCGTGGCGGGAATGAAGAGTGGTGCAATCAAGTCCGACCGGTGCATCGACCTGGCGTCGCCGGACGGGGGGATGAAGGGATTCCTGAAATCCGATCTTGATGTGAACCTTGTAGACGATTTTAGGCGTGTGGAATACCGGGATGTGAAGCCGTTTGAGACTTCCGCGACTTCATTTCGCCTGAAAGCCGGTGAGCAGATCCATTTTGCCGCCCCGTGCATCAACACGGGTTTCTTTGGATTGGATGTGCGAGCATCCGCCGGTTCTTCCGTTTGGGCGGCGTTTGACGAAATCCTCGTTGATGGAGTCATCGATCCCATGCGAGGTCCGTGCGGCAATCTCGTCCGCTGGGATTTCGCGACAGAGGGCGCCTATGCCCTTGAGACGTTTGAGCCGTATTGCTTCAAGTACCTGACGCTGACGGCGTTTGGCGGCGATGTCGAGGTCTCTGCGCCGTTCCTCCGCGAGTACGTTCATCCGCTTGCCATTGTGCCGGATGACAGGATTGATCCGCGCTTCCAAGAGATCGATTTGGCCGCGAAGCGGACTTATGCGCAGAACGCCGTGGATGCGTTCACGGACTGTCCGAGCCGGGAACGTGCCGGCTGGCTTTGCGACAGCTTCTGGATGGCGCGGGCCGCCGAGAGCCTGACGGGCGGCCGCACGATGGAAGACCTTTCCCTTGAGAACTATGCGCTTGCCGAGAAGTTTCCCAGCATTGAGGCTGGCATGGTGCCGATGTGCTATCCGGCGGATCATGCGGATGGGAACTTCATTCCGAACTGGGCCATGTGGCTGATCCTGCAGCTTGAGGAGTACCGCTTCGTCCGGGCAGGCGATCCGCAGCTCGTCGAGAAACTCCGTCCGCGCGTTCTTGGGCTTGTCGATTGGTTTGCGCGGCATGAGAATGAAGAGGGCCTGCTTGAGAAGATGCCGGGGTGGAACTTCATCGAGTGGAGCAAAGCTAACAAGTTTGTGCAGGACGTGAACTTCCCGGCGAACATGGCGTATGCGGCAACGCTGGAAGCCGTTGAACGTCTGTACGGCGTGCAGGGGTTGAAGGAAAAGGCCGCCCGCCTGCGTACGACCATCAACCGATTGAGCTTTGACGGAAGGTATTACCGAGACCATGCAGTCCGCAAGGATGGGCAACTCGTTGTCTTTGCGGAAGACATTTCAGAGACCTGCCAGTACTATGCGTTCTTCTTCGGAACGGCAACACCAAAGAGCCGTCCTGAACTTTGGCGGAAGATTCTCCACGACGTCGGTCCGTTAGTAGCGGCAGAACGGCGTGATGCGGCCGTTGCGCCCTCCAATGCCTTTATCGGACATTTCCTTCGCTTGGATCTGTTGCATCGGTATGGTGAGCGGGATGCAATGCTGAAGGAAGTTGACGCCTATTTCGGCAAGATGGCTGCCGCGACCGGAACCTTGTGGGAACACGATTCGCCCCAGGCCAGTTGTTGCCATGGCTTTGCGAGCTACGTCCACACGCTGCTGTTGCCACCGGACGAGACGCGCGCGCTTCAGGCGCGGATTGATGCGCTGGCGGCATCCGGCGGCGGCGAACTGGTCATCGGGTCGGGCGTTCATCGCGCGGGGGCGCTGTTCTTCCGTCCGGGCGTCAACCTGCGCGTCGAGAAGGGCGGCGCCCTCGTGGGGTCGGACGCGGCGGCGGCCTATCCGATTCGGGAGACGCGCATCGAGGGCGAGACGTGCGACTACTATCCGGCGCTCATCAACGCCGACCGCTGTGACGGGTTCCGAATTTCGGGTGAGGGCGTTATCGATGGACACGGCCTTCCGACCTGGCGCGCGTTCTGGAAGGCGCGGGAGGCGAATCCGCGTTGCCTCAACAAGGAGCCGGGCCTGGTGCGTCCGCGTCTCCTGTACGTCTCGAACTCGGCGGATGTCGACGTCAGCGGCGTGACGTTCAAGAATTCGAAGTTCTGGACGACGCACTTCTACAGCTGCCGGAACGTGCGCGTGCGCGACTGCGCGATTCGGGCGGAGGTGCTGGAGAACGTGAAGGGCCCGTCAACGGACGCGATCGACATCGACCGGTGCCAGGGTTTCGTCGTCTCCAACGTCGTCATGGACGTCAACGACGATGCCGTGGTCATCAAGGGCGGCAAGGGCCCGTGGGCGAACGACCCGTCGCGCTATCCCGAAAACGGGCCGAGCGTGGGCGTCGAGGTCGTCGATTCCGTCTTCGGCCGTTCCTGCCACAGCTGCCTTACGCTCGGCAGCGAGTGTCCGGCCGCCTCGAACGTGGTCGTGCGGAACTGCCGCGTCGAGGGAGCGGGGAATCTCCTTTGCCTCAAGATGCGCACGGACACGCCGCAGCGCTTTTCGGACATTCGCGTCGAGGGCTGCGTCGGCTCCTGCGGGACGGTTCTCCGCGTCCCGGCCTGGCGGCAGTTCGCCAATCTCAGCGACCGGACGCCGGCCGACGTCTTCAGCCGGGCGACGGGCGTCACGTTCGTCCGCAACGCGCTCGCGTGCCGTCAGGTTGCGCGCAAGGACGCGGCGGATGGAATCTACGAGCTGTCGAACGTCACGTTCGACGGCAACCGCTTCGAGACGCCCGACATGATGAAGGCCGCCGCCTTCGTCCGACCGGCGCGGACGTTCGACGTGCGGGACTATCCGTCCGTCGCCGATGCCGTCGCCGCGTGCCGCGCGGCCGGGGGCGGACGCATCGCCGTGACGAAGGGCGTGTGGCGGACGGGTCCCGTGCATCTCGCGAGCAACTGCGAACTGCACGTCGCGGCGGGGGCGGAACTCGTCTTCTCGGACGATCCGAAGGCCTGCCTGCCGGGGGTGCGCGTCGCCTACGAGGGCGTCGAGTGCTTCAACTACTCGCCGCTCGTCTACGCCTACGGCGCGACGAACGTCGCCGTCACGGGGTCGGGCACGCTGCGGGCGGAACACGCCTTCTGGTACGCCTGGAACTGGCACAATCCGGAATCGCGGCAGGGGCTGGACGACTTGACCTACGTCTGGGCGGTCGCCGGGCGTCCCGTCGAGGCGCGGGACATGACGAAGGTGCCCGGCTGTCGTCTACGTCCGCAGTTCCTCCACTTCAACCGCTGTCGGGACGTGCGGATCGAGGGCGTGCGCATTCGCGAGTCGCCGTTCTGGTGCATCCACACGTATGCCTGCGACGGTGTCGTCGTGCGGGACGTGGATGTCTGCGCGCACATCCACAACTCGGACGGCATCGACCTGGAGATGACGAAGAACGCGCTTGTCGAGGGCTGCACGTTCTGCCAGGGCGACGACGCGATCTGCGTGAAGGCGGGCAAGAACGCGGACGGGCGGCGCGTCGGAATCTGCTCGGAGAACATCGAGATTCGCAACTGCGAGATCCGGGCGGGGCATCAGCTCCTGGCGCTCGGCAGCGAGGTCTCGGCCGGCATCCGCAACGTCTGGCTGCACGACTGCCGGATGACGGGCGCTACGTTCAACGGGCTGCTCGTCAAGACGAACGCGGAGCGCGGCGGCTTCGTCGAGGACATCCGCTTCGAGCGCGTCACGGCGGCGCATCTCGAAGGCGCGCCCGTCGCCATCGGCACGACGTATTTCGCGCAGCCCCGGCCGGGCATCGAGACCGTCCGCACGCGCATCCGCAACATCCGCGTCCGGGACGTCACGGCCGACGAGGCCGTCTGCGCCTATTCGCTCACGGGCGACCCGGCGTGTCCGGTCGAGGGCGTGACGCTGGAGAACGTCGTCGTGCGCGCGGCCACAGGCACGAACGTCGTGGAACATGTGAAGGGTTTCCATTGCCAACAGGGGCGCTGATGCGGACGAAACGATTTTCCCTAGCCGTTGACCGGGCCAGTCGTCTGCCTTTGGGCGAGCAGCTCTTTCTCGCCCTCAAGGAGGCGATTGCGCGCGGCGTCTACAAGCCGGGCGAGCGTCTGCCAGGATTGGCGGAACTCGCACGGACGGCGGGTGCGAGCGAAAAGGTCGCGCGCCGCGCGCTGGCGCGTCTGGCGGAGATCGGCTGGTGCGAGTCGCGGCGTGGCACGCGGTCGGTCGTCGCCAATCGCGGCCGGGACTTTCGCGGACACGTGCTGTTCTACCTTGCCGAGACGGTCTTCGGCTTCCATGCGGCGCGGCTGGTGGCGGCGCTTCGCTCGCAGCTGTTGAAGGCGAACTATCGCCTGACGGCCATTTCGGCCGACGACTTGAAGAAGGACGGCTACAGCCGAAACCTGTCCGAGAGCCTTCAGGAGCATTGGGATCTCGTCATCGAGATGGGCACTCGGCTCGGCTCGCGCGCGGCGATCGAGCGTGCGGGCTGGCCGTTCCTCGTCTTGGGGGACGGCGGCTGTGGCAGTACACCGTCCGATGCCGCGAACTACGTCGGACGGATTGGGCTGTGGAGCGGCCTTGCCGTGCCCGAATTCGTTGCGGCCTGCGCACGGCGTGGCGTGCGGTCTGTTGTCCAGTTCCTTCTGGACGACGGGTGCTTTGACGTCGCCGAGATGCTGGCCGCGCAGGGCATCGCCTGCACGTCCGTGAGCATCCACAACTTCCACAGTCCCTTTCGGATGTACCGAGACGCCTACGCGGCGATGGCGAACCTGCTGAAGCCGGGCGTGGCGCGGCCGGACGTCATCCTCTTCACCGACGACCATTTTGCGCAGGGCGGGCTCCTGGCCTTGATGGAGCGCGGTGTGCGCGTTCCAGAAGACGTGCGGGTCGTCACGCACGCGAATCGCGGGCTTGGGCCGTTCTGGATCAAGCCGCTCACGCGCCTGGAGATGGATCCGGTGGCGCAGGGGCGCGCGGTCGCCCGGACCGTGCTGTCCTACTTCCGGACGGGGCTCCTCCCGGAAGGGCTTGTCCTCGGTTCCGTCTGGCAGCCCGGTGAAACGTTCTGATTGAAGGAGGGGGAAAGAATTCCGGGCCTTTCCGACTTGCCCCATGAGAAGATGAAGTTTTCCCCGTCGCCCCTGGTGACAAGGCATCCCCATGAGACGGGGAGCGGGGAGTTTTGGTATAATACGCGCTCATTTTAGGGAGAAACCTGAAAATGAACGCAGAAGCAAAGCAGGAACTGATGGAAATGGCTGCGCGCATCCGCGAGATGCGCGAGATCATCGGCTACAC
>ONTV01000069.1 GCA_900320855.1 uncultured Lentisphaerota bacterium
GAACGGGACGCGGCTTCAGGTCGGCGACGGACAGGGACTGCTGGCGGGCCTTTCGTCCACGAAGATCGACGGCTCGGATGCCTTTCGGTCAAAGACGGTTCGCGTTTCGGGCGGTGGTCTGGTCGAGTTTACGGAAGACGGCGGCTTCGTGCGGACGTTTACGGACGAACCGGGCAGCCCGGCGAACTGCCTGACGCTGACGCTGGGCGCGTCGGGCGGCGGCATCGCCGTTGCGGACGGCAAGACGGTCACTTATGAGGACTGTACGGCACTGCGCATGTGTTTTGAAGGCGCGCGGCATTTCGTCAAGGACGGGAAGGGAACGTTCAAGATCGCACGCGCGAACGGTCTTTCGTGGGTCGCGTCGAAATCGGTTCTTGAATTGAACGAGACGGTTCCGCAGAGCCGCGTCTCGCGGTTCGATGTCCGCGCAGGTACGCTTTGGTACGCCGTGGGCAATGGCGTGAGCGATGCCGCGCTCGCGCCGTTCAAGGTCTTCGGCGGCGATGCTTCGACGCTGGTTCGTCTTGGTGACGGTGCTGTGCTGAAGGGGCGTCATTGCTTCGACGCTGGTTCGTCTTGGTGACGGTGCTGTGCTGAAGGGGCGTCATTTCCTCGCGTCCCGCACGCTGACGGCGAATGTCTCCGAACTGGACAACGGTGCTTCGGTGAAGTATGTGGTGGACGGCGGAACGGCAACGCTTGACATCTGCGACAGTTCGCGTCCCGGACGGTTCTCAAGCCCAGACATCGAGGCAGGCTTTGACGTCTATGGACTGCCGCGGGCACGTGAGCTTCTCGTCGGGTCAGGGACGCTTGTCCTGGCGAACTCGGCTTCGCCAACGGTGGGCCTGATACCGGCTGGCTTTGCCGATGCCGGCTTCGCCGGTCGGCTGGAACTGGCCGTGCCGCTTGTGACAGATGGCTATTCGAATCCGGGCGGCTGGTCGTGGCCGAACGCCATCGTGGATATTCCGGCGGAACGAAAGGACGAATTCTTCGACGTGAACGAGCCCTGGAATGCGCTTCGTCTTGGCGGGCTCACGGGTGCGGGCGCACTGGCCATGACCTACAAGTACAAGCCGTCTGACGCGGCGCTGACCGTGGGATGCGACAGCGAAAGCGAACTTGATTTCGCGGGAACGATTACGCTCGGACAGAGTGGCGCGTTCCGCGGGCGTCTCGTGAAGGTCGGCTCGAACACGCAGCGCCTTTCGGGCGCAAACGTGATTCCCGGCGCAGTCAGCGTGGAAGGCGGAAAAATGGTTTTGGGACATGCCGAGGCACTGTCCGGCGGCGAAACGAAGCCGATTCTCGTCGGCGGTGCGCGGGCATCGTCGTCTCCGGCAGTTCTCGCGGACTGCGGCACGGTCACGGTTATGCGTCCCGTGCTGGTTCTTCCGTCGCCGGAGGGCGTCCTGCCAGGTGTTGGCGCGCAGTCGGGGGTGGCGACGTTTGCCCAGCCGCTGGTCGTGTCGAACGACTGCGCCGTGTTCGCGTTCGCTGGCGCCAAGGCCGTCTTCGCGGGCGGTGTTTCAAACGAGGCCGACCATCGGATCGTTTTGGTCGGCGGAGGCGTTGTTGAGATTGCTGGCGACTTGGCGCTGAAGGAAGACTGTCGCCTGACGTTCGGCGGCACGCTGGCCGTCAAGGGGATGCTCTCGTTTGCGGACGGCGTGCGACTCGTCTTGGACGGGTTTGACACGACAAAACTGGATCCGAACAGCCGCTATGTATTGGTCAAGGCGAATCGGATTAGCGGTTCGCTCGACGTGTCGGGCATAGATTTGCCGAAAGGGTGGGAGATCGTCCAGTATCCGACCAAGGTCGTCTTGCGCAGGCAAAAAGGCTTAGCCCTGTTGATTCGCTAACGAAACGAAAAGAGAGAAACGATGATGACAAGAAGAATGATGGCTGTGGCGTGGACGGGCGTGATGCTCGCCCACGCCGGTGTGGCGCAGACCACCGGATCGTTGGACGCCTGGAATCGGGATGCGCGGGCGAAGTTCGCCGCGCAGCGGTTCGGCATCTTTGTCCACTGGGGGATCTACAGCACGTATGCGCAGGGCGAGTGGTATCTTCAGGGCGGGGGCGGACGCATCGACGAAGCGGCCTATGCACGTGCGAAAGACGGCTTCTATCCGTCGAAGTTCGATGCGCGGGCGTGGGTGGCCCTGTTCAAGGAGGCCGGGGCGAAGTATCTCACGATCACGACGCGCCACCACGATGGGTTCTCGCTTTGGCCCACGCAGGCGGATGACGGCTATAACATCGCCCAGACGCCCTTTCGGCGCGATGTCGTCGGCGAATTGGCGGCGGCTTGCACGAATGCGGGTCTTCAGATCAACTTCTACTATTCGCTGATGGATTGGCATCGCAAGGACTATCCGGCGGGGCGGGCGTCCAAGAGCGTTCTCGGCGAACAGGTCGGCGACTATGCATCCTATCGAAAGTTCATGCTGGCGCAGATCGGCGAGCTCATCGACCGTTATCGGCCGGGCAACATCTGGTTTGACGGCGAGTGGGATCATGCGCAGTTCAACGCCCGGACGGGGCAGTGGGAGCGGACTCTGGACTGGAAGTTCGACGAGATCTACGACTTCATCCACGACCGCAAGACGCTTGTGGCGAACAACAACCACCAGCCGATCCGCGCGAAGGAGGACATCCAGCTCTTTGAGCGTGACCTTCCCGGCGACCATGCCGACCTTGGCTTTTCGCGGCATCAGCCGGTCACGAACGACCGCCCGGTTGAACAGTGCGATGTGCTTCAGCACCAAGTCTGGGGCTGGAAGCTCGACGAGCGGAAGTTCCGCACGGCCGAAGAGGTCGTTGCGATGATCGCGCGCAGTGCGGCGCGCGGTGCCAATATGCTCATGAACGTCGGTCCGGACGGGTCGGGCGCGCTTCCTCCCCAATGCGTCGAGACGCTGAAGGGCGTCGGTCGGTGGTTCGCCCGGAACGGCGAATCGATCTACGGCACGGAGGGCGCCGGCGTCGGTCTTGCAAAGGAAATCGTCTCGACGCGAAAGGGTGACGTGCTCTATGTCCATTTCCTTGATCCGAAGGCAACGCGCTTTGCGTTCAAGTACGAAGGCGAGATCCGGTCGGCGCGCTGCCTGGCGACAGGCGCTCCCGTGCAGGTCGAGCGCACGCCCTCCGGCGTGGCGGTGCTGACGATTGCCCGTGAGACGGGCGATGACTTTGACTATGTCGTGGAGGTTCGCTGATGACGCGTGCCAGCAGAAGGGACTTCATTCGGGGCGTTTCGGCCCTTGGGCTGTTCAACATCGTCCCGTCCAGCGTCTTCGGGGCGGAGGCGCCGTCCAACCGCCTGACGCGGGCGCTCATCGGATTCGGTGGCATTGCGCGCAGCGCGAACCACCTGCCGTTCAAGGGGTCTCGGCTCGTCGGCCTGTGCGACCCCGACTGGCTTCATGTCGAGGCGGGGCTGGACTGCGCCGAGAAGGCGGGCTGGGGGAAGGTTCGTGCCTATCGTGACTTCATCGAGCTGCTGGACGATCCGGGCGTCGATATCGTCCACATCTGCACGCCGCCGCACTGGCACGGCTGCATGAGCGTGATGGCCGCGCGCGCGGGGAAGGACATCTGGTGCGAGAAGCCGATGACGCGTACGGTCGGCGAGGGGGTGCGCGTGATGGAGTACGTCAAGGCGAAGAAGCGCATGTTCCGCCTGAACACGTGGTTTCGCTACACGGATCCGTTCTACGGGCTCGGAAGCCCGGTCAAGCCGGTTCGGCAGATTGTCCAGAATGGCATCCTGGGAGCGGGGCCTATTCGCTGCGTCTTCGGTGCGGGTCAGGGATTCGACTGGAAATTCTACTGGTCGGGCAAGGTCAACCTCAAGCCCGAAGCCTGCCCGAAGACGCTGGACTGGGACATGTGGCTCGGCCCGGCGCCGTGGAGACCCTACAGCCGCCACCGTTGCCACGAGACGTTTCGCGGCTACTGGGACTACGATGCCGGCGGGCTCGGCGATATGGCGCAGCATTACCTTGATCCGCTCCAGTACCTGCTCTGCAAGGATGAGACGTCGCCCGTCCGTGTCGATTATGTCGGCCCTCGGCAGCATCCCGAAGCCGTCGGTCGCTTCGACCGCATCACGCTGACCTATGCCGACGGAACGGAAGTTGTCCTGGACGGCGACCGCTCTCTCATGGACGAGCCGTTTCTCCGGGGCTCCAATGGCGTCACGGTCTGGCCTTATCGGGAGTCCGATGGCACCGTTCACACGTGGACGCCGAAGGAAAAGACGGATCGGTGGATGCGAATGCTCGACGCCGACGGTCGGGAGATGGATGTCAAGCGGCTTGTGGCCGAACTGCCTGAACCGCCGCCACAGCAGACAGATTTCATCGACTCGTGCAAGACGCGGCGTCGGTTCTGCCTGAACGAGGAAACGGGCTTTCGGTCCTGCACGATGTTCAATCTCGCCATCGCCGCCGAACGGTTGGGGCGCGGCTTCGCGTTCGATCCCGTGTCGCTGCACGCGAAGGACGATCCTGCGGCAGATCGGTTTCTCTACCAGTCGATGCGCGCGCCGTGGGCCCATGAATTCTACAGGGATTGAGGAGGACGACTGATGAGAAGAACGAGACAAGTGACCTTTGCGGGAGTTTTGCTGCTGTTGGTGACAACGGGCGGTTGCGCGCTCGTCCAGCGGGATGCGCTGGACATACGTCCGCAAGAGGGCGACGACGCCGCGACGGCGGCCGTCTGGCAGGCAGAGAACGCCGAACGGCTGGCGCGTGAAACGTCTGAATCCGTCCTGTACGGCTTTGTGGCGACGCCGCAGGCGGCGGATGCGCTTCTGGCGGATGTGAAGGGTGCTTACGAGACGGATCCCTTGCGGGCGGTGCAGATTGCCGCCGTCACGCAGCGGACGATGACGCCGAAATGCGAACGCGCGGCGCGGGGGCGGAAGGTCTGGACGGAGGCACTCCTACGGGCTGCGCGCGCGTCGGCCGACGCCACGCGGACGATGTTCTTTCTCGACCAGTTGCGTAGTTGTGGCTTTCCGTCGCAGGTCGCCGCGATTCGCGCGCTCGGCGAGAAGAGGGAAAAGTGTGTGCGCGACTACGCCGACTGGGTGGCGCGGGAACTGGAGTCGGTGCCAGTTCCGACGGGGCTTTCCTGGTGCGTGTTCGGAACCTCCATCTCGTGGTACGACGCGCATGCGTCCGAATACGGGGAGGCGAAGTTCACACGCGGCTACCAGAGCCGCGTTAAGGATCGGCTTTCCTTTACTGACTATCACAACCTGGCCATCAACGGCGGCGTCATTGGCGGGCACCGCTGGGCAAAGGTGCCGCGTGCGGATCTCTACACGATCGAGCATGGAATCAACGACTGGGGGCATCGCGTACCCGTCGGCACGCTCGCGGACTATCGCGTCGGCACGAACGCCAACACGTTTGCGGCGAATTACCGGATTCTGGTCGACAAGATCCGAAAGGCCAACCCGCACGCCATCATCGTCCTCTGCACACCACGGCGCGGCTATGGGTTCGGGACGTACCTGCCAGCGTCCAGCGACGCGCCGCATGGGGGCATCTACCTGAAAGAGTATGCGCAGCTCGTGCGGGCGATTGCGGCGGACGAGGGCTTCGAGGTCGCCGACTTCTTTGCGGACTGCGGCACGGACGAGGAGCTGGCCGATCTCTCGATCGACGTTGCCCTGCACCCGAACGACGCAGGTTTCCAGCGCATGGCGGACTGCTTGGAGAAGGCCATCCGCCGCGCGACGCTCGAACGCCGCGCGGGCTTCCGTTCGCTGTTCAACGGGCAGGATCTTGCGGGCTGGCGGTGGTCGGGAGCGGTGCCGTGCTATGGCGTCGAGCCGACGGAGCCTGGAATTCTTCAGTATATTCCGGGAACGATGGAGCGTCACAAGCTCTGTCCCGGTACGGACGAGCAGCTCGTGACGCAGAAGTCCTTTCGAGATTTCGTGCTGCGCTTCGACTTCCTGATGCCGACGAACGGAAACAACGGCATAGGCGTGCGCATGGCGGAAAAGGGGAACCCGACGTATACCGCACTGTGCGAGATTCAGCTGCTGGACGACGGCGGCGACGCCTACTACGACGCTTCGGCGAAGCGCGACAAGTGCGCGCCGACGCAGTATTGCGGAGCCGTCTACGGACTCGCGCCGGCGCGTCGCGACAATCCGGCGGCGAAAGGCTTTGCCGTCGGCGGGAGCTATGCGCATCCGGCGGGTCAATGGAACGACTGCGAGATCGAGGTCGTCGGTTCGACCGTGCGCGTGACGCTGAATGGCGTGGAGGTCTCGCGAGCCGACCTTTCCGCATTTCAGGGTGACGGCGACACGCCTGACCGCAAGCCGCATCCGGGCATCCGCCGCACGGAAGGGGCGATCGGGCTTCTGGGTTATGCGGGCTTCAACGTTCGCTTCAGGAATTTGCGTGCGCGGGACGTCTCGGCGCTCTGAAAAAGGTTAGACACGATGATGCTGTTTGATTCGATTCTTCTTCTCGCGACGGTTGTGCCGGTCTATACGCTGGACTTCGAGGACGGGCTCAAGGATTCGCGCGGCAACGAGCCCGTCTACGCAAAGGGCGTCCGTTTCTGCGAAGGCGTCAGGGGGCGTGGCCTGTTCGTCGACGAGAAGGACGGCGGGCTCGAATACGTTGTCGGCAAGATTGTTTCCACACCGACGAATGGGGCGTTCTCGTGCTGGTTCAAGATGGACGAGGACGCGATCGGCGGCATGCTGCAGTTCGACAGCGCCTGTAACGAGGATCGCTCCGAGTGGACGGCCCAGCCGAATCGGTCGCGCAACCGCCGACGCCTGATGTCCGCGATCTGCGGGAACCTGGACGCCGGCTCGTACGTGAGCTACGACTACGCCGACATCGGCGACGGCAAGAACTGGGTTGGGACGGTGAAGTCGAACGAGTGGCATCACGTCCTCGTCCAGTATCGTGGGGACGGCTGTGAACTGTTCCTGGATGGCGTGCTGTTCCTGCACCGCATGGCGTGGAAGGGAAAGGTGCCGTCCGGCGAAGACACGGGGCGGTTGCGCATTGGCGTCGTGCCGACCCATCGTCGAGACGCCTGGTGCTCGTGGGGCGGCGCGATCGATGAGGTGAAGCTGTATGACCGGGCGTTGACGCCGCGCGAGGTCGAAGAGGAATATGCGCAGGTGCGGCCTTACCTGCTGGAACTGATGGATCATACGGCGACGGTTGGCAAGGAGACGGCGATCCGCTTTCGCCGCCGCGACCTTCCGAGCGGAAGGCTCACGCAGTACACGCGGACGGTCAAACCGGATCGTCCCGGCGTCTTCCGGATTCGGGAGCGCGATTTCTACTACGATCTCATGGCATTGGATCCGGAAGCTACGCACGCTCCGCTGGCGGATCGCCAGGTCTTCGACGCCTCGACGCTCGTGGCGGACATCGACTGCACGCGGGACGTCCCGCCCGCCGCGTTCAACCACTGCGGTTCCTCGATCGTCACGAATGCGGCGGGGTGCGTCTATCGCGAGTCCGACCTCAACCTCGGCGTGGGCTTCGCCTACCGTGTGCCGCTGAAGAACCCCGGACGGGCTCATTGGATTGAGCTGGAGTATCCGGACGATGCCAAGCGCGAGTATGCGCTCGCCGTCTACCCGGAGAACCGGGGCGTCCTCTACACGATTACGCTCGACTGCTTCGGCATTATGACGGGCATGGACAACCCGACGACTGGGCGGCTCGCGAAGCGCCGTCTTCTCTTCTTCCCCGACTGCCCGGCCGTGGCCGTGGCGGTCATGGGTTATCGTCCGTTCCCCGGCTCGAAGCCTCCGGCGGCGGCCCGCATCCGCGTCTATGAGGCGACATACGCCTCGGCGCGTTCGTCGGCCGCGCCGAGGCGGGAGAAGGCCGCGCGCCGCACGTTCGGGATTTGGGACGAGGATCCGACGATGGACTCACACCTCGGATTCGCGCATTTCAACGGCTATGGCGACATGCGCGCGTCGCTGGAATTCTATCGGCACAAGTGGCAGAACGTGCTGGACTACATGGCCTACGAGGGGCTGAATGCCTGGATCATCAAGGAAGTGGACTACAGCGGCGACGCGGGGCACCAGTACGCGACGTTCGAGCACGTGAGCCAGTTCGGCTCGTCGCCGGGGCGCGTGCCCGGTTGGGACGACCTCGGCGCTCGGATGCTCGATGACGCCGGGCATGACATCTGGCTTCGGATGAACTGGCGCCTCGCGAATGGGAACTGGCTGGCGGCTCTCGGCGGCGATGCGTCGCTCAACGTGGCGCTGGAGGATCGCAAGGGACAGTCCACGGGTGGCTGGGGCGCGCTCAAGTTCTACCACCCTGTCGTGCGCACGGCGCTGAAGCGTCTGTTGGCGGGCTATCGCGACCGCTTCTCCGTCTACGGCCATTTTCGTGGCGTGACGCTGAACGAGATGTGCGCACCGAACTTCATGGGCATCGAGAACGGCTACGATGCCGAGACGGTCGCGCTCTTTGAGAGGGAGACGGGAGTAACGGTTCCGGCGACGGATGCGCCTGGTCGCTACCGCTTTCTCGTCGAGGGCGCGAAGGACGTCAAGGAGGCCTGGCTGGGCTGGCGGTGCGCGAAGACGGTCGAGGTCGCACGGGAACTCGCCGCTGAACTGCGTGCTGAAGGCCATGAGGACCTGACACTTCAGTTCTGGGTCAAGCCGGAGATCTATGCCAATCGGCATCTGGATCGCTGGCCGGACTACGACATGAAGGCGACGCTCCGGGAGGCCGGCATCGACCTTGACGCCTTGCGAAATGTCGAAGGGCTCGACCCCGTTCTTTTCGTGCGGCCGGACTATTTCCGAGCCAACGGTCGCGTGGACATGAACGAGCCGTATTTCATGTATTCGGACGCATTTGCGCAGACGCTCAATGAAAACGGCATTCGGACGATGAACGTGATCCGGCACTGCAACTTCGAGCTCTATGATCCGATCATCGGGACGAACTATTGGAAGAACGCCTGGTGGGCGCCGCCGACGGTCGGTCTGCGGAACGACAACATGTTCCTGTATTACGCGACGCCGCATCCGCAGGATCCGTATGTCTTGGAGCCATTCGCTTATCTGTTGGCCGAGACGGATGTCCAGGACTTCGAGCACGGCTTTTGGGGCATGCCGGACGTTGGCGTCAACGACATCTACAAGCCGTTCGTGCGCGAGTACGTGAAGATTCCGCGTGGCTCTTTCCGTTTGCTGGATGGGTTCGTCAACGATCCCGTCGCCGTGCGCATCGGTCCGAAGGGCAAGGGGTGGTATGCCGTGAACCGCGAGGGGTGTCGCGTGAATGTCACGGCGAAGCGCCGTGGCTTCGCGGGACTGCTCAAGGGCGCGTTTAAGTTGGAGCTTGGCCCCTGCGAGCTGAAATATTTCCCGCAGGATTTCGACCTCGACCCGAAGTCCGTGCGGGCCGAGCCGGACGCCGCCTACGTGGAGCGGATCCTTGCGGACGTGACAGGACTGCGGAAGGCGGCGACCGAATGTCCGGCCTCGTCGCTGGCGCGCGACGTCCTGCCGCGAATCGAGAAGGAACTGGCGGCGAAGCGCTGGTCAAAGGTGCGGGCTCTTCTCCTGACGAAAGCCGTGCGCGCTGAACGGCTGCGCAACAAGGTCGAGCTGCGGCCGGCGTTTGACCCGGAGCGGTTGACGCTCGCCGTAACGGTGTGCAACCTGGAGGAAGAGCCGGTGACGGGCACGCTGGCACTCGCCCAGAAGCCGCAGGGCGGGCTGCGGGCGAAGCAGGATTCCTTTGCGGTGTCGGTTCCCGCCGGCGGGCAACGCACGTATCGCTTTGAGTATGTCCCGGAAGACGGCAAGGAGGTTCCCGCAAACCCAGGCGCATACCACTATTGGGTCTCGCTCGCGACGCGGAAAAGCACGGAAAAGGCCTGCTGGACGTTTCATCGTCTCGACTGCACGAAGCGCGGCGAGACGCGTTCCAAGCCGTTCGCGTTCTACTCGACCTGGGCGTCTTACGGGAGATCGAAGGAGCTGCTTGCGGAGCGGTATGGGAAAGAGCTCTGCTTTCGCGGCAATCTCGAATGGGACGCGAAAGGCGTCTACGTGACGCTGGACGTCGAAGACCCTGATTTCATCATGTCGAACAGCCCCTATGAACTCTATGCGGACTCTGATTCGCTTCAGGTCTACTTTGACCCGCGAAATGACGGTCGGCTGTTCGCGCCGGCGGAATACGATGCCGACGACGTCGTCTTCCAGGCGGGCTATCTTAAGGGGAAGCCGGTCGTCTATTACGAGACGCCCGAAAAGAGAATCTGCGCGGACGCGACGGTTTCGCGGACGCAAGTCACGAAGGGCTGGTCGCATTGGGAAGTCTTCATCCCAAAGACCGCCGTGCCGGGGCTGAAACTTGAAAAGGGGCAGGTATTTGGCTGGAACGTGCAGGTAAACCAGCGCATGCGCGATGCGTTGCGCGGCGACTATACCGTAGGCTTGGCCGGGAACGGTGCGCCCTACCGCTATCCGGGGAAATGGTTCGACGCCGTCTGCCGCTAGACGCAGCTCTCTCTGTCCCAGAACATCACATCTCATTCCCCAAATATCACAGGAGATTAGAAGAATGTCGAAAAGGGTTTTCCTGAAAAGCGCGTCGATTGTTTCCGTCTGCATTGCGTGTGTTGCTGGCGCGGCGATGGATGCGTGTGCGTGGGATGTCGAGCACGACGAGGTCGCGCAGCTGACGGGCGAGACGCTGCCGGCGGAGATCAAGGCGCAGTTCGACTTCGACGACTTCAATGTGCTGATGAGCTATTGCCACTTTCCGGACATGACGGAATGGGAGCCGCGGCGGTTCAGGGACCTCGATGACCTCGAGGCAATCGTCGGTCCCGAGGACCGCGCGATCATCGCCGCACGGGGTTTCCACGGCTATTGGATGCATACCGAGGTTGGCAAGGCGACGTTCATGGCGCTGATGGCGCGGGCGTTCGGGCGCGGAGACCACCGGCGGGCGGCGTTCTACCTCTCCGCCCTCACTCATCCGGTCGGCGACGAGAGCGCTCTCAATCACCCGACGATCCTCAACTTTATCCAGTACTGCCATTACAAGGGCGTCTCGTTCGGAACGAAGAAGGTCGAGGGCGGGGCGAAGAACGTCTTCGGATTTCGTTCCGACGGCGGCGTGATGCGGAAGGTGCGCGAGCGTCTGCG
>ONTV01000177.1 GCA_900320855.1 uncultured Lentisphaerota bacterium
CATCAACGTCTCCCTGTGGGGGCGGCGCGTGGGAACGCTTGTGCCCGCGCCGCAACGCGGCGCTTTTGCATTTCGGTACGAAAGGTCATTCCTTTCTTCGGGCATCGAGATTGCGCCGCTGATGATGCCGCTCAGGGCCGAGCCCTACGTCTTTGCGGATCTGCCGCGTGCGGCGTATGACGGGCTACCGCCGATTTTCGCCGATTCGCTGCCGGATACGTTTGGAACGGGGCTTGTGGATCATTGGCTTCAGGTTCATGGGCTTGCCCGCGACGAGATTACGCCTCTGGATCGACTGGCCTATCTCGGCCGACGGACGATGGGGGCGCTGACTTACGAGCCGGATCGAGGTCCGGGTGGGCGTCCGACTGCGATTGACATGCGCAACCTGGTCGAGTCCGCGCGGCGCGTGCTGAACGGCGAACTTGCTTCGGCGACGGGCGAGGACGCCCTGCGGGAAATCATTCGCCTGGGCTCGTCGGCCGGCGGTGCGCAGGCGAAGGCCGTCGTCGGGTGGAATCGCCGGACGAACGCCTTTCTGATCGGCGACCGGGACTTGCCCGAAGGGTTTGAGCATTGGATCGTCAAGTTTACGCCGCCCGAATATCCGTGGCGAGGTGAAGCGGAATATGCGCTGTATCGAAAGGCTCGAGCCGCCGGAATCGACATGAGCGAGTCTTGCCTGTACGAGATGGACGGTCTCCGGCATTTCATGACGAGGCGATTCGACCGCGCGGACAGGGAGCGGTTTCACGTGGCGACGCTTTCGGCGTTGGCGCACCTGCCGCCGGAAACGCCGCCGGAGCATCGCCGGTACGAGCAGCTCTTGGCGACGGCGGATGAGCTTGGGCTGGGCTATGAGGCGCGCGAACAGCTCTTTCGTCGAATGGCTTTCAACGTGCTTGCGGGCGAATGCGACGACCATCCGAAGAATTTCGCGTTTCGGCTGAAGCAGGGCGGCGCGTGGGAGCTTGCGCCGGCCTACGACTTGACGGGCGGCGATTTTCCGAGCGCCGATCCGTGGCGCGCGCATGCAGGCGTGCATCAGCTTTCGGTGAACGGTCGGCGGCGGGACGTCACAGAGGACGACCTGCTCGCCGTCGCTGACCGCTTCGGCATCGGCACGGCCCGCCGCGTGCTCGCCGAGGTTCGCGCGGCGTTGGCAGAGAAGACAAGTTCCTAAGCCACGGTGTTCGTCCGCTCTCGGAAGCCTTGAGAGTCAGACGTGAATGATACCACACCAGGAGGGGCTGCCCACCAACTGCAAAGCTACAGTCGCGCTGTAAACTGGGGTCAAGGGGGCGATGGCGTGGAAAGCTTGCCCCTGTCATTTTTTTGCGCAAATGGATAAATTTTGAGGAGGGTAATATGATAGACTATTGCCATCTTTCACGAATAGCGAGGTGATCATGCAAAAGCGAATCAAGCTCAACTGTCCGCGACAAAACGAAGGCAAGATGCGAGATGCCCTTATTTGGGCGTCGTTGATGGGGTTGCCCGTGATGCTGTGCGCGTGCGCCCTGTCCGCGTCGGGTGCGGAAGCCTGCGACGGCGAGTATGTCGGCGGAATAGGCAATTGGTCGTCGTCCGCAAGCTGGAAGAACGGTGCGAAAGCGGCAGGGGCTGGGGCGACCCTGACCGTTCGCGCGGAGGAGAAGAAGGGGACCGGCTATTTCCTTTCGCTCGACGAAGACGCGACAGTCGGGCATATTGTGCGTCCGGCAGACTGCGAACAGCCGACCGAGTTGTCGTCGAAGTTCAGCTTTTCGAGCTTTTTCCTGCGTACGGCGACGGTTGGCTCGACGTGTGCCCTGACACTTGATTCGGGAATCGCGGGACAGCCGGCGACAATCCGGCATCTAGTGCCGCGCGAGAAGATGAACGGCAAGCGGTTTCCGCTCGTCTTCGAGAACGGGTTCGTGTTGCGGAGCGACCTTGAAGTCTATTACGAGGGCGTTTTCGATCGAATCTGCGGAAACGGCTGGCTCAGCGGTTCGTTGGGGGCGTTCCCGCACTACACGGTGGCGCTGCTCGGCGACATCTCGGAAGCGGACGGCTCGCATGCCGTGACGCTGGAGAATCCCGTCTATGCCAAGAACGGCAGCGGGGTGGCCGATACGTTCAATCCCGTGTTGATGACCGGCAACAACACCTTCACCGGCGACCTGACAGTTCGGCAAGGCGGCCTGCGCTTGGCGCTTAACGGAGCAGCTGCGGCGGAGGGCTCGCGCATCTCGCATGCGCTGGGGCGGAACAACGCCATCCATGTGGACAATGCGGGGCTGGGCTACCTGGATCTCGGCGGCTTGATCGCCGGCGTCGACGGCAACACGCTTTACCTGGGCGGAATGGGGCCGCGTACGGCGATGGGCACGCTGATCAACATGAATCCCGACCCGCTCGCGGTCGGCGAGTGGCGCGGGCCGCTTGTCATTGCGTCCGAAACGCGGCTGGGTGGCGTGACCGAGGCGGCGAACGGCGCGGCGGGCGGCGGCAACCTGAAGCTCTCCGGGGCTGTTAGCGGTTCGGACGACTTGCATCTCATCTCGTCCCGAACGGTCGAATTCGCGGGAGACTTTTCGAGCTACAGCGGAGACGTCTCCGTGGAGTCGGGCTATCTTCGGCTTGGCAAGGGCTATGTCGGCGGTTCGGGAAAGATTGACTTCAAGGCAGGTTCGGGCTACCTCTTCGCATCGTCAAACGACGTGGACTTGACAGAGCAGTCTTATTCGACGCCGCAGACAATGGTTCTTCGGGTCGAAGAGGGCGTCGACTACGCCCCCGTCCAGGGTCTTGCGTATGCGAATGCCGTCTATAAGCAGGGCGCTGGCACGCTGACGCTGAAGGCTTCGGGCAGGCGTGCGGAAGAGATCTCAACGTTCACGACTCTTCTCAAGGTCGAAGACGGAACGGTCGTTCTTGACTATTCGGGTGAGACTTCGGGCTCGAAGATTGGTGAAGAGAAGAATAAGGGTGTCTTCCATACGGGCGACCGTGTGCGCTTCGTCGTCCGTGACGACCAGCCGCGCCGCACGGCCGCGCACACGAACGGCTTGTTTGCGATCAATCGTGGCGTTGCGCTCAAGGGGCAGCACGTGACGTTGGCTTTTGAGGGCAGCGGCGCCTATTCGCTGGGTGAGATCTGGTTGGACGGGTTTCGTGACTATGAAAACAATGAGGGCAGCGGCGTCGTCACGCTTGACTTCGATCCGGCGCAGTGGAGCCTCGTCAATGGCATCCCGTGGGCGACGAAGACAGAAGGCGACATGGCCGGTGTTTCGGCTCGCAACGTGCTCTGGCGAAACGAGTCGTGGGTCAAGCTCATTGACGAAGGGCGCGTGGCGCCGCTCCCGGCGTCCGACTACGCGCTGGACTTCACGAGCGGCAGTGGGTCTGCCAAGCCGGGGTATGCCTCGGTGGACGTGA
>ONTV01000215.1 GCA_900320855.1 uncultured Lentisphaerota bacterium
CGCATCCGCGACTACGGGCTGCTCGTCGTCTACTCGAACTGGTCGTACCTCAAGAACGGATTCTCGAAGAAGTCCGACTACGTGACGGCGGACCTCGACTGGGTCGCCTACGTCGCCGGGCGGCGCGAGTCGCGACGGCTGCTCGGCGACTTCATCCTGACGGAGAACCACCTCATGAGCCGCGACGTCCAGCCGGACGGCACGTGCGCCGCGACGTGGACGATCGACCAGCACTTCCCGAAGGAGGCGTCCGTGACGGGCTTCGCGGGCGAGGCGTTCCAGGCCGACTCGCACAACCACGTGATCTGGCCGTACCCGATTCCGTACCGCTGTTTCTACTCGCGGAACGTCCCGAACCTCTTCATGGCGGGGCGCGACATCTCCGTCACGCACGTCGCGCTCGGCACGACGCGGCTCATGCGCACGCACGGCATGATGGGCGAGGTCGTGGGGATGGCCGCCGCCGTCTGCCGTGCGCAGGGGTGCCGTCCGCGCGACGTCTACGCGCGGCACTTCGGCGCGCTCCGGGCGAAGATGGAGAAGGGCGCGGGCGACGGGAAGGTCCACCCGATCCAGACGTACAACGTGCAGAATTCGCTCGATCCCGACATCCGCTCGAAGGTCCGGCAGCTGCGGTAGCGGCAGCGCGTCGCCTGCGCGTCCGACCAGTGGTTCGGGCGAGCAGGTCGGCGCAGGCCTCGATACCAACCGAATTGCGCGCAAGCGGTTCAACGGTTTAGAATCGCACCCGAGTACGGCGATCTCGATTCCCCCCCCTTGACAGGGGGGGGGGGGGGGGGGGGTGCCTGGCATTGATGGCCGCAACTCCTGTCCGTGCGGCGAGGTGCATCATAACCGGGGACATCGGTCGTTCCTGTTCCGCCTCAGGCAGTGCTTCATCCGGCGCCGATATCCGCGCTGGCGGCACATTCGACTGTCTGTGCGCGGCGACGGAAGACTCTCCGTTCGAGGGGCGCGGATGGTCGTTCTGCCTGTCCAATATCGTGACGATCTTCGATTGTCTCGCGCGACCTGGATTAACGGTCATCATCAGGTAATGCGATGTTGGAGGGCTGTAAGCAATGAAGACTTTTCTCGCTTTGCTGACGATTGGATTCGCAGCGGTTGCATTGGCGTCGGGAATCCCGACGGTAACGAACGTCCAGTTGAAACAGGAGCAAAACCGGCCTGTCACCATCACGTATGACCTGGATCTGGATGCCGTCGTGACCGTATCGCTCGCGACGAACGGAGTGGCGGTGTCCGGTGCGCACCTGCAGGGTATGCAGGGCGACCTGGCGAAGCTTGTCGCCCGAGGCAACGGCCGGTCGATTACCTGGAGACCGTGGAAGTTTTGGCCGGAAGGCGGCAAGATTACGGGCGAGATTGTCGCGCGTGTCACGGCGTGGCCGGTCGAGTCGCCCGCGCCGTATCTCGTGGCAGATCTTACCGGCGCGCAGGCGCACCGCTACTACGCTTCGGAGGATGCGCTGCCGGGCGGCGTCACGAATGACATGTATCGCACGACGAAGATGGTCTTTCGCAAGATTCCTGCGGCGACCGCCCGCTATCGTGCCGGGGCGCCGGCTTGGGAAGCCGGCTATGCGGATGCCCAAAGCGTGCATTATGTGACGCTTACAAACGATTTCTATTTGGGCATCTTTCCTGTGACTCAAGGGCAGTATGCCACGCTACTTGGCAGTGCGGCGGACAATCCGTCCTCTACGCTTGGCGACAATCTGCCACTGGACAATTTGTCTGGTTCGGCGGCGGGAATCCCTTACGACGGCTATTTGACGATCGGCGACAACAATGTTGAAGAATCATCGTTGATACATTATGCCCGAACCAAGACCGGCTTTTCCACAATACATGCGCCAACCCAAGCCGAGTGGGAATTCGCCTGTCGCGCCGGCGACAATGCTGCCGTCTACGGTGGCTATACTTTGGATGAAGTTGCTTGGTATGCCGAGAACTCAGATGGGCAGCTACACCCGGTCGGCACGAAACAGGCGAATGCGTTTGGTCTTTACGATATGCTTGGAAATGTTTACGAACGGACGCGTGACAGTGCCGCACGCCCGAAATATACAACGGAGCAGATCGCGCCTTTTTATGGAAATTCTTCGCACGGCAGTTATCAAATCATGTGCGGCGGCGCTTTCAATTC
>ONTV01000212.1 GCA_900320855.1 uncultured Lentisphaerota bacterium
CTCATACGCCGTCTCACGGGCATCGACCCACGCCACCACGCCGACGGGACACATCTTCCCGTCTTCATCCGGCATCTCCCGAAAGCTGCTCGATCCGACCCTCCGCTGCGCCTGGCAGACCTCGTCCCAGACCTTCGGCATGACGCCTTCCTTGAATGTCAGAACGAATTCCCACCTGTTTGCACGACAGATGTCCATGACCGGGCGACAGGCGTAGAGGGCGTCGCCGATGATGCAGAACCCCTGATGCGGGAAAGCCGCCTTGAGCCTCCTCGCAAGCCGTTCAAAGGCCCTGCTCTCGCAATCCTGCTTCTCCCTGTCGCCGTCATAGGCCTCGACGGGTTCGCTCATGATCGGGATGTTCCACCCCCACGGCGTGACGATGCGCGCCTCCAGCGCATAGCGACGCTTCTCGATATCGGAAAGGTCCGGTCCGCGCCTGCGTTCGCAAAGCGTCCCGTCCACGGCCACGCACAGGCAGCCGCACAGCATCGCGTCGCGGAACCACTTCCCGCGCACGAGGTAGCGCACGCACGAGGTAGCGCACCATCCCGACAAGCGCGCCCTCCAGCTTCGCCGTCTCCGCCTTCGACAGCCTTTTGCGACAGGTCTCCGAACAGGCCGTATGAAGCTTCCCGCCTTCGGGATCGTACGGCTGCTCCGACAGGTCGAAGACGGACATCGAGTATCCCTTCGTCTCCCGTTCGGCATCCATCGCGTTGCGGCTGCGCAGATGCTGAAGGAAGCCGAGGATCACCGTCCAGACGACGGTGAGCGTGGAATAGACGCACTTCTCCTCGTATTCGGCATCGACCAGGCCGACGAGAAGCGGGTTGAGGACGTTCCTGAACGGTTCGAGAAACCCCCTCAGGGCCTTGAGGGCCTCTTCGTAGTCAGGCCCTTTCGCGGGCCTTCGCCCCCTGAACTCGAACTTCCGCTGCCCCCACGGCCCGACTTCTTCGTTGCGGGCCTCTCCAGGAGTCCAGGAAACTCCCGGCGCGAGAATGCGCTCAATTCCTTCAGCAGCTCGCGCACCTGACGCCAGCGCCCGGTCCAGTCCGCGACCTCCGCCGCAGCATGACGGGGCACGTAGATCGTCTTCGTCCTGCCGTCCTCCTTGCGCGTCAGCTGGTAACGGACGGAAGTACCAAGGTCGATTGACGACAGCGTCCCGTCCATCACCGGCCCCTCCCCTAGGGCCTTCCTCAGCCTTTTTTAAGTTCATCGCCCACTCTCTCTTTTTTAAGTTCATAGAAAGTATTATACTTACTTTTCAGGCGAAAGTCAAGGGTGAATTTAGACTTTTTGAAGAAAAAGTTTGGGCCACGTCAACCAATAGGTCATCGTAGCCCAAATTCTGCAAGGCCAAACAGCCTTCTAATCAATGCGACTTATTCGCCATTTGGAATCTCTGGGCGCGTACTTCAGGCAGGCGGCTGGGCCTTGGCCCCCGACGCCTTCCGCTCGCGACGGATCTGCTTGCGATAGGCCAGCGGGGACAGGCCCGTCGCCTTCATGAAGACGTAGCGCAGGGAACGCGCGTCCCGATAGCCGCACTGCACGAAGACGGTCTCGATGCTCTTGTCGGACTCCGCCAGCAGCTGCTTCGCGCGGGCGATCCGGACGGACAGGATCTCGTCGCGGATCGGCCGCCCGGCCACGGCCTTGAAGCGATTCTCGGCCGTCCGCGTCCGCAGGCCCATCTCCCGCACGACGTCCGCCACCGTAATGCCCGAACAGGCGTTGACGCGCACGTACTCGACCGCGCGGAGGGCCAAGCGGTCAGCCCGTTCGAGCGGCCGCGTCGAGAGGCGGCGCACGATCGGCAGCGAGCCGAACGTCAGCTGGACGGGCGGCGTCTCCGGATGCCGGAGGCGTCGGGCCAGAAGCCCGGCGGCGAGCTTGCCCGCGCGCGCGAAGGCCGGCGCCACGCTGGAGAGCGTCGGCATCGTGTTCTCGCAGACGAGCGTGTCGTCGTCGATCCCCATGACCGCCAGCTCGTCCGGCACGTCCAGCCCCACGCGCGCCGCCGCCCGCAGGACGTGCACGGCCATCTCGTCGTTCGCCGCCAGCACGCCGCACGGCCTCGGCAGCCCGGCGACGAACGCCTCCAGCCGCCGGCCGAACGCCGGTCCGTCCTCGTCCGGCGCGCCGTCCCAGGAGCGGAAGACATGCGCCCGCTTGCCCCGGCGGGACATCTCGCGCCGGAAGATGGCCTCGCGCGCCTGCGACCAGTCCCGGCGCGTCCGGTAATGGACGTAGGCATAGTCGTCGAAATCGCGCGACAGCAGTTCCTTCAGCGCCTTCTTCACGAGCTCCTCGGAATCCTGCTGGACGACGAAGGCGTGTGTGCCGATCCGCGCGACGTCCGCATCGCAGTAGACGACCGGGCGTCCGGCAAATGCCGCCACCGGACACTTCGGGCGAAGGAGGACGCCGCCCTCGACGATGAGGCCGTCCGGCTTCCAGTAGTCCAGCAGCGCCGTCACGCTTCCCGCCAGCTCGCCGACGTCAACCGACTCGATGTGCCAGTTTTCCTTCCGCGCAACGGCGTAGATGCCCTCGAGCCGTCGGCGCCACATCATGAATGCACTCTCGTAAAGGTAGACGACGGTCTTCATGCTCACTCGGCGGGCGCGCGAACGGTGACGGTCACGGCGCCGTTCAGCCGGCGGCCGCTGGCGCGACGGCCGTCCGAGAGCGCGACGTTCTCGAACGAAACGTCCTTCCACGATTCGGGACATCCCTGGAAGAAGCGCGGCTCGCCGTCGATCTCGTGGACAAGCAGCTCCAGGATCGCCGCGACCGCCGCGCACTGCCCGTCCATCTGCATCACGTTCCGTCCATTCCGGAAGTTCGTGAAGCCGTCATGCACCGCGTTGTGGTGCGAGCCGTGTCCCTCGTCGCAGAAGTAGGCGTCCCACGCGCGC
>ONTV01000174.1 GCA_900320855.1 uncultured Lentisphaerota bacterium
CCGCCGCCGCCGCGCTGGCCCGTGCCGCCGCCGCCGAGAAGAAGGGGCGCAGCGACACGGCGCGCAAGGAGTACGAGGCCGCGCTGAAGGCCGATCCGCTGTCTGCTCCGGCGGCGCTCGGCCTCGCGAAATGCTGGCAGAAGACGGCGCCGTCGAAGAAGCGCGGCGGTGAGGCGAACCCGCAGATGCGGGCGATGGAGAACTACCAGCTCGCCTGCGCCCTGCAGCCGAGCAAGGTCTCGACGTTCCTGACGGCGGGGGCCCTGGCCGCGCGCCTGGGGCTTCCGGCGCGGGCGGTCGAGATCTACTCGCGCGCCGTCGCGGCAAGCCCGACGTCGTTCGACGCGCTCGACGGGCTCATCCGCGCCTTGCGCAAGCAGGGCAAGCCGAAGATCGCGCAGGCCTATCAGCTCTACCGCGAATCCATCCCGGTGCGGCGGCGGTGACGCCGCGTCCTTCCCATGGGCCACGCGGAGATCTTCGAGCAGCTGCGGCGCGAAATCCTGGCCGGGAAGTTTGACGACGCGCCGAGGTTCCCGAGCGAGACGGCGCTGGCGCGCCGCTTCGGCGTGAGCCGTCCGACGATGAGCCGCGTCCTGCTCGACATGAAGCGCGAAGGGCTGGTCGTCACGCGCAAGGGGGCTCCGTCGATGCTGACGCGCTTTGCGCGCAACGCGACGGGGACGCTGGGCATCGTCGTGCCGGGCGTGTGCTACGCCGAAATCTTCTCGCCGATCGTCGAGGAGCTGCAGCGCGTCGCCGCGCACGGCGGCTGGCGCGTCCTGACGGAGGCGATTCGGAGCGACAAGCCGACCGTGCGGGCGCGCGAGGCGCGGCGGATCGCCTACCTCTTCGCGAAGGAGCGCGTGTCGGGCGTCTTCTTCCAGCCGATTGAATTTGTCGCGGACTACACGGCGGCGTCGCGCGCGGTGCTGGCGCACTTTGACAAGTACGGGATCCCCGTCCTCCTGCTCGACTACGACATCGTGCCGTCGCCGGAACGGTCGTCCTACGATCTCGTCGGCATCGACAACGTGTCGGCGGGACTGGCGATTGGGCGGCATCTCGTCCGCGCGGGCGCAAGGAAGATCTGCTTTCTCCAGCGGCCGGGGGCGGCGCCGACGGTGACGGACCGTCTGCACGGCGTGGCGCTCGCGGTTCTCGAGGCGGGCCTCCCGTGGTCGCACCGCCACAATGTCCTTCGCTGCGAACCGGAAGACCGTCGCCGCGTCTCGCGCTTCCTGACGGTCGAGCGTCCGGACGCCCTCGTCTCCGGCAACGACGTTGCGGCGGCGACGCTGAAGGGGACGCTGGAGGCGGTCAAGAAGGGTACGGGCATCCGCCTTGCGGGCTTCGACGACGTGGCCGTCGCCGCGCAGCTCGGACTGACGACGTGTCGGCAGCCGCTGGACGATCTGGCGCACGTCGCGTACCAGACGCTTCTCCAGCGCATCAAGGCGCCGCATCTCCCGCCGCGCACGATCCTCCTTCCCGCCCCGCTCGTCGTACGATAGAACAAACCGTTCTCCGGAAAGGCACCATCTATCAGTCCGCGTCATCGACCCTGTGGACGCTGGTTTCCCCGGAGCGCGGACGATAATTCGGACAGCCCAAATCCTTCCAAACTTTTTAGCAACACACATGGCTGGATTTTGGTATAATACAAGTATTCTGAAGAAGGGCACGAAACCATGACGAACGAAAAACGCCTGGAGGAATTAACATGAACGGAACTATCGTAAAGCGCCTGTCTGCGGCGGCGCTGGCCGCGCTTGCGGCGACGAGCCTGTCGGCGGCGGACATCTACATGTCGCTTGTCACCGGCAAGAACAAGAACGCGGGCACGAAGGAGGCCCCGCTCAAGAACCTCTGGAAGGCCCTCGAAAAGACCGAGACGGGGGGCGATCACGACGCAGTGCGACATGTACGCGAACCGCTGCCCGTGGGAGATGGCGCTCAAGCTCCTCGGCGCGCTGCCGGACAAGGGCGCCCAGGCGATCCAGTAGGCCGGGCTGTTGCGCGCGGGCTGAGCAGGTTATTTTTGTCCAAGGGGCTTTGTATTCGGGCGTTTGCCTGAAGGCTCGGCGGATGAACAAGGGAAACAAGAAGGAGACAACACATGAAGAAACTGATGATGGCAGCGGCTCTTGCCACGTTGGCGAGCGGATGCCTTTCGGTCAACAAGAACGACGGCGGGAACTCGTGCCTCAAGCCGTGCGCGGTCAAGGACCGTGTGCACGTCAAGTACGAGGTCGGCAAGGAGCGCGTCCAGGCGTCTGACCAGCTCAACTGCCTGTTCGGGTTCATCTGCTGGGGCTCGACGGCCCACATCGCCGACCAGGGCGAGTTCGGCTTCGGTGCGCAGGCGAAGGCCAAGAACGGCGCGTACGCGAACGCCTGCGACGAGGCGAAGTGCGACTCGATCGCGGCGGCCCGCTACTCGATCAAGACGGAGGACTACTTCGTCTTCAAGAAGGTGAAGGCGGAGGTCTCCGGCTATCCGGTCCGCGTCGTCGGGACGGAAGTCCTTGACGCCGTCAAGAATCCGCCGCCTCCCTGCAAGAAGGGCGGCATGCTTCCGCTCTGACGGAGGCCTCTGGTCGGAATAGGGGCGGGGCGGCACGGTGCGTGCCGCCCCGCCGCGCTTTCGGCCTTCTCGTCAGATCTTCAGCAGGTGCTTGCGGAGGGCGATGGCGACGGCTTCCGCGCGGTTCGCCGCGCCGACCTTCTCGAGTATATGGTTGACGTGTTCCTCGACGCTTCGCGCGGAAAGCCCGAGTTGCTTGGCGATGTCCTTGTTGGTGAGGCCGCGCACCAGGGACTGCAGGACTTCGGTCTGCCGCCCAGTCAGCCCAAGGATCGGCGGGTCAGCGTTCATCTGGTTCCTGATCTCGGAGCTGACGGAGGTCTTGCCGGCGGCGACTTCACGGATGGCCGAGACCAGCTCGTCGTTCTCGGCGCTTTTCAGGATGGCGCCTGCTGCGCCTGCCGCGAGGGCTTGGGCAATTCCGTCGGATGTCGCGAAGCTGGTCAGGATGAGGACGCGGACGCCCGGAGTCTCCTGCAACAGGAGGCGTGTGGCGGTCGTTCCGTCCATTTTTGGCATCATGAGGTCCATGACGACGACATCGGGTCTCAGCCGACGGGATTCCGCAACGGCTTGTTCACCGCTTCGGGCTTGTCCGACGACTTCAAGGTCGGCCTTTGCGCTTAAAAGCGCGGCAAGGCCCATGCGGACGACGGCGTGGTCGTCAACGAGCAGTATTCGGATCTTTTTCATGCCGGATGAATGTCCTTTGGGATGGCGATGACAATGCGCGCGTGCGTTCCCGATTCGGGCGAACTGTCGATCCGCAGGGAGCCGTCAAGAGACTCGAGTCGTTCCACGACGCCTTGAAGGCCGAAGTGCCCCTGTTCGATGCCTGGACAGGCGGTCGGATCGAATCCGCAACCGTTGTCCGTGACGGAAAAGAGCAGATGGGGACCTTCGATGCAGCCGGCGACCTTGATGGCCGAGGCTCGCCCATGGCGGATTGCGTTGATCGTCAGTTCGCGGATGATGCGGAGGATAGAGAGGGCCGTGCTGTCCGAGAGTGCCGCACGATCGACGGTCTTCCGGTGCAAGAACATGGGCGATCGCCCGAAGACGTTCGCGTTCCGCAACCTGTCCGTGCCGCACGTCTCCGGTCGCGACAACTGGCGGCTGGCCGGTCAGACGAACGGCGTCTCGGTCGCCGTCCTGAACGATCCCGCGAAATGGCTCAACACGAGCAACTGCCGCGTGTCCGTGACGAACCTCTACCTCGCCGGGCAGCGCGCGGCGGCGTTCCCGCCCTTCGCCGTCGAGCCGAAGGATGCGTCGATTCTCGACCTCTCCGTCGTGACGGACGAAGCCTTGCCGCGCACCGTCGCGCTCGTCCCTGACCGTGTCGAAGTCAACTGGACCTGTCCCGACAAGCGCAAGGTGCGCCTCCCGCCGCCGCGCGCGAACCTGCTGGAGGACCGTCCGGCAACGCGGAGCATTTGGCAGCGGTGCCCCTCGTGGAGCGTCAAGCTCGACGCCTGCACGCGCGACGAGAAGGGCGCGGTCGTCTACCGCCTCCGCCAGTGCGAGAAGTGGGCGGG
>ONTV01000165.1 GCA_900320855.1 uncultured Lentisphaerota bacterium
CCTTGCGGGCGGCGTCGCCGTTGCCTTCGGCAATCTCCCCTGCGAAAACGCAAGGCGTTTTCTTCGGCGCATTTCCCTCGGCGTAGGCCGTCCCCACCCTGGAGTGGCCTATCATTCAGGCAGTTCTCATTTGAAGGCGACACCGTCAAAATCGGCGAATCCGCCCGCCACTTGCGTCGAATACATAAAGAGTCCGAAACGATAACCCGTGAAATGAGGCGCGGTGTAGACGAGCGGAACCTTGTTCCCGAGCGTCTGCCAGCTCTTGCCATCCAGCGAGTAGGAAAACGAACCTTCGTCCACCCCTGGCGGATTGCCCCAGTAGAAGTTCTCCCGTTTCCGGCGGAAATCGCCTTCGGCCTTCAGGTAGACGGCCCGTGCGTTCTTCGGCAACGCGACACGCGCCACCTCGGCGCCGGGCTTTCCGTCCTTAGCCTGCCGGAGCACGAGGGCGAGTCCGTTGTTTTCGCGCGTCACCGCCGCTTCGGCGTAGTCGCGCTGGAAAAGCGTCAGTCCCGCGCGATCGCCGACCTTGAGATGCGTCGGATCGAGCTTCGTCAGCGCCGAGCAGACTGGTCCCCAGGTGCGTTGCGTCAGCGTATTGCGGGCGGTTGCGAGATCGGCGTCGAGGCGGTCGGTGGAAAGGCGGAGCCAGCCTTTGCGCGCAGTGAGCGACCGAAGGGACTCGACAGGATTGTGGTTCCACTGCCATTCCTTGCGAAGCGACGGACCCGTAAACGGATCGGACGCAATGCAGCTTGGAATCCCGGCGCGCCGCGGCAGGTTCGCCGTCTCGATGACAGGCCAGTCGTCCACCCAGGTCGCGCGGTGGATGTAGGGACACCGCCCCACGGCGCCGCGGTCGCCGAAGAAATACGCATACCATTCGCCATCGGGCGCTTCAATCAGCGATCCCTGCGCGATGCCCTGGAACTGGAAGATGACGCGGCCTTCCCAGGGGCCCTTCCGCGTGCGCGAACGGTGCATCACCGCCGCACGGCCCTTCTCCCCCCAGCTGATATTGACGACGTAGTACCAGCCGTTGCGCTTGAAGACCTGCGTGCCCTCGCCGAGCCCGGCCTTCTCGATGCAGTCATTCACCTTCGGGATGACGATCTCGCCGCCGTCGACGAAACCGGACAGGTCGCTCTTCATCTCCGTCAGCCGCACCTTGAACCCTTCGGGACTCCCCTGGCTCGCATATACGTAGATGCGCCCCTCATCGAAGAAGATCGAGGCGTCGTATTGCGCCTTCGGCAGACGTGCAAACGTCCAGGGTTCGGACTCCGGATCGCGCGTCCGAAAAAGGTACGTCACATCAATCGCCGGGTTGAGGCTGATGACATAAAAATAGCCGTCCGCCTCGTTGTAGCGGATCGACGAGGCGTAGGTGCCCACGCCGTAGTCGTTCTCGCCGTTCTCCAGACGATCCTTGGGACGGTCCTCAGCCGTTTCGTAGCAATAGCTTGCGATCTTCCAGTCAACGAGATCCGTCGACACCATCACCGGAATGCCGGGATTGTAGTGCATCGTCGTCGAGACCATGTAGTACTTCGGTCCCTTCCGACAGATGGCAATATCCGGAATGTCAGCCCAGACGGTCGGTTCCTGATGCGGAGCCTCGAATCCGCCGCTCAACGCGGCGGAGATCGCTAGGCTGGCGGCGAACAACGGAGCGAACAGCATGATATTCCTTACTTGAAGCTGACAGCCCAGCCGCCGCCCGGCTGAGCAACGAGATCGAGAACCGTCTCGCGCGTGACTTCGCGCTTGGTGATGACGTAACGATCCGCCGTCGGTCCGCCATAGCGCGCTTCAGGCGCATCGGCGTAGATCGTCGCCGTGTAGGTTTTGCCGGACGTCAGGAAGTCGCACGTGATCTTCGCCTTATGTCCGTTCTCATCGCACTTCGAACCCATGTACCATTCGTCCTTGCCCTTTGCCTTGCGAACGATCGTCAGGTAGTCACCGATCTCGGCCTCGAGATAGCGCGTCTCGTCCCAGTCGCACGGGACGTCCTTGATGAACTGGAACGCATCGAGGCGCTTCTCGTAGTTCTCGGGAAGATCCGCCGCCATCTGGAGGGGCGAGTACATCGTCACGTAGAGCGCAAGCTGTCCGCAGAGCGTCGTCGAGATGAACTGCTTCTTCCACGAACAGACCTTCGAGAGATCGGCTTCGAAGATGCCGGGCGTATAGTCCATCGGTCCGCCGATAAGCCGCGTGAACGGCAGGATCGTCGTATGGTCGGGATTGTTGCCGCCGAACGACTCGTACTCCGTGCCGCGGGCGGACTCGTTGCCGATCAGGTTCGGCCAGGTGCGGCAGAGTCCCGTGGGACGCACCGCCTCGTGCTGGTTGACCATGATCTGGCGCTTCGCCGCCTCCTTGATGCAGTAGAGGTAGTGGTTGTTGCTCCACTGCGAGTAGTGGTGGTCGCCGTGCGGCAGGATGTTGCCGACGTAGCCCGCTTTGACGGAGTCGTAGCCGAGGCGCTTCATGAGGCCGTACGCCGCATCAAGGCAGCGCTCGTAGTTGCGCGTCGAGGCGCTCGTCTCGTGGTACATCATGAGCTTGACGCCCTTCTTCTTCGCATAGGCGTTGAGTCCCTCGAGATCGAAGTCGGGATAGGGCGTGACGAAATCGAAGACGGCGTCCTTCTCCTTGCCGAACCAGTCCTCGAAGCCGATGTTCCAGCCTTCGACGAGCACTTCGTCGAAACCGTGCTCGGCCGCAAAGTCGAGGTGGCGGATCACGTTCGTCGTATTCGCCGCGTGCATCGTCGGATCGGGCTTGTACGCCCAGTTCTTCGCACCGGTGATCATCGTCCACCAGACGCCGACATACTTGACGGGATGAATCCAGCTCGTATCCGCGAGCGCACACGGCTCATTGAGGTTGAGCGTCAGGCGCGAGGAAAGGATGTCCGCCCCCTTCGCGCCGCAGATGACCGTGCGCCACGGCGAACGGCACGGCGTCTGGAGCCACCCCTTCGCGCCCGTCGCATCAGGGGTCAGGTATGACTCGAAGTCGTGTCCGTCAACCTTCAGGTGCATCGTCGCATAGTCGACGCAAGCAGCCTCGTGGAGGTTGACGAGCAGTCCGCTCGGATACTTCAGCATGAGCGCCGTCTGCACGCACGGCACGGGCGTGAGCGTCGTGGAGAGGTTCGCATCGGGCGCGCCCTTGAAGAGGGACGGGATCTCCGTCACCTTCGAATTCGTGTAGCGGTACTCCTGCGTCTCGTAGTCCGCCGGAATCCACCAGGCCAGCGGATCGCACGGCAGGTTGAAGCGCGTGCGTTCCTCGACGATCGTGAAGTGCGTAAGCGGCTGCGTCTGGCCCTGCGGGACGATCTGCTGCCCCGGCACGAGGCGCGCGACGCCCTTGTCCTCTTCGGACGGAAACTCGTAGCGGAAACCGAGTCCCTCGTCGAAAACACGGAACCGCACGTTCATGCGACGCCCCGTCGTCTTCTGCACAAGCGCGACAAGGAGTTCGTTATGGTGGTCACGAATCTCCTTCTCCTCGCCCCAGACGGGCTTCCACGTCTCGTCCGCAGTCGCGCGTTTGACATCCGTCAGCACGAAGTCGCGCCGCAGGTCCGCCGCCTTGCGTCCGTCAAACGCATCCGCCCCGAGCGCCTTGATGTCAAAGCCGAGCTTTGACGGCGCGATCACGGTCTCGCCGCGGAACGCGAATGAATAGGTCGGTTCACCCACGGCGGTGAGGTCGAAGGTTACAACCGCACGCCCGTCGGGCGACAGGCAGGTGACGGGTTCAGCCCAGAGAACGGCGGACGCAAAGACCGTCGACAGCGCAAAAACAATGGAGAGGTTTTTCATGCCGATATTCTATCACGGAAACCCTCCCCCGCACCACTACCCCGCAGGGTGGTGGCGTACGCGCGCACGGTTAGCGTGCTGAAGCAGTCCGCGGGGGCCTGCGGCCGACATGGACGATGACGCGGCGGTAGGCGGCGAGGGAGGGCGTCCCGCTGTCACGGACGCGGAGGATGACGTGAAGGTCTCCCCGTCCGTCGGCCGCCACGTCGGAGAGATCGACAGTCGCCTTTGCGCCGTCGGCCTTAAGCGCACCGCCCTTCAGTGAACTCGCGGCGCGGTAGATCTGCCAGATGTAGGACAGGCAATCGCCGTCGGGATCGGACGAACCTGACGCATCCAGCGCACGCGTCGCGCCGGGAACGGCGGTGAGATGAAGGACGGCACGTCCAGATTCACCGTTCAC
>ONTV01000206.1 GCA_900320855.1 uncultured Lentisphaerota bacterium
GGTGGGCGCGCTCGCGGAGAAGGGACTCGGCGGCGCCGTCTATACGCAGACTACGGACGTGGAGATCGAGATCAACGGCCTGCTGACCTACGACCGCAAAGTGCTGAAGTTCGACCCCGCCGCGCTCAAGGCGGTTCACGCGCGCGTGTTTCAGCGCGCCGAAGCAGCGGCCAGGAGGCCCTAGCGCGACGGGCCGTCCGCCGAAGGCTCCGGAGGCGAAGCCGTCGGCTCCGCCCGCGACCGTCGAGGTCGAAGTCGACATCTGAGGTGACGCGGGCGGCCGGGCGCGTCCGCAAACCTGCAAAGGCAGGTTTTTTCGGCGAAGCGCGGAAAGGCTCTTGTCGGGGGCTCGCCGATGTGCGATAATGCCCGCCATGAAGCAGAGACGGAAGATTGTTGTCCTGGGCTCGACGAACACCGACATGGTGATCGCGGGGGCGCGGATTCCCGTGCCGGGCGAGACGGTTTCGGGCGGGAAGTTCCTGATGAACCCCGGCGGGAAGGGCGCGAACCAGGCGGTGGCCGTCGCGCGGCTTTCCGCGCGCCGGGGCGTCTGCACGTTCGTCGCCAAGGTCGGGGACGACCTGTTCGGGCGCGAGACGGCGGCGCGACTGAAGCGGGAGGGCATCGCCGCCCGCCTCGTCGTCGATCCGGCGGAGCCGAGCGGCACGGCCCTCATCATGGTCGATGCGAAGGGCCAGAACGTGATTTCCGTGGCGCTGGGCGCGAACGGCACGCTTGTGCCGGCGGACATCGCGCCGTTCGCCGCCGACGTCGCGCAGGCGACCGTCCTTCTCCTGCAGCTGGAGACGCCCGTCGAGACCGTGCTCGCCGCCGCGAAGGCCGCCCGCGCGGGCGGCGCGACGGTCATCCTCAACCCCGCGCCGGCGCGGAAGCTGCCGCGCGCGCTCTACGCGCAGCTGGACTGGATCACGCCGAACGAGACGGAGGCCGAGATCCTGACGGGTGTGCGCGTCACCGACGTCGCCTCGGCGCGTCGGGCGCGGGACTGGTTCCAGGCGCGCGGTGTCGGGCACGTCCTCGTCACGCTGGGCGCGAAGGGCGTCTACTGCGGGGACTGCGACCGCATCTTCCCGTCCCGGCGCGTAAAGGCCGTCGACTGCGTCGCGGCCGGCGACACGTTCAACGGCGCGTTCGCCGTCGCGCTCGCCGAGGGCCGGGACTGCGCGGACGCGATCGCCTTCGCGCAGAAGGCCGCCGCGATTTCCGTCACGCGCCCCGGAGCCCAGTCCTCCATTCCGTTCCGCCGCGAACTCCCCTAACCCCCAACCTCCCCAACCCCCAAACATCCAAACCCTGCTCTGTGTCGTGACCATGCTCTGCTGGGGCTCGTGGGGCAACACCCAGAAGCTCGCGGGGCGGAGCTGGCGCTACGAACTCTTCTATTGGGACTACGTGATCGGCCTTCTCCTCTTCTCCGTGTTGGCGGGCGTCACGCTGGGCTCGTCCGGGTCGCAGCGCGCCTGGGGCTTCGTGGCGAACCTCAAGGCGAGCTTCGGCGCGAACGCGCTGGGGCCGTTCCTCGGCGGCGTCGTCTTCAATGCGTCCAACATCCTGCTGGCGGCGGCAATTGCGGTCGCGGGGATGTCCGTCGCGTTCCCGGTCGGCGTCGGCCTTGCGCTTGTGGGCGGCACGGTCGCGAACTATTTCGTGGACGGCAAGGGCAATCCCACGCTCATCTGGACGGGCCTTGCGCTGATTGTCGCCTCCATCGTCTGCAACGCGCTGGCGTTCCGGGCGAAGCAGGCGGGCGCGGGCGCGGCGGATTCGCCGAGGCGCGTTCGGAAGGGCCTGGCCCTGGCGGTGCTTGCGGGCCTGCTCATGAGCTGGTTCTCGCCGCTCGTCAACCGCGCCGTCGATCTCTCGTTCCAGCAGGGCGCCGCCGCGCCCGCCGCCGGGAAGCTGACGCCCTACACGGGCTTCTTCGTCTTTGCCCTCGGCGTCTTCGCCTCGAACTTCGTCTTCAACACGCTCGCGATGCGGCGGCCCGTCGCGGGCGAGCCCGTCCGGGCGGCGGACTGGTTCAAGGGTTCGTTGCCGATTCATCTCGTCGGCGTTCTGGGCGGCGCGATCTGGGCGACGGGCACGCTCCTCTCCTTCGTGACGGCGGGCACGGCGGGCGCGGCGATCTCCTATGCGCTCGGACAGGGCGCGACGCTCGTCTCCGCGCTTTGGGGCATTCTCGTCTGGAAGGAGTTCGCCGGTGCGCCGAGGCGCGCGCACGTCCTCAATGGCGCGATGCTCGGGCTCTTCGTCGTGGGCCTCGCCTGCCTCGTTAAGGCCGGGGACGCAAAGTCCGAACCGGTCAAGGTCATCTTTGACACGGACATGATCACGGACTTCGACGACGTCGGGGCGCTTGCCTGCCTGCATGCGCTGGCGGACGCGGGGGAGTGCGAGATTTTGGCGACGGTGAGCAACACGCGGGGCAATGCCTCGGTCGGCGCCATCCAGGTCATCAACGGCTACTACGGACGTGCCGACCTGCCCGTCGGCGCGCCGAAGGGGATGGGCATTCTCGGCGCCTATCCGGGCGCGAAGGAGAAGGTCGATCCGGCGGCGCCGCTCGGCGAGGCGCAGACCTTTGGCGACGGCGGACACTACAAGTACCGCAAGCTCATTCGGGACTATCCGCAGGCGGTGACGTACCCCGACGCCGACCAGGCGCCGGACGCGAACGTCGTCTACCGCCGGGCGTTGGCCGCCGCGCCGGACAAGTCCGTCGTCATCTGCTCCGTCGGCTTCCTCACGAACCTGCGGCGTCTCCTGGAGACGGCGCCGGACGCGATTTCGCCCCTGGACGGCAAGGCGCTCGTGGCGAAGAAGGTGAATCGCCTCGTGGCGATGGCCTGCAACTATCCGGATGGGTCGGAGTACAATTCGAAGATGGACGCGGAGTCCTCGCGCCTCGTCCTGTCGGATTGGCCGACCCTGATCGTCTTCTCTGATTTCCAGTATGGCTACGACGTCTACGCCGGGCGGGCCGTCGCGGAGATGCCCGGCCCGCGCAATCCGGTGAAGGACGTGTTCGAGGGGAACATCCCGTCGCGCGACAAGATCGCGTCCAATCCGGCGGAGTGGCGGCGCCATCACTTCGGCGAGGGCGGACGGTGCGCGTGGGACGAGACGGCCGTTCTCGCGGCCGTGCGCGGCACGGACTTGTATTTCAATGCCCATCGCGGCACGTACCGGATGGTCGGCGACAAGGGCGACAACGAGTGGATCCCCGACGAGGCGAACGGGAGGCATCTCCGCCTGACCGAAAAGCTCAACAAGGTGGAAGTCGGCCGGATCATCGACGAGCTGATGTGCCGTCCGCCGCAGAAACGCTAATGGGCGGCAGACGGGAATTGGTGCGACTAACTGGGATCGAACCAGCAACCTTCGGCTTCGGAGGCCAACGCTCTATCCAATTGAGCTATAGTCGCACATCGCGCCGCGAAGCCACACAAACGGGCCCTTGGCAAAACGGCGAATATGATACCATATTTCACCGCCGTGAACAAGGGGGGCGCGCGGGAAAGGCCACAGCGTGACAATGGTGGCCAACCCCCTTGAC
>ONTV01000166.1 GCA_900320855.1 uncultured Lentisphaerota bacterium
GCTACAGATACCTTTAAGCGTCTGCCGCCGTCGGCGAAGAAGATTGACGTGTCTTTCGCTTACCACCGCGAAGAGCTGCCCGGCACGCTCGTGCGCATCGAAGCCGTGAGGCTGCCGGCGCAGGAGGAGGGCGCTGCGACGGTTTCCGGGCGATTGGTCGGGAGTGACGGCAAGACGGTCTTCGCCCTGCCCGCGAAACGTCTGGCGCGCGCCTGGGATCGCGTCGAGTGGCTGGTTCCCTCCGCAGACCTGGTGCGCAATGCCGAGTTGACGCCAGTCTTTTCGCTGAAAACGCCGTCATCCTCGCGGCAGGGCACATTCCCCGCGCTGGCCTTCCGTACGCCGTGGATCGAGAACCAGATTACAGTCCATGCGACATTCGACAACATGGCCGAGGTAAAGAATACGTTTTCTGTCGCCAAGCGTCCGGGCGGCGTGCGGGCGAAGCTGTCGTTTTCCGCACCGGCGTCGGTCCGCCGCGCAATCCTCTACCGCAATGACCGTCCGTGCGGACAATTCCGTGCGCAGCCGCAGGCCGCAGGTTTCGCGGGGTTGCCGCTGCTGTTGCGAGGGCAGTGCCGCTTTGAGATTGAAATCCCAGAAGGAAGAGTAATTGCCGCAACTCGGCGTGGATTGCCCAAAGGATATGACGGTTTTGATTGGAATGAACAGCGCGTAGCCTGCAATCCAACCGCCTTGAATTGGGATTCTGTCGCCCTCTGGCTTGACGGCGCCCCCGAAACAGAAGTTGTCTTCACGTCAGACATAGATGGAGCGCAGCGTATTAGGCTGGGCGATTTGGCAAAGAAGCGCAGAATCGTGTTGCGAGACGGGAAACTGACAGCGCAAGTATTCCCGGACTGCACATTGCGCGAGTTGCCGACGCTGGACTTGGCGGAAGGCGACTTGACCCTGGAGCTTCTGGATCGCCCGCCCGTTCCGTCCGACGTGTTCTATGTCCGGTTCGAGTTGGCGGACGGTCGCATGAGCGAGACAACGCGCGTGCGTCCCTTCGATCCGACGCCCGAGGCACACGAACGGCCGTTGCTCGAAACGCCTGTGACCATGGAGACGCATGCCGGGGCGGAAGGCTTGCCCGTGATAGAGCCGAAGGTCGTCTATCGCGAGTTCCTTACGCCGGAAGGGGAAATGCCGGTTCGCGGGACGCGGCGGCTCGTGCGCATGACGTCCGATGCGGTGCTTCGCCGCGAGGTCTGGCCGCTGGAGGAGGACGGGCGCAGTCTCGTCTCCGACCGCTGGGCGTTTACGGAAGCGGCGACCTTCGGCGTTGGCCCGGACGGCCGCCGCGGTCTGCGGCTGGGCGGAACGGCGAAGGACACGGTCAAGCTGCCGCTGATGATGTGGCCGCAAGATGCGTTCGTCATCAAGCTTGATGTCGCGCCTATGACGGTGCGCGAGGCGCCGATCGTCCGGCGAGTCGGCTACGGCACCGCGCTAACGCTGCGCATGCTGGCGAATGGCGCTTTGGCGGCGACCTGGAGCGGTGTCGGCAGCAACGGCGTCTGGGATGTCAAGCCGGCCCGGGTTGAGACAATCGTCTCGGCCGTCCCGCTCGAGGCTGGACGTTGGACAAGTGTCCGGCTGGAGTACGACCTGGCCGAACTGAAGATGTCTTTTGACGGCCGTGAAGTCGCCAAAGGCGCCTGCCCGCCGTTTCGCGCGTACGGGCCTAACTCGGTTTTTCTCGGCGGCGCCGGTTTTGACGGCTATGTTGCGCACTTGACGATTCGACCGGGGGCCCGGCGATGAAGGATAGGAGAGGATTCCACAATGGAGAAGAAGAGAATCAACGTGACTTTTTCAGCCGTCTGCCTCGGCCTTGCGGCGATGGCGTATGCCGATGACGCCGGGTTAGAGACCTTCGCGGAAGATTCGCGCGTCAAGTTCGCTTCCTGCCAGAAATGCCGGAAGCGCATCCGGGTCGCCGACGACTACAAGAGCGTGTTCGTCAACCTGAGCCGGCTTGACGGCGCGGACAAGACCGCCGTCGCTAGGCGCGCCGCGCGCTTGCTCGACCAGGCGACGATTACGCCTTCGGACGACGAGCGGCGTCCGCTGATGGGGTGGTCGAGCTGGAATACCATGGCTTTCAATGTCACGGAGTCGATCGTCCTGAGCGTCGCCGAGGCGATGCACACCAATGGACTGCAGGCCGCCGGCTACAACTACGTGAACATCGACGACGGTTTCTTCGCCGGCCACGGGCCGGACGGCAGGCTCAGGATCCATCCCGAGCGCTTCCCCAACGGCCTGAAGGGCACGGTCGACGGCATCCACGCGCTCGGCTTGAAGGCCGGCATCTATTCGGAAGCCGGTGCGAACACCTGCGGCAGCATGTGGGGCGGCGACCACTGGGGCGTCGGCTCCGGGCTGTACGGACACGACAAGGAGGATTGCGAGCTCTTCTTCAACGAGCTCGGCTTCGACTTCATCAAGGTGGACTACTGCGGGGCGGAGGCCCAGAAACTGGACGAGCGGAAGCGCTACACGGAAATCGCCGAGGCGATCAGGGCGACGGGGAAGAAGGTCCGCTTCAACATCTGCCGTTGGGCGTTTCCCGGCGTCTGGGCGGCGGATATCGCCGAGTCCTGGCGCACGACGGGCGACATCCGCGCCTCCTGGAAGTCAATCCGGGACATCATCGCCAAGAACCTTTACCTGAGCGCTTACGCCAGGCTCGGGCATTACAACGACATGGACATGCTGGAGGTCGGCCAGCTGGCCGGCGTGATCAAGACCGAGAAACTCCACAAAGGCGACATCGGCATCACCCCGGACGAGGAAATCTCCCATTTCGGAATGTGGTGCATCATGTCCTCGCCGCTGCTGCTCGGCAGCGACGTGAGGTTCATCCCCGCCTCCACGCTGAAGCTCGTCACCAATCCCTACCTGCTGGGGATGAACCAGAACGACCTCGGCCTGCAGGCGTATGTCGCGAGCAAGCAGGGCGAGGCGTATGTCCTCGTCAAGGACGCTGGCGAACCGTTCGGACGCTCGCGCTACGTGGCGCTCTACAATCCGAGCGACCGCGAACTCGACGTGGAGGTCGACGCCGCGGCGCTTGACCTGGCCGGACGCATCGAGGCGTTCGATCTCGTCGAGGCGGCGGATTACGGTCCGCTTGACGGAAAAACGACCGTCACCCTCCGTCCGCACTGCTCGAAATTCTACCGTCTGGACGCCGAGCGCCGCCTGGACCGCACGGTTTACGAGGCGGAGACCGCCTTTCTGCCCAAGTTCGACGACATCAAGCGCCGCGGGGCGTATGTCGGCAGGCAGGAGGGCGCTTCGGGCGAAGCCGTCGTGAAATATCTCGGCAACGCGCCCGGCAACGACCTTGTCTGGAAAAACGTCAACGTCTCGCAGGCGGGCGATTACCGGCTGGTCTTCGACTACTGGGCCTATGGCGAACGCGCCTTCTCGGTGCAGGTCGACGACGCGGCGCCCGTCGAGATCGTGACGAACGGCAACGGCAGGAAGTCGTCGGAGATCACCATCAGGCTCGGCAAGGGCATTCATCAGGTCCGCCTCTTCAACGACCGGGCCTACGCCCCCGACATCGACCTGATGCGCCTGGCTAGAAAATAGGGTGTTTCACGCCCGGGGAGGGGCTTCCGGGCAGAATCGGACATGAGGAAAGGAACGAGTCGAAGATGGACAAGCACGCAATGACATTCGCGGTCGTCTGGGGAAGCATGGCGCTGTCCGCCGCGCCGCTGATGACGCCGTGGGGCGAAAAGGTGACGAGCGAGAACTGCTGGCGCGACTATCCGCGGCCGCAGATGGTGCGCGACAGCTGGACGTGTCTCAACGGCGACTGGGACTGGCAGGTCACCAGCGTCACGAACACGCCCGGCCGCCCCGAGGCGTGGGCGGGCAAGATCCGCGTGCCGTTCGCGATCGAATCGGCGCTTTCCGGCGTGGAGCGCAAGCTCGAGCCGGACGAATTCCTCTGGTATACGCGCACGATCGACTGCGCACCGGCGCCCGGCAAGCGCATCCTGCTCCATTTCGAGGCCGTCGATTTCCGCGCGATGG
>ONTV01000168.1 GCA_900320855.1 uncultured Lentisphaerota bacterium
GGCGGTGCGTGGGCCGAGCCGGCCTTTCCGCCCTACGCGAGCGACGACTTTGTTCCGTCCGTCACGGAGGCGGCGACGGGGTTCTTCCGCGTCGTCCGCCGCGCCGACGGCAAGTGGTGGGCGATTGATCCGCTGGGGCGCGGCACGTTCCTGCGCGGCATTGACCACATTACCTATGGCGGGCACTGGTGTGCGTTCACGAAGCGGAGTCCGTACCACGAGGCGAACAAGGTGCGTTTCCCCGACAAGCGCGACTGGGAGGACGACACGATCGGCAAGCTCCGGGCGTGGGGCTTCAACGCGCTCGGCGCCGGCTGCGATCCGACGCTGGGACGCGGCGGCCTCATCCGCACGGGGTTCGTCTCGATTGGCGAGGGCTTCTGCCGCACGACGGCGGGCGGTTGGACGGAGACGTTCATCTGTCCGTTCGAGAACACGCCCTGCTCGGCGTTCCCGAACGTGTTCCATCCGAAGTTCGCCGCGTGGTGCGACGAGCAGGCGCGGCGGCGGTGCGCGGCGGGGAAGGACGATCCGTGGGTCTTCGGGCACTTCATCGACAACGAGCTCGCGTGGTGGGGGCGGACGTTGCCGGCCGACTCCGGCACGGGGCTGTTCGACGCGGTGACGAAGCTGCCGGAGGGGCACTCGGCCCGCGTCGCGCAGCAGACGTTCATGGCCGAACGCGGGCGGGACGTCGGCACGGCGACGGCGGCGGACAAGCTCGACTTCCTGCGGCTTGCGGCCGAGATCTACTTCCGCGAATCGACGACCGCGATCCGCCGGCACGATCCGAACCACCTTGTGCTGGGCGCGCGGTTCGCGGGGATGGACGGGGCGCATCCGGTCGTCTGGGAGACGGCGGGGCGGTATTGCGACGCGGTCACGTTCAACTGCTATCCGTGGGCCGACCTCGAGCGCGGCATCGTGCGGACGGCGCGTCCGCCGCTGGGCGAGCCGATCGACGCGGCGTTTGCGCGTCTCCACGGACTCGTGAAGAAGCCGCTGATCGTGACGGAGTGGAGCTTCCCCGCGCTTGATTCGGGGCTGCCCTGCCAGTATGGCGCGGGCCAGCGCGTCCGCACGCAGGACGTGCGCGTGCGCGCGACGGAGCTCTTTGCGCGGACGATGCTCGCGTCGCCCTATTTCATCGGCTATGACTACTTCATGTGGGTTGACCAGCCGCCCGAGGGGTTCAACACGGCGTTTCGCGAGAACACGAACTACGGCCTCCTGACGAATGCGGGCGAGCCGTATGCGGGCCTGACGGAGATGTTCGCGCGCCTTCACCGGGAGATCGGGCCGGCGCGCGCCGCCGCGAGTCCCGTCGCCTCGGCGGGCGAGCCGGGCGCGACGCGGTCGGCGTCGCGGTTCCTCGCGGCGTGCTTCCCGAAGCCGACGGCCGAGGGCCTTGTGCGCCGCACGACCGACGACGGAGCGCTCGTCGTCTCGAACCGGGCGGGCCTCGCGCTCACGTGCCGGCCGGGCGACGCGGCGGTCTTCCGCGACGTGCGGCTCAAGGGCGTGACGATCGGCTCCTTCGGAGGGCTGGTTCGGGTTCGCCGTCCGGACGGCGCGCTCGCGTGGCACGCGGTCGAGACGACGACGTCCGCCGCATGGCGCGTGAAGGACGGGTGGCCGGTGCTGGAGACGGCGGGGACGGGCGCGGCGGGCGAGACGGCGTATGCGGTCGACCAGGAGTTCATCGTGCATCCGTTCCGTCCGTGGGTCTTCTGCCGGCTTGTCCGCGTGCGGAACGTCGGAACGGCGCCGCTTGTCCTGAACGGCTGGTTCTTCCGGCAGAAGCCGGCGTTCGAATCCGAAGACCCCCTGGCGGTGCGGCGCGCGCCGAACCTCTATGCGTCCGCGCTGCGCGCCGCCTGGATCGAGGCGGAGGGGACGCGCTTCTGGGGCGGGCTTTCGTTTGCGGCGTCCGCCGAGCGGTTCAACTACTTCCTCGGCAACGGGCGCGCGCCCTTGCCGGACGCGATCTTCGCGCCGCAGGGCGGTGTGCGCACGTTCGCGACGGAGGAGGCGAAGGGCGCGCCGGCGGCGATTTGGTATAATGCGCCCGGTACGTGCACGCTGGCGCCGGGCGCGGCGTGGGAGCCGGGCGACGACGCCTGGATGCTGGCCGTGTGCGGGGACGACGGCCGCGCCGGCTGGTCGCGGCTGGTGCGCGCGTTCGAGCGGCGGGCCCTGGGTCTGGGGACGGAGCCGGACGAGGGCGGGCGGACGAAAAAGGACTGACGAACGACAACACGAACTGACGAACGACACGAAACCGAAAGGAAACGAGAGCATGAGCAGAACAAACACGGGAACAGTCCTCGGCGCGGCGGCGATTTGCGCGGCCCTCTGCGGGACTGTCGGCGCGGGCGAGATCGAGAGCGCGCTGGTCGGTAAGATCCGCTACGACGAGACGCCGGGCTGGACGCTCGCGACACGGGTGGAGCGGCTGCCGGACGGGCGGGAGAAGGTCGCCGTCCGGTTCACGGCGGACGAGGCGCGCCAGCCGCCGCGCACGGCGTTCACGCTCCGCTTCCCGCTGCGCGACGCGGTCGGGCGCTGGCACACGGGCGCCGGGCTCGGCAAGAACCTGCGGCCCGTGTGGGGGTGCGGGCTGACGGGGTCTCTCGCGGACCAGGCACCGGTCGTCTCGGTGTTCTCCGACTCGAACCGCAACCGCGGGCTCGTGGCGTGCTCCGAGGCGCTGCGCCGCGTCCACTACTACATGGGCGTCGTCGAGGAGACGACCGAGATCGAGTACCGCGCGGTGCTGTTCCCCGAGCCCGAGGCGCCGCTCGCGTCCTACGAGGCCGAGTTCCTGCTCGACTTCCGCGACGTGTTCTACGCCGACGCGATCCGCGACACGTTCGCCTGGTACGCGCAGATGCCGGCGTACCGGGTCGGCGACGTGCCGGCGGCGGCGTTCGACCCGCTCTACTCGTTCTGGTACTCGTACCACCAGGACGTGTTCGCCGCGCCCGTCGAGGCGGAGTGCGCCGAGGCCGCGCGCTTCGGCATGAAGGTGGCCATCCTCGACGACGGGTGGCAGACGGACGACCACAACCGGGGCTACGCCTTCTGCGGCGACTGGAACGTCTCGACGAACCGCTTCCCGGACTTCGCCGCCCACGTGGCGCGGGTGCAGGCCCTGGGGCTGAAGTACATGATCTGGTATTCCGTGCCGTACGTCGGCGTGAAGTCGGCGAACTACGCGCGCTTCAAGGGCAAGTACCTCTGGTTCCACGCCGAGCACGAGGCGGGCGTCCTCGACCCGCGCTTCCCCGAGGTGCGCGAGTTCCTGATCGGCAAGTACGAGGCGGCGATGCGCGACTGGGGGCTGGACGGGCTGAAGCTCGACTTCATCGACGCGATGCACTTCCAGGGGCCGGACCCCGCCGTGAAGGAGAACTACGCCGGGCGCGACATCAAGTCGCTGCCGCTCGCCGTGGACCGCCTGATGACGGACGTCCGCGCGCGGCTGCAGACGATCAAGAAGGACGTGCTGGTCGAGTTCCGCCAGCCGTACATCGGCCCGGCCATCCGCAAGTACGGCAACATGCTGCGCGCCTGCGACTGCCCGATGGACCCGCTGATGAACCGCGTCCGGACGATTGACCTGCGCCTCACGTCGGGCGAGGTCGCCGTCCACGCCGACATGCTGGAGTGGGACGCGGGCGACACGCCCGAGGGCGCGTCCAAGCAGTTCTGGAGCATCCTCTTCTCGGTGCCGCAGATCTCGGTCAGGCTGGCGGAGATCCCGGCGTCGCACCGCGCGAAGCTGAAGGAGATGCTGGACTTCTGGATGGCGCACCGCGACACGCTGGTGAAGGGGACGCTTCGCCCGATGCGCCCGGACCTGAACTACCCGGTCGTCCACGCCGAGGGGAAGGGCGAGCAGGTCATCGCCGTCTACGACGCGGGGCAGGTCGCGGACATCGACCGCGCGCGGGGGGAGGACGTCTACCTCGTGAACGCGACGGACGCCACGCGCCTCCGTGCGGGAGGTCGCCGTCCGCCCGTGCTCGGCGCTGCGGCTTGAGCGGCCCGGCAAGTGAGCGCGCGCGGACGTCGAGAACCCGGCAAGCTACGACTTCGTCCACACGGACGAGTATCTCGCCAACATCCGCGCCGCCGGCACCGAGCCCTACTTCCGCCTTGGCCAGTCCATCGAGCACGGGCTCAAGAAGTACGGCGTTAATCCGCCGAAGGACTACGCGAAGTGGGCGCGCATCTGCGAACACGTCGTGCGCCACTACAACGAGGGCTGGGCGAACGGCTTCAAGTGGAACATCACGTACTGGGAGATCTGGAACGAGCCGGACGGCAACAAGCCGCGCGCCGACGGCCGGCAGGGGCCGACCTGGACGGGCACGAACGCGCAGTTCCTCGAGCTCTACAAGGTGGCGTCGCGCCATCTGCGGGCCTGCTTCGGCGACACGATCAAGATCGGCGGCCCGGCCTTCTGCTGG
>ONTV01000207.1 GCA_900320855.1 uncultured Lentisphaerota bacterium
CGTCCACACCTGCACGAGCTTCACCTCGCCGACGACTTCCGCGCCGCGGCCGAGCGCGTCCTGGTCGATGTCGATGACCTCGTCGTTCGTCAGGAGCGCACGCGTGAAGTCGTCCAGCGCCGTCATGTCGCAGCCGATCAGCAGAGGTGCCGCGACCATCGCCCACATCGAGACGTGGGCGTACTGCTCATTCGGCGTGAGCCCGCACTGCCGGTGGTCAGCCTTCAGCACAAGCATGTCCGGATCGTTCCACCCGCCTGGCCCGGCGTAGCGCCCGAGACGTGCTTGCTTTTCGATCGTAGGGCCGACGACAACCCAGCTGTCCCACACGTCCCCCGTCGTGCGCCAGCACTGCCCGCCGGCGGCGGCGCCCCATGTCCAGACGTCGCCCATGCCGTACTGGCAGATCGAGAAGACGATGTCGCGGTCGGCTTCGGCCAGCAGACGCCCCATCAGCTCGTAGGGGTGGCGAAGCTTCTCCTCGTACGTACCCGCAAACGCAAGCTCGCTGTAGCTGCAATAGTCATACTTGAGGTAGTCGAAGCCCCAGTCGCACCACGTCTTCACGTCCTGCCGCTCATGTCCGTACGACCCCTCGCTCCCGCCGCAGGTCTTGGGGCCCGGCGACGAGTGAATGCCAATCTGAAGCCCCTTCGCGTGAACGTAGTCGGCAAGCCCCTTCATGTCAGGAAACGCCCCAGTCGGCAAGATCGTGCCATCCGCCGTGCGTTCGGGCCCGTGGAGTTCGGGACGCCCCTTCGCGTTCTTGCCGTTGTTGCGCGACCAGGCCGAGTCGATGTTCACATAGCGGTAGCCGTGGTCGGCAAGCCCCGTCGCGATCAACGCGTCGGCCTGTTCACGCATCTTTCGGTCGCTCACGCGGTTGCCAAACGCATTCCAGCTGTTCCACCCCATCGGCGGCGTCAGGGCGATCTTCTCGCCGACACGGACGGTGAACGACTTCACGACGCGTCCCGCCGCATTCGCCGCCGTGACGGTGAAGGCGTAGTCTCCCGGTTGGTCGAGCCGCCCGCGCAAGATGCGCGCGTCCGCGTCCCACGTCAGACCCGCCGGCAGCGTTCCGCCGCATACGGGCGCAAGCGTCACCTTGACCGGCGCTTCGCCCACAACCGGCACACGGTACAGGATCTCGCGCCCCGGCCGCACGCCAAGGAAGGCGGGCGCGTTGATGCGCGGCGCACGAGCGGGCGGCGGCGTCAGGATGCCCAGCTGCGTCGCGCGATCCGCAAGATCATCGTTCGGCTTCGCGCCCTTCGCCATCTGGAACATGGCGTTGCACCAGTCCGCATGGTCACAGGAAATGCCGTCGCCGCCGTCCGTCACGACCAGCTCGACGACCTGGACGCCCGCCAGGTCGGCGAACAGCGGCCGACCGCCGTCGCTTTTGCGCAGGACGCCCGAACGCGCGAGAAGCCGTCCGTCGCCGTAGACGAGGAACTCGGCGCTGCCCTCGCCCGCCACCTCGCCGTCGATGCCGACGACCGCCGTGAACGCGAGGCCCCTGCCGTCGAGCGCGACCTCGAAGCGGCTGGGCGCGTGCGTGCCGACGCCGCACGTGTAGGTCTTGCCGCCCAGCGTCAGGGGCGCGCCCTCATTCGCCAAGCACTTGCGCGCCTGACCGCTGCCGCACGTCATTTTCGTCAGATCCATCTTCGCGAGCGGGAACGCGTCGAAGGCGCGATCCTTCGTGCGCGTTTCGGGACAGTCCGGACAGCCCTTTTCCGTAATCGCGAACGCACCCCAAGCAGCAACCGCCGCGAAAGCACCGATGAGTCCGTTCATCATTCTGTTCATCTTCTTGTTCTCCTTATTGCTTGTCGGTTGGATAGATGCGATACAGGTTGGCGGCGTGTCCGAAGACCGTCGCCTCCAGGCGGCCGTCTTTCAGCGGCGGCAAGTCCGTCTGCCGCCAGACGTCGCGCAGACGTCCGCGCGTCGGAAGCCCGAACGCCGCGAAGTCGACCGTGACCGTCTTGTCGACGCGCGACGGGTTGAACAGCGCGACGGCCATGCCGCCGTCCGCGAGCGGGCGCGTCCACACCTGCACGAGCTTCACCTCGCCGACGACTTCCGCGCCGCGGCCGAGCGCGTCCTGGTCGATGTCGATGACCTCGTCGTTCGTCAGGAGCGC
>ONTV01000087.1 GCA_900320855.1 uncultured Lentisphaerota bacterium
GAAAAATCAGGCCGCTATGTTGCCAAACGATGCGGAAAGTCCGCAATTCCCGTCCGAAACTTTTTCTAGTTTACCGATTATCAGGAAAGTCGGGCTATCCGCGCCAGGCTTCGGTCATTGGCTTTGTCCTCGGAGATCTTGAGTCCCTGCGTGGCGTCGGTCGCGAAGGGAGATCGTACTGGCGTGACTGGCACGATGTCACGCTCAAGGCGCTGGACTGGCAGAAGGCGCAGATCCTTCGCGTGCGACCGAAGCATCGCCTGCCCGAACAGGGACTTTGCAACCTGGAACAAGAGGAGGAACTGCGCGGCTGGCGGACGGTCTACTTCGGCGGGATGCGCAACTACGAGGCCGGATTGCGCACGCTGGAGGGACTTTTCCCCTACAGGCGTCGGCAGATGGGGGACGAGGTGTGGCAGGAAGTCAAGGACATGATTGAGACATGGCTAGGCCGCCCGCTTCGGACGGCGGCCCAGATCCGTCGCGACCACAAGGGAAAGCGCAATGTCGTCTTTGATGTAACGGACGACTATCGCGACGCGCCGTGAACGCAACTGTCCCAATCTAACTGCCCGGCACATGATTCGGCCCATGAAAACGTCAGCCCTGCTTTCGCGTCTTCTTCTCCTACCCCCTGTCGCCCTTGCGGCGTCTGCGGGCGGCTATTCCCAGTCGTAGACGGCCTGGCTGCCGTCGCCGAAGCGCCAGTGGCTCGGACGCGGCGTCGCCAGCCAGTCCAGCGGCTCGCCCGTTGCACGCGGAGACGCGGCCTCGCGCCAGGCGGCGCCCAAGGCCCGCACAATCTCAGGATCGACGGCCAGCTCCCGCTTCCAGCTCGTGAACAGCGCCGTGCCGCTGCGGGCCACGAGGTCGAGCCACTGGCGGTTCAGCCGCCACGGGATGCGCCCCGCGTCCGCGAGACCGACGCAATCGCCGTCGTTCAGATAGAAGATGCCGTTGTGGATCGCGCGCATGCCAAGGGCGTTCGGCCCCATTTTGCGCGTCCGCGCCCACTCCCGCCCGCTCGTGTCGTCGCCAATGCGCTGAAGTTCGAAGAGCCCTGCCGCGAAGTGGTCGATCGCGTTGCACCCGACGACCAGCATCCGGTCGCCTGCCGCCTCGCGCATCACGCGATAAAGCCCACGCACGACCTCGGCCGTCGTTCGCGTGCGGTCACGCCACGCGGGGAGCGGCCTCTTCACGGGCGAATCCCCCAGTTCAAACCCCCAGACGACGTTCCAGTCGTAGGTGATGAAGTCGATCTTGACGAGTTCCATCCCCCAGTCGGCGAAGCGGACGAGATCCGCGCGAATGCGCCGCGTCCATTCCGGGTCTGTCGGATCGACCGGCAACGCCGCCTCGCCCGCATCCGGCTCGAACGGACGATACCACAGCCCCGGCCGCGCGCGCATCGCCTTCACGCGCCGCGCGACGTCCGCCATCGGCATGCCCCAGCGCGGATTGACGGCGCCCCACTGTCCGCCCGGCTTCGACGGGTCGCCGCCGTGCTTGCGCGCATTCTGCCAGCCGTCGTCCACGACCGCGAACGGACGGTTCGTCACGGGCTCGCCCGGCTGGGCGTCCATCGCCTCGACGAGGAACTTCGCGTCGGCAAGGAAGTTCGTCGCCGTGTTGCGTCCATACGCGCAATACCAGTCGTTGTAGCCGTAGACGGGTGCGGACGGCAGACGTGGCGCGGGACACATCAGACGGCAGAATTCCCGCCCCGCCGAGAAGGCCGACTCGCCGTCCGCCCCGCGTCGCGCGACGAGCGTGCAGAGGGCGAGCGAACGGTCGCCCAATTCAACGGGATTCGACCCGGCCCGCACGTCCAGGAAGAGTTCGAGGCCCTCCGCCCGCGCCCGCCAGCAGGCGAATGCGTTCGGCTGCACCCGCACCCCGTAGCCATCGGTGCGCCGACCGTCCGTCACGAGAACGTACCACGCCATCGTCCCGCCGCGCGGAATCTCCGCCGCATTGAGCCGCCGCCAGGCGCTGTCGCCGTACGTGCGCTCCCACATGCCGCCCAAGGCCCGCGCGTCCGCCCCCAGGCGTCCGTTCCAGACGACGCGAACGCATGACGCCGTCCCGCCCCGCAGCACCAGCGTGCCATCCGGCCGCAAGTCCACGCGCGTGCCGGCGGGTTGCCCGTCAACCGAGACGGACGCGGGTGCGGCGAGCGACACGAAGTCCATCGCCCGGAGATTTCCGAGAAGCAGTGCCGCAAAGGCGGCGACGAAAAGCGAGAAGGTCTGTCTCATGGTCAGTACCGTTGCAGCAAGTCCAGCAGGGCGCGGTCGAGCTTGTGGCCGTCGCAGTCCTCATACATGACGTCCTCGCGGTTCGAGTCGAGCACGCCGAACGTCCCCCGGAAATTCCAGAGCGCCCAGCTCCAGCCGCGCCTCTTCAACAGGCGCAGGTTGTCCTCCAGCCAGACGCGCGCGACGGCGTGCGGACAGCGACGGAACGCGCCGAACTCGCCCATCATCACGGGCACGCCCCTCGCGGCAAGCCGATCCCAGGGCGCGAAGACATTTGCCTCCAGCCAATCCGCGCCTGCCGACGCGGACGCCCCGTCCGAACGCGCGCCCGCCGACGTGCCGTCCGCCACCGCGAACGGTTGCGCGGCGTCAAACCCGACGAACCGCCGGGCAAACCGCCGCGCCGGCGCGAAGCGCGGCGTGATGCGCAAGAGCGCCGTGCGCCCGTCGTTCGCCGTCAGCCGCACGCCCGTCAGGTGGCACCAGTCGCCCGCCGCAAGGCCGATCTCCAGCCGCTTCACGGCGCGCGCCACACGCACCGTCTCGACGCCCACGTAGTCGCCCTGCAGGATCTTCCACTTCGGATGCACGGCCACCGAGCGCCACCGGGGACTGTTCGTTTCGGGGCGCAAGGTGACGTCGGCCAGCGTCTCGCCATCGCCCGTCACGCGCACCGTCACCTTCTCGCTCACGCCGCCGAAGTGCAGGGCCAGCCGGCCGGCCGGCACGTCTTCGACCACGAGCGGCGCACGCAGCGTCGGCTTGCCTGGGCCCGCAAGAATCCCCTCCGGCGCATCCGTCGCCAACGGCCAGACCGGCGGCAGCGACGTCGTCAGCCCCGCGCACCACGGCGCGCCGAAGTGCGAGACGGACATCGGCCTGTAGCCCCGCATCGCCTGGGCGACGCCGCGTTCGCCCGCCAGCGCAAAGGTCGGCTCGTTCCCGCCGTCGCGTCCGTCGGAGAACACGAGACGGTCGGGGTCTTCCGCGCGGATCGCCGCGAGGGCCGGACGAATCGCGGCGGCGTATTTCGCCTCGGGAATCTTCGGCGGCTCGTTCACGAGGTCGAACGACACGCGACGGTTCGGCCATCGCCGCCAGCGTCGCGCGAACGTCCCCCAGTAGCGCGCGAAGACAGCCTGCGCCGTCGCGTCCGCAAAAAGATCCGCCGGTTCCGTGCCCGTCGGGTTCACGCAATAGCCAGGCGCTCGGTGGAGACAGACCTGCACGTGGATGTCGTACTTCTCGCCGAGCTCGATCGCGCGGTCCACCACCTGCAGCCGCGCCTCGTCGAGGTCGTTCCAGTCGCCGCCATGCGTGAAGTAGCGGTAGTCGATCGGCAACCGCACGAAGTTGAACCCCCATTCGCGAATCTTCTTGAAGTCCCATTCGCGATAGGCGGGCGTCGGATCGTCCGTCGGCCAGACGAACATCTCCAGCAGGTTGAAGCCCCGCCAGCGTTCCGGCAGACGCCCGTCCGCGCGGCGGGCGGAATCGTCCGAGACCCGCGCGCACCCGGCCAGAAGCGCAAGGCCGACGACAAGAGCCGTCGCGCGCCTCATCCCGCGACCTCCAGCGGCGCACCGCAGCGTCCGAAGGCGTTCCGCGCCCGCACCTCGAAGCGCACGTGCGCCCCGACGGGAAACTCGTCCACCGCAAACGGGCAGACGACCGGCAGCGTCTCCTCGGCTTCGGGGCGCGCGCACCGATCCGAATAGACGAGCCGCGTGACGGCGGGCGTCGCCGCCGCGCCGACGAACGCCCGCACCTCGTAGTCGAGCGCACGCGGCGACGTCGCCGTCGAGACCGCCGCCGGGAACGACACGCGATACTGGTCAATCGGCTCGCGCTCGCGGTTCTCGTTCGCGCCGCGCGTCACGACCGCCCGCGCACCAGCGGGGAATCGCGGCGCGGGCATCGCCGCCGCGCGGGATTCGGGCGCATACGGCTGCGCGGCCGCCGCGCCGAGCGGCAGCGTCCAGGCCGCGCCCAGCCGCGCGTCGCAACGGAAGTCCCAGCGTTCGAAGGAAATCTGGTCGTCCCACACGGAAACGAGCAGCCCCTGTTCGGGCACGGTCATCGGATAGGTCGGCAGAAGCGGCGTGACGCCCTGCCGCGCGCGGGCCTCGTCAATCGTCCGCGCGTTCTCGCGTCCGTTGGCCTGCGTGACATAGGCGAGGGACGGCGCCTCGACCGCCGTGAAGGCGCCTTGCCAGATCATCTTCTCGTCCGTCAGCGTCCGATGGGCGTGTCCGCAGAACGCCACGCAATTCGGATGCTGCGCGAGCATCGCCGTCGCGCGACCGTCGTCCAGGCCCGTCATCTCCGCCCCGCCCATCGTGCCGCGATAGACGCGGTGCTGGGCGTAGAAGAACGGCTTCGACGGATCGCGCGCAAGCGCGGCCAGACGCGCCTCCGCGCCCGGCGTGTTGTCCCCGCGCGGATTCGCCGCGCCGCCGTCCATCGTGAAGTTCGCGAGCACGAAGCGATAGCCTTTCACCTCCCGCACGAAGATCGGCTCGTACGCCTCGCCGAACGCCTCCTCCCAGCGACGTGCCGCGCCGGACTGCCGAATGGCCATCGCCTCGACCTCCGCCGCCGTGAAGCCGTACAGGCGCTGCGCGGCTTCGAAGCTGCCGAAATGGTGGTGGGCGTAGCCGCCATTGTCGTGGTCGCCGTAAAGGAAGAGCCGCGCGATCGGCGCGCCGTCGCTTCGGCGATCGCCCGGGAAGACGGCGCGCCACGTGTCGGCGACCATCTTCAGCTGATGGGAGAGCCCCCAGTCCGTCAGGTCGCCGCAGCACAGGACGGCATCCGCCCGCTGCGCGTCGAACCACCGGAGCGCCCGCGCATACCGGGCGCAGCTCTTCGCGTCCTTCAAGTGGAGGTCGGAGATGACGCCAAAGCGCAGGCGCGGCGGCGTTTGCGTTCCTGCAAAGGCCCGTGCCGCCCCCAACAGGCCAAACCCGGTCGCCCCCGCGATGAATGTCCGTCGATCCATGTCGTTCCCCCGTTAGCGCAGAATGACGAGCCCGCCGCGCTTCCTGGCCCGCAGGAAGTCGTCCGGGCCCTTCGCGCCGTCCCACATGACGATTTCGTCGAGCCGTCCCGCCGAACCGCCGCCCACGTAGAACCGCGACACGCCGGACGCGACGGCGAGCACGCCGTTCAGCGTGGCGGTGTCGACCGGCGAGTAGTCGCGGTAGAGCGTGACGGCCGTGTTGGCCTCGACCGTCTTGAAGTTCACCGCGTAGTGATGCCAGCGGCCATCCAGGCTGCCCGCCGGATAGGTCGCGACGACCGTGTTCGTCTCCGCCTCGGTCGAGGCGACGAGTTCCAGCGTCTTCCCGGTCGCGTCCGTGCGCAGCCCCCAGACGAAGTCGTTGACGTCCTTGTTGTCCACGAGGCGCATCACGCCCGCCGTCGCCTTCGTGGCGGACGCGCGATAGAAGAACTCCAGCGTGAAGTCGGCGCGGTCGAGGACGCTCGCCGACTCGTAGGCGATGTAGCGGTTGTCGTAATGGAGCGAATGCGCATTCGCCGCGCGCACGACCTGACCCGCCGCGTCGAGAAGCGCCTTGCCCGGCACGCGCCCCGACAGCGTCGGCGGATTCGCGGCGTTGTTCGTCCAGCCGCCGCCGAAGACCTGTGCGTTGACGCACGAGTCCAGCACGTTCTCCTCGTAGGTCAGGTGGATGAGCTTGCCGCTCGCGTACGGGGCGACCGTCAGGAACTCGGCCGGCTTCAGCGCGCGTCGCGTGATGCGCACCTCGTCAATCGCGCCGCGCGAGATCTGGTACATGTCACCCGTGTCCCACATGTTGCCGGCGATGGACGTCAGATGCGTCGCCGTTGTCGCAAGCGAGCCGACGGCGAACTCGCGCTTGAGAAATCCGTCAAAGTAGATGCCGATTTTTCCGGCAGTCTTGGTGTAGACGAGCGCGACATGATGCCACGTTCCGTCGACGACAGACGGCCCGAACGAAAACGAGGCCGTCGTTCCCGATTCAACGCCCGGAAAATAGCCGGTGATCCACCCGTTGTCACGCATGACGCGCAGCTTCCACGTCGGCGCGCAGAAGAGATACGCGCAGTCGTCTTTCTCCGCCGAGGCGTCGCCGAGGTCGTCAATCTTGAAGAACATCTCGGCCGTGAAGTCGTCGTCCGACACGCGGTTGGCGCGGTCGTCAAAGGCGATGCGCCCCGTAAAGTGTGCGCTCTCGGCGTTCGTCGCGAGGTGCAACGCCGCCGTGTTCGCCGCGCCGGTCGCCGCCCAGACGTTCGCGCGCACCGTCGCGCCGGGCACGTCGGCTGAAGTTGTCGTGTCACCTTTCATGAGAGCGCTGACCGAGGCCGGCGAAGCGCCCGGAGCCTTGTTGAGGGGAGGGGGGGTAGAAAAGTCAAGGTAAAGGGCCGTGTCTTCGTCAGCGTTCGGCGAGACGGGGCGCAGAAATTCGGACGGTTCGAGAATCTCATTCGAGAGGCGCACCTCGTCGATGAGGCCGGGGAAGTTGCCGCCGATGAGAAGCGGGTAGCCGTCCGCATAATAAATGGGCCCCGTCAGTTTGCAGGTGCCGACGGACACGTAGTCCGCAAAGCATTGCGCCTGCCAAGTGCCGTCCACCTCGCAGACGCGCAGCGCGACATGATGCCATGCGCCGTCCGTGAGGGTGGCCTGGGCGAAGTCGGACGAAATCGACGACGTTCCATCCGCGCTGTGGAAGCGGACGGAGATGGACGGCTGGGGCGAAGTTTCCGACGTCTTGTGCAACCGCATGTAGAAGGCCTCCGTCTTCTCGCCGTTCATCCGGCCGACGAGCGGCATCCAGTCTGGCAGACCCGTCCCCTCGTACTTGAAGAAGAACTCCAGCGTGAACGTCTGCGGACTCAGCGCGGCGTCCGACGCGATCTCGACTCGTCCGGCGTTGCCGTTTCCATCGGAGAAGCGAAGCGCCCGGTCGTTCGCCTCGGCTCGGCTCTCCGCCGGATTCCAGAGGACGGCATCGGCAAAGGCGTCCGCAAACTGCGGCAGGCCGCTGCCCGTGATTCCGACGGCGGAACCCGGCAGCCGCGACGCATCCATTCGGTTGGTGAGCGACGCGGCGGATGTCCCCGCCGCACCGTCCTCAAACCGCCACCAGCCGATCGTGTCGGCCCGACCGGCTCCGCAGACGGCAACCGCCAAAGCCGCACACGCCACGTTTCGTTTCATGCTGTTCATTCGCTGTCCTTTTTTGAGTTGAAGAAATGCGGAGATTCTATCAAATGGACGCACCGGACGCAAGCCATCTTGTTATCAGAAGGCCCAAGAATCCATTATCAGATTGCGCAACACGGAACATCGCCTTTTCTGCTATACTATCGGCATGGGACACCTTCTCCGTCACGAGCCGCTTCGGCGGGTACTGGTCGCAATCAACATCGGCGGCGCCTCCGGCCGAGACGCCCTCTCCGGCTTCTTCAAGTTCGTCAACACCGGCAAGCGCTGGCGGCTGCGACTGCTCGACAGCACCTCCCGTCTCCGCGAAACGCTCCTTCACGAGACGGCCGTCCGCTACGACGGCATTGCCACCGACTACCCAGCCGACGCCGAGACGATCGACCTCCTGGCCCAGCTGGGTCTTCCGACCGTCTTCACGCACTTCGAGAGCGACCGCCGCGTCCTCTTCCCGACGGCCTCGTTCGTCCGTCTCGACGATGAAGCCGTCGGACGCGCGGCGGCCGACTACTTCTTCGACATGGGCCGATTCGGCTCGTTCGTCTTCGTGGCCGGTTCGCCTGGACGCGAGGAGTGGTCGATTCGGCGTGAGCGCGGCTTCCGCGAGGCGCTTGCGGCGCGATGCGCCACCTGCCGCACGCTTGTCCTGCCGCCGGACGCCAACATGCGCGAGAACGCGGCGTTTGCCCAGACGCTACGACGGCTTCCCGGACCCGTCGCCGTCTTCGCCGACTGGGACAACGCGGCGTTCCGCACGCTGGAGATCTGCGCCGAAGCCGGCATCGAGATCCCGGCGCGCGTCTCGGTTCTCGGCACGGACAACGACGAGGTTCTGTGTCGCGGCATCGAGCCGACGCTCTCCAGCATCCGCCCCGACCACATTGGCCTCGGCTTCCGCGCGGCACAGGAACTCGAACGGCTCATGAACGGCGGACGCCCCCGCCTGCTCGTGCTGAAGGCCGCCGTCCGCGAAGTCCTGACGCGCGACTCCACGCGCATGCCGCCGCCCGCCGAACACCTCATCCGCCTCGCGCGGCGGTTCATCGCGGAAAACGACACGCGCAACCTGAAGCCGACGGACGTCGTGACGCGCCTTGGCGTTTCGCGGTCGCTGGCCGACCTGCGCTTCCGCGAGCTGGCCGGACAGACGATTGGCGAGGCCATCGCCGCCGCCCGCATCGGCGCCGTCAAGCGCAAGCTGCTGTCATCTCGCGCGACCCTCGCGCAGATCGCCGACGGCTGCGGATTCCCGAACGCGCCGTCTCTCGTTCGCTTCTTCAAGCGCGAGACCGGGCTGACGCCCGACGGATGGCGGCGCGGCCCGAAATCCGCCCGCAGACGCAAGCCCTAGACGCCTTCGCGCGAACGCCCGATTGCCTATTTGGCCGGACGGTAGACGGGCGCGAGGGCGTCGTGGATGCGACGGTAGCAGGTGAAGAGGTGGTCGTACTTCGCCGCCGTCGCCGGGTCGGGACGGATCATCCGATCGACGTGCAGGCAGTGCGCGACGGCCGCCTTCACGTCCGCGAAGATCCCGATTCCCGTCCCCGCGAGGAGACACGCGCCAAAGCTCGCGTCGCCCGGCGTCGGCACGGCG
>ONTV01000179.1 GCA_900320855.1 uncultured Lentisphaerota bacterium
GCTTGTCACGAGGAAGCCCGCCGGAACGCGCTCGCCGCCGAGGTACTTGCAGTATCCCGCGCCGTCCTCCGCCGCGAAGTAGAGACCCGCGCGGTCATCGTAGACCGTCGCGAACTGCGCGGCAAGCGTACCGGGCCGCTTCGCGTAGACCCGCCAGCCGACGTCCTTCTCGCCGGGGCTGTACGTGACGCCGCCTTTCGACCCGCCGTAGAGGAACCGGTCGTCGCCGGCATCCGAGCCGAGGACGGGCGCGACAAGGATGTGCGGATAGGTCGTCTCTTCGAGTGCCCAGCCGTCCGCCATCTTCACGGAAATGCCCCAGCGGACAAAGGCATCGACGCCGCGCACCGTGCAGACGACAGCGCGCACGCCCTCCTTCCGGAAGCCGCCGTAGACGAGCCTCACGCCGTCCGCCGTCGGCTCGACGCGGAACGTCACCGCATCGGCCGCGCTGACCTCGACGCTCTTCGTGAAGTCGTCCGCGCACGTCGCCTTCAGGAAGAAGAGCGGCATCCGGCCCGTCGCCGGCGCGAGTTCCGTGCCCTGCGCCGTGACGAGGCGCGAGACCGCGCCCTTGGCGTCCTCCGCAAGCTCGACCGTCAGCGTGCCGCTCGTCACGACGGCCGCCGCCGCCACCGACAGGGAAGACAGGAAAGCCGCAACGACGACAGCGGCCGCGCATTGAATATTCTTCATGTGCGTTTTCATGGTCATGTTCCTTTCTCTTGTTTCGTTTTCATCGGACAAGCCCCTTTTCTTCTCAAAGCTCGCGGACAAGAAATGCGTAGGGTTCGAGCGAACCGATCCGCGCGCCGCCGTCCGCCGTTTTGTCCGTCAGGTTCGCCGCAACGAGCACGCGGCGGTCGCCGAGGGCGCGGATGAACGCGACGATGCCGTTTCTCTCGCCATCCGTTACCCATTCCATCGAGCCGTCGCACCAAATCGGATCGTTGTGGCGCATCTTCGCGAGCTTGCGAATGAGCGCGAGGCGCTTCTGCCCATCCGACTGCAGGGCCCGCGCCCAGTCCACCGTCCATGCTGCGCGCATCGGATGCTCAACCGGCGCGAGGGTCGAGTTACGCGCGTTGTCCGCAATCTCGTTTCCGTTGTAGACAAGCGGAAGGCCCTTGCGCAGGAACGTCAACACGAATCCGGCGTTGCCGGCCTCGACGGGCAGCACGCGGTCGAAACGCCGATCTCCGTCGTCCGCCGCCGTGTCGTGATTGTCGAGGAAGCAGAACATCAGCGCACCCTCCGGAATCTTCTCCTCGTAGGCGCGCACACGCTCCATCTGCTCAGGCAGGGATTCGCCCTTCACATGGCCGTACGTGGGGTTGCCGGGCAAGAGCGCGTTCCGCACCGTGAAGCTCCACGGCCAGGCGTAGCAGGCGTCAAACGCCTTCTCCAGCCATTCGGCCTTCGTGCCCTCGTTGATCATCACAAGGTCGGGGTTCACCTTCTGGCACGTCGAGACGGCCTCCACCCAGAAGTCGATCGGCACATCGTCGCCGACGTCGCAGCGGAAGCCGTCGCAGCCGAGGCGCATCCAGTGGAGCATCGAGTCGATCAGGTACTTCCGCACGCCCTTCGACGCGAAGTTCACGTAGGGGAATTTCCAATAGGTCGTCTTCACCGTACCGTCGGGATTTCGCAGGAAGGCGTCGGGGAACTTGTCCTTCAGCACGTTGTTCGGGCCGCAGTGCAGGTAGACGAGATCCATGTAGACCTTCATGCCAAGGGCGTGGGCGCGGTCGTTGAACGCCTTGAAGTCAGCGTCCGTGCCGTATTCGGGGTCGATCTTGTCGTAGTCCGAGATGCGGTAGGGGTTCTTCGGGGCGTCGAAGCCGCTCCCGCGCTGACGGCGTGACCATCCCGTGCGGTCCGTGTCGCGGTCAGCCTCTACGAACGGCGTCAGGTAGACGACATCGACACCGAGCGAACGGACATGTTCAAGCATCTTCGTCGCGGCCCTGAAGTTCCCGTCGCGCGTGAAGTTGCGCAAGACAATCTGGTAGACGGTCGCGCGCTTGAGGTAGTCGGGCGTCGGGCGCATCGCCGCCGGAAGAGGAGCGGCCAGTGCACCGAGCACAAGTGCCATGAGAAGAGACTTCATATCGGGTTCCTTTTGTCTTTTTGTTATTTCACCTCAACGAGCTTCGTCGCCGTTTTGCCGTCCGCGCCCGTCCAGGAAAGGCGGTAGCGGCCGCGGAAGCCCCGGAACGCGACCGTGCCGGACGGCGCGGCGATCTCGACCGAGGCATCCGCCTTGCGGTTCTTCTCGATATCCGCGTCAATCCGTGCCTGTTCCGCGTCGTTCCAGATTGCCCAATACTTGTCGGACATGACTGACTTGTCGATGCCCTGCGCAACGGAAACCGCCACCGCCACCGTAAAGAATGCAATCCTCTGCCGATTCAAAATCATTTCAGTTTCTCCTTTCTGATCTCGTTACATATCGCAGTTATGCGGGCCGAGGATGCGTCCGCCCTCGACAGGGATGTCAACACCCGTGATGAAGCCCGATTCGTCCGCCGCCAGGAAGACGATGGCGCGCGCCATTTCGTCCGCCGAGCCCTCGCGTCCGATCCATGTGCCGGGCGTCGGCTTGACCTCGCCGACGGCCACCATGCCGGGCGAGACGCAGTTGACGGTAATGCCCCGCTTCGCGTTCTCCATCGCAAGCGTCTTCGTCAGCATGATCAGCCCCGCCTTGGCCGTCGCGTAGTCGGCGTAGCCGGGAAGCCCCGTCTCGCCGGCGATGGACGTCAGGTTGACGATGCGCCCGTAGCCGCGCTTCAGCATGTCCGGCAGAACGGCTTGCGTGACATGGAAAACGCCATCCACGTCAATGTCAAGGAGCCGCTTCCACTCAATCGGCGCCATCTCCTCGAACCGCTGACGGCCCTTCACGTCACGATGCTCCCAGACGCCCGCGTTGTTGACGAGAATGTCGATTCGGCCGAAGTCGGCCACCGCCGTCCGCACGGCGGCGAAGACGCTGTCGCGCACTGTGACGTCCATCGCGTAGGCGCGGATATCCGCCCCCTCGGCGACAAGTGGCGCGACGCGCTCGGCGACACGTTCCGCCGAGAGATCGCACGCCGCAATCCGAACGCCGTGCGCCGCCAACCGGCGACAGACGGCAAAGCCGATGTTTCCAGCCGCGCCCGTCACGAGCGCCACGCGGCCGTCAAATGTGCAAATGTTTGAGTCCATCACGCGACCTCCAGCACCACCTTGCCGCGATTCTCGCCGCGCTCGAGGAT
>ONTV01000180.1 GCA_900320855.1 uncultured Lentisphaerota bacterium
GTCGGATCGAGCAGCTTTCGGGAGATGCCGGATGAAGACGGGAAGATGTGTCCCGTCGGCGTGGTGGCGTGGGTCGATGCCCGTGAGACGGCGTATGAGAACGGCACGGGATACGACTTCCGCGTCGTCAAGTATTCCTGTTGGAGCGCGAGCGGCGGGAAGTACAACGGCGCATTCGTCACGAGCCTGGAGGTTCGGGATGCCGGGCGTGCGCTCGAGGTCGTGAGCTGGGGACGTCGGCGGTGGAACATCGAGAACGGATTCAAATCCGAGAAACACGAGGGATTCGGACTTGAGCACACCTTCTGCAACGACGAGAGGGCGGGGCGGAACTATCACGTCATCATGCAGATCGCCTACGCGCTCTGGCAGGTGTTCGCCACGGGCGTTCTCTCGCGGCTGTCGGATACGACTTCCGCGTCGTCAAGTATTCCTGTTGGAGTGCGGGATAGCCCGAGACCGGGGTGCGGTTCCCGGTGTGTCATGCCGCGTCAGGAGACTCTGCAGGGACGTGCGGAGCGCGCAGCTTTTTCTGCAAATGGTGCCGAGACCGGAAGACGGCCAGGTCAACATTTCAAATGGAACGGGAGGATGCGACGAAGGAGCGTCCTCCCGTTCCATTTGGAATCTCTGCATGGTGTAATAGGTTAGTCGAGTGTGCGGCTGGCGCCCCGCACTCGACTAACCTGCATTAGGGCTACGCTTCGCTGGGGATAAGGGCCCATGGTCGGTTAGGCCATAGACAGATGCGACGCGGATTCGTTATAATACGCATGTCGTCTGTCGTCCGCTTTCCCCAACAGTCGTTCACGAGGAGGTGACGCATGCCTTTGAGCCGGTTCCGCGCCGGATTCCGCCTGGCCCTGCTGTGCGGGGCCGCGTCTGCGCGTGCGGACGACGCGGTCGGCATCCTCCGCGTCGACGTCGCCTCGAACGAGACGGTCGCGGTCGCCGTGCCGTTCGAGCCGCTGGCGGTCGCCGGACAGGTCTCCGACTTCCTTTCGGGCGACTTCGCGGGCGACGGCGGCGAGGGCTCCGACCGGCTCTGGCAGGTCTCGTCCTGCGACGGAACCGCCTCTCGGTCGGTCTTCTCGGACGGCGCATGGGCGGACGCGGCGGACGGCACCCCGTCCGCCGTGCGCGTCTCGGCCGGCGACGCGCTCGTGTTCCGTCCCGGGCCGGACGAGCCGACGTCCCTCTACGTGTTCGGGCGTGTCCAGGCGGGCGAGGCCCCGGCGGCGACGCTCCTTCCCGGCTGGAACCTCCTCTCCTGCGGCTACCCGACGGCTTTCGGCGCGCTTCCGCCCCTCCCCGACGGCGCGGACGGCCCGTTTGACGCGGCGGGCGACCGCCTCGCCCCCGCCGACATCCCGTGGTGGTCGGCGTTCTGGGTCACGAACGCGACGGACGCCGCGCTCGCCTGGCCGCGCCCACGGCCACCTGACGCCCCGGACATCCTGTCGGCAGACGGCGCGCCGCGCATCGCCGCGCTCGCCGTCGATGCCGTCCGCGCGACCGTCGCGCTGGACGTGGACACGGGCGGCCGCGTGACGGATCTCCTGCGCCGGAACCTCGATGACGGCGATGACGCGTCCGCCCCGTGGTCGCACCTCGCCCGGTTCCCCGGCGACGGCGGGACATCCGCCTGGGCGGACGCGCTCCCGGACGGCGACGGTCCCCGCGCAATCCTCTACCTCGCCGCCGACGCGGCGCGCGACACGGACGGCGACGGGCTTCCCGACGCCGTCGAGCGGTTCGTCTACGGCACGTCGCCGCTCCTCGCGGACACCGACGCACTTGGGCGTCAGGTTGAGGCCCATGACGCGGCGGGCGTGACGACGTTCGCCTACGATGCCTACGGCGCTAACACGAACGAGACGGTTGTCGGCATCGCGGGCACGAATGTCCTCGAACGCTTCGCCGACGCCTACGGACGCGACGTCGGCTACGCGCTCAACGGCGAGCGGCGCACGGTCATCTCCCGCGACCCCGCGACAGGCCGTATCATCACGATGCGTGTGGCAGGCTGTACGAACGATTTCGCATGGACGTATCATCCCGGATGCGACCTGAAGCGTACGCTCCTCTATCCGAATGGCGCGCTCGTCACATGGGAATACGAGCCGCGACGCGACCTGATGACGCTCGTCTCGAACGACGTCTACTCGTCTTTCCGCTACACGTATGACGTGGCGGGCAAGCGCACCTCGAAGAATGACGAGCACTATTTCTACAATGCGCGTGGCGAGCTGATCCTGGCGACGAACGTCGTCACGGGCGCGGAGTTCGCCTACCGCTACGACGACATCGGCAACCGGCTCTGGTCGCGTGAGTTCGGTACGAACTGCACGTATGCCGCGAACGGGCTGAATCAGTACACGGACGTCGTGCGCGGCGGCGTTTCCGAGCGGTCGGCGTTCGATCTCGACGGCAACCAGACGAACGTCGTCACGGCCACGGGCGAGTGGGCGGTCGAATATAACGGCGAGAACAGGCCCGTGCGCTGGACGCGCACGTTGGACGGCGCGACGGTCCTGATGGCCTACGACCGCATGGGGCGGCGCGTCATGAAGGACGACGAGACGTTCGTCTACGACGGCTACCTGAACGTCAGCCGGACGGTCTGGGACCCGACCGAGCCCGTTGCGACGCGACCGCTCGTGTGGGAATCTGATGAGACCGTTTCATACTTGTTTCACGACGGGAATAAGAATACGATTAATGAAGTGTTTGGCGAAGTGATTCGCAATTGCAATTTTGTAGGGCAGACGGTGCTTTTGAACGGAAATTGCCGATCTCCTTGGCTGAGAAGCTCTGAATTCCGTGATGATCTTTTAAACCTTGTTTACTATAATTACAGATTAGAGGCTTTAGAGCTTTCCAGATGGACAACGAGAGAGCCGTTGAACAATGACGATAAAAACCCATATCTCTTGTTGCATAACAATGCAGTAGATGCATTTGATTATTTGGGATTAATGGAGAAATGCCCGTCTGGTGCCAAAGTTCGATCAGTAGGATCCATATGCGAGTATAGGACAAATAAAGATGTTGGAGGCGGAAAGAGTTCAAATGGCTGCGGTGCAGAAGGTGGAATAAGTGTCCCTGGTAGTTTTCTTGGTATTGTAAATTTTACAGGTTGCTGTGATGGGCATGATATATGTTATGGAACTTGTGGAAAATCAAAAAGCCTATGTGACTTAGGACTTGGGGGGTGTATGGCGGCCATGTGCCAAACGGTGGTAAGTGTCCCATCGCTACATACCGCTTGTGTCGCTCAGGCAGGATTGTATGCTGAAGCTGTTTTGGCATTGGGAGGAAGTGCTTTTGAATCAGCACAAGATGATGCTTGTAAATGGGAGCCTTGTTGCTGTGAAAAGTGACAACATCCAAGGCGTAGGGAGTTTTTTGGGGCTGTCTGTGTTGACGGTCGTTATGTGCTTGCTTGTTTTGTACATAGGAAGAAACATGGGGCCACCACGCTGGAATGAGAAGGTATGGACTTTACCCGTTTTTTTCATTGTTGAAAATCCAGCCCTCCGGCACCGCCTTCGCACCCGCGAAAAGCTACACCTTCAAGCGGTGAAGATTGTAGC
>ONTV01000185.1 GCA_900320855.1 uncultured Lentisphaerota bacterium
CCCCCCCCCCCCCCCCCCCCCTCACCCGGTTTCACTTCTGGACGGCGTGGGCGGCGGGCCCGCAACCGTTGCAGGTTCCCCTGTCGCAGGAGCAGTGGCGACCTTTGCTCGGCCCGAACAGGCAGCAGCCCGTGAGCGCGGCGAGCGTGAGGGCCGTCAGGGCGACGGCGAGTGACTTCTTGAGGGTCGTGTTCATGTTGCACCTCCGTTTTGCTTGACGTGGAAGGACCCATTCCTTCCGACGCCGCACATGATACGCTTTCCGAGGCGGGAAGTCCGTTGTCTTTCCAACGCATGAACTGCAATCCGGAGATGGGGCGACACGCCGGACTTTTGACCAAAAAAGTTGACATGTCTTTTGGGACGGAGGGCGGAATTTGTGCTATACTGATGCGCATGACACAGCATCAGAAAGAACGGAAGGGCCGGGCGGGAGTTTCCCTGGCGGCGTTTTGTGCACTCGCGTTTCTGTCCGTCGGTGCGGCCGACGTGCGGCATCTGGACGGGCTTGACCTATCCGGCGCCTACAATGCCTGCGGCGACCGCCTGGGCGTGCGGCAGTCGGCGGCCGGCACGCCGCTGACGGTCGCGGGCCAGACGCATGCGCGCGGCATTGGCGCGCGGGCCGAAGGCGCGGTCGGCTTCCGCCTTGACGGGCGCGCGACGGCGTTCGACGCGCGGGTGGGCGTGGACGACTGCGCGGCGAAGCTGAAGCGCGGCGACCGCCAGGCCCAGGTGGTCTTCCGCGTCTGGACGGACGGCAAAATCGCCTGGACGTCGCCGATCCTTTCCGAGGGCATGCGGCCCGTCGCCGTGCACGTGGCCCTTGAGGGCGTCCGCGAACTCGTGCTGGAGACGTCGGCGAACGCGCCGTGGGTCGCGTTCGACGCCGGCTACGGCGACTGGCTTGATGCGCGGATCACGTGCGCGGACGGTGCGGTCGTCGCGCCGATCGCGGAGCCGGAGGCGACGCGGCAGCTCGGCATCCTGACGCCGCCCGAGAAGGCCGAGCCGCAGATCAACGGCGCGGACATCTGGGGCGTCCGGCCGGGACGTCCGATCGTCTTCCGCGTGGCGACGTCCGGCGAACGCCCGATGCGGTTTTCCGCGAAGGGGTTGCCGGACGGCGTCGTCCTCGACGCCGCGCGCGGCATTCTGCGCGGCGTGGCGCCGCAGCGGAAGGGCGACTACGACATCGAGGTGACGGCGGAGAACGCGAAGGGCCGCGCGACGCGGACGATTCGCCTGGCGGTCGGGGACATGATTGCCCTGACGCCGCCGATGGGCTGGAACAGCTGGAACATCTGGGGCTCGCGGTTCACGGGCGAGCACGCCCTCGCCGCCGCGCGCGCGATGGACGCGACGGGGCTGGGCGACCACGGCTGGGCCTACATTAATCTCGACGACTTCTGGGAGATGAACAACTCGCCGCACAACAAGGACCGTCCGGACCTTCGCGGTCCCGCGCGCGACGCCGAGGGGCGGATCCTGCCGAACCCGTCGTTTCCGGACATGAAGCGGCTGACGGACGAGATTCACGCGCTGGGCTTCCGCGCGGGCCTCTACTCGTCGCCTGGCCCGACGACTTGCGGCGGCTGCGAGGGCAGCTACGGGCACGAGCTGTTGGACGCGACACGTTGGGCGGACTGGGGCTTCGACTACGTCAAGTACGACTGGTGCTCGTATGACGAGGTCATTCGGGACGAGCGTGGCGGCCGGGCATGGCACGACGTCGATGGCTGGCGCGACGTCCGTTCCGCGTCGAAGGTGCGCCCCTACAGCCTGATGGACGACTGCCTCCGTCAGCAGAACCGCGACATCTTCTACTCCTTCTGCCAGTACGGCATGGGCCATGCCGAGGAATGGGCGCGCGAGTCGGGCGCGAACGGCTGGCGGATCTGGGAGGACATGAAGGACTCCTGGCCGTGGATGTGGAAGTCGGTCGAGTCGCGTCTGGGCGCGGACAACTACTGGAAGTGGGCGGGGCCCGGCTGCTGGATCGATCTCGACATGATGATCGTCGGCGACCAGCGCTCCTGCGGCTACACGCATCCGACGTTCCTCACGCCGAACGAGCAGTACACGCACGTCTCGCTCTGGTGCATGATCGGCTCGCCGCTCCTGGTCGGCTGCGACCTGACGAAGCTCGACGCCTTCACGCGGAGCCTGCTCGTCAACGACGAGGTGATCGCCATTCACCAGGACCGCCTCGGCAAGATCGCCCGCCGCGTGCGCCGGACGGACGCGGAGGAGGTCTGGGCGCGTCCGCTCACGGGCGGTTTCACGGCCGTCGCCCTTGTCAACCGCTACCCGTTCGCCCGCGAGATCACGGTGTCGTTCGCGGAGCTTGGCCTCGGCGGCGAGCGGTGGGTCAAGGATCTCTGGCGCCAGAAATGCGAGGGCCGCCACAGCGGCACGTACACGGCCCTCGTGCCGGCGCACGCGACGAAGCTCTTCAAGACGCGGGCGGTCGATTGCCCGAAGTGCGAGTGACGGGGCGGGCCCGTTGCTTCCGGTAGTCGCGCAGGGAGATTCCGAAGCGGCGCTTGAAGAGGTTGCGGAGGGAGTTGGCGTTCGGGAAGCCGCATTGGGACGCAATCAAGGCGAACGGCAGGAACGTCCGGCCCAGCCGCGCCTTGACGGCGTTCAGCCGGATTTCGCCGAGCTTTTCGGCGAGCGTCATCTGCGTCGCCTCGCAGAACCGGATGTCGAGCCCTGCGGCAGGCCGTTGCGGATTTCCGCGAAGAACTGTTCGCACGTCTGCGGCAGACGGAGATCCCAGTTGCGGTGATTGTCGCAGAGGTAGTCGAAGACGCCTTGAAGGCGGCTACGGCCGACATGGCTGGCCAATCGGGTGTAGAAGATGACTTTATGCACGGTGAAGGGCAGTATACCGCATTGCGCCTACGTCCGTCAATCATCAGTCCGAGCCACCCTTATCCCGGAAAATCCGGGATAAGGGTGAACTCTAGCATCCACTCTCACCTCCACCTCCATTGTGGTATAATGTGCGATTATGGAGAAGATGAAGCAGATCATGTACGGCGTGACGGACTTCGCGCGGATCCGCGCGGAGAACGGCTACTTCGTGGACCGCACGGCCTTCATCCGCGAG
>ONTV01000186.1 GCA_900320855.1 uncultured Lentisphaerota bacterium
TGGCATACGTGCCAAAACACGCGTCGAGCATGCGCCCGCCCGCGATGTTGCCGTTATCCTTCATCCACGCCGGCGGCGACCACGGGGACGCGAAGAACGTCACGTCCGGGCTGATCTTCTGGATCTCCTTCACGACCGGCAGGATATGCTGGCGGTCGGGGTCGATCGAGAAATGCCCCAATTCCGTATCGCCCGCCACGTCGTCGTAGGTATAGGCGTGCATGGAGTAGTCGCTCGAGCCGATCTGCAAACGGGCGACGGAGAGCCCCGCGCCGTCCGCCGTCCAGATGGCGCGCAGGATCTCCGCGCGGCGCTCCGCCGGCAGGCGGGCGAGCAGGTAGCACGAGGACTCCGGGATCGAGACCCCGAGCCCCGTGAACGGGTGGCTCGCCGTCGCGGCGTCCAGGTCGACCGTGTTGGCGTTCCCCTGCGGGAGGACCGACCAGAAGTTGGCCGTGACCTCCCGCATCTCGCCGCCGCGCGCCTCCGTGCGGTAGACGTGCGTCTCCGCCGCCGAGACGATGCCGATTCCGCACACCAACGCGGCGGAGAGAAAATGGGCGAGCGGAGAATTCCCCGCAGACGGCTTTTTCGCGGATGCTTGCACCGTGGTCATGGAGTTGTCCTTTCTTGTCTGTCAGTTGGATTCAGATGCGACCGTCGGACGGCACACTGCCGCAGACGACAAAACGGAACAGGCCGGCGGATGCCAATCCGCCGGATGCACGCGCGAGCCCCTTCGCCAAGCGCGCGCAGAAGCCATCCTGGGGCTTTGCTAATTAGCAGGGGGGGGGGGGGGAATGGAGCCGTGCGCAAACGCGCCTGCGCGGCTCCTGCCGCGCCTCATGAGGGCCCTACGCCCCACGCGCTCGAATTCCTGCTTATCCATCACCGATGCGTATGATACCAAAACTCCGCCGCGTCATGCAAGGCCATTTTCAGCACACCCTTATCCCGGAAAAAAAATAATTGCATATTCCCGGCAAGGCTGTGTCCGGTCCGTCGAGCCCGCCCGCCCAGAATCAGGGCGTCGGGTCGAGTTTGAGCACTGAAGACGGTTTCACCGCCACCGATTCGAGACGTCCGCCGCGGATGACGGTCAACCGGTCGGCGCACGTGGCGTTGACAACGTAGGCCGTGCCGCGCGCCGGGTCGAGGCGCACCGTCTGGCCGGCGTCGTAGACCGCCACAATCTGTTCGCCTTGGCCAAAAGCGTAGACGATCGGATAGTTGAGATCCGGGCGCAACGGACGCAACTCGCCGGACATCAGCGTCGCGCGGTGCGTCGTCCAGAAATCGAGCCAGTATTTCAACATGTCGCGGTGCGCCGGCGGCAGGTCCGCCATGCGCATCGAAACCTGCGGCACGGCGAAAAGCACGTTCAACAGTTGCAGCGCGGCCGTCTCGGGCGGCGCGTCAAGATTCCATGCCAGCATGTCCGAATGAACGGCCGCCGTGCCGGACGACAATCGCAGGTCGAGCGAGCCGACGCGATTCTGCGCCACACCGTAGGCGCAATCAGCCACGCGCATCATGTTGCCGTAGCGGCGAATGGCCGGGCCCACGTAGCTCTGACGAAATTCCAGCAACACGTCCGGACGCACGGCGCGGCAGCGCGCGACGATGTCAGTCATCAGCCGATCCACGGCCAGCGGCAACGACTTAATGTCACGTCCGGCATAATTCTCCGCCACGGCCGGATCGGGGCCAACGAAACGGAAACTGTCGATGAAATCGAGCTTGAGGCCGTCAAGCCCCCATTCGGTCAACGCCCGGTCATACAGCTCCACGAGAAAGCGCCGCACTTCGGGGAAGCGCGGGTCGAGCACCGATGCGCCGAGCGACGCCGTGTGCGAGAGGTATTTGCCTTTGAAGCGCGCGAAATTCGCGCTGTGCTTGCCGATGAACGGCACCGAGTACCACAACATGTACTTCATGCCCATCGCCTTCACCTGCGCCACATGGGCGACGAAATCGGGAAAGCGTTTCGTCGAGACGCGCCAATCCCCGCAATAGGCGTAGCCGCCGCGATTGTCGTCCGTCTGCCAGCCATCATCGACGATTACGGTTTTCATGCCGTAGCCGACGGCCGCCGCGCATTCCCGCGCAATCGTGTCGGCAAAAATATTCTGGTGGTAGCTGTACCAGGTCGAGTAGATTGGGTCGAACGCGGCAGCGGCGACCGGCGCGCGCGCCTCGCCACCGAGTTCAGTTACGCACCAGTCGAACGCCAGGCGCAGGGCCTCGGCGTAAAAGACGTCGCGCACGTCCACCAACCAATCGACGCGATACGCGGCGAGCGGCGCCTCGGGCTCGGTGAAGAACTCCGCCTCGCAGACGAGACCGCCCACACGGCCGGGCATGCTTTCATTGACGCCGGTGCGAAACACCACCTTGCGCAGCGATTCGGAACAGGCGAAGGTGCAACGGTTTTGGCTATCGCTATTGTAGAACGCGACCACTGGCGCCTGCGACGCGAGGGAACTCGACCAGCAGGCTTCGCCGCGCCAGTCCTGAACGATATACTTGTTGAAAGCCGCGCCGGTGCGCCAATGGCCAACGCAATCGCCAAGCGGCTGTTGCATAATCACTTTGAACCGTGGCGGCACGCGCGCGTTCGCGCAGGACAACTGCAAAGAGACGCGCTCCACGCCGTCCGTGACGGACGCAACCGTCGCCGACAACTGCCACTCCTCGGACAGCCCCACAACTTCCACCGCGCCAGCCACCTTACCGGTAACCACAACCTCCGCCGCGCTCTGCAACACGAGCACGAGACACCACGCAACAGCCATTGTCCTGTACATGTCTTTACTCCTTTTTACAACTCACGCGTCTGTGCTTAAGCGCATCGCCGGCCCGGGGTCGCCGCACGATTGCATTCGCCCTGTGCATCATTCTCGCTCCCGTTGACTTCCCGCCTTCCAGTAGCCAACGCAACACTCGTTGCGTAGCATAGTCAGGAAAGTACTTTCTTGGGGGGTGCAAGGGTCAAGTATGTATTGCGTCAAGGGGGAAAGTGAAAAAACTTTGCTTGGAAGCGGTCTTCGATCGTAAACGGAGATAGCGCGGGCGTATTCGACCG
>ONTV01000187.1 GCA_900320855.1 uncultured Lentisphaerota bacterium
GTGGTTGATGTTGAACGGAACCTGGCCGCCCGTGAAGGAGCAGTTCACCGCCCTGATCGCGCCGTCCGCGTTCGAGTAGACGGCGGTCGCCTTCGTGAGGAAGTCACAGTCCGTGAGCGTGATGTTGTTGACGCCCGTCGTGCCCGAGATGTAGACGCGCTGGACATTCGTCTTGCCCTCAAGGGCCTTGCCGTCGCAGTCGGTCAGGTTGACCGTCACCGTGTGGGACGTGTTACGCTGGCCCCATACGCCGAGGTTGTCCAGCTCGTAGGCCGTGATCGTAATGTCCTTGTCAAGGGACACGCCGTCCGCCGCCTGAGCGCCTGTCGCGCGGCTGAACTTGTACGTATCGACCTCCAGGTCGCATTCGCCGCCCGAAAGGTAGGCGTTGTTGCCGTAGATCGTGAGGTCGTCCGCGACGTGGCCGTGGGTCATCGTGCCGACGTCCGCGCCCGGACGGCAGACAATCGTGATGGCACTCGCATTCGCCTTGTATGCCGCCGTCAGCGCTGCCGTCAGCGTCGCCGCGTAGCCGCTCTGCGTACCCGCCGCCCAGTAGACCGGCGTTTCCGCGTTCCAGGCGGCATCCTTCAGGAGCGCGAGCGTGTGGTTCTCGGCGGAGAGCGCCGCGAACGCCTCGGCAATCGTCAGATACGCCGTCTCGCCGACCTTGGCGACAAACGACTTCAGAACCTGTACACCGTCATTCTCAACCCAGGTGAAGCCCGCCGGAGCAGAAAGTGCAACATCCGGCTTTTTGGTGACCGTCGCCGCGTCGCCCTCGACGCACAGCGTGCCCGTCCCCTCGATTGTCAGGGAGCCGTTCACGTTGACCCTCGCGTCCCCGGTCGCGAAGACTGCATACTTGTCGGACTTCACGGACGCGCTCTCGATGTTGATCACGCCGCCCTTGGCATTGATCACCTTGGCCGCGGGGTGGCTGAGCGTCGCGTTCTTGATCGTGACCGTCCCGCCATTGCTCATGATGAGCGAGGCCGAGGTCGCTGTGTCGAAGACGTTCGCACCGTCAATCGTGAGCGTGCCGCCCTCGTTCGAGACGACGTACTGGCCCGTGCCCTCGCTCATGCCCGCCGCATTGCCGTCCACGTTGACACCCGTGACGGTCATCTTCGCGCCCGCATAGTTATGGAGGACGGCTCCGCCACATGAAATGTAGCCAATGCCCTTGATCGTGCCCTTCGTGCCCGTGGAGCTATCCACGATTTTCAGCGTGCCGTAGTTGCCGATGATGTCGGTGCAGACGTTGGACCAGTCGCCGTGATTTGCGCGCGCGGCCTTCTGGATCGTATGGCCGTTCAGGTCGAGGACGATTTTCTGGCCCGACTTGACGACGAGGCGCGCAATGCGCTCGTCCACGGCGGACATATGGTAATACGCACCGTAGACCAAACGCTGTTCCTGCGTCTGCTCCGTCACAAGCGGATTCCACTGATTCGGATTCTCCGCCGTCGGGTGAACACCGACCTTGTAGCGGTTGAACGTATCGCCCGCGGCATTGTCGTCGAGTTTCTCGGTGCCGAAGTTCTCGGCCGCGTACAGCGTCTCCAGCGTGATGTCCGCGCCAAGCTTGACCATCACCACCGTGCCGTCCGTCGGGGCCGCAAAGAACGCCTTGCGGAGAGCCCTTTCATCAGCAATCGTTCCGACGTTGACCGGCAGCAGCTCTGCGACGCTCGTTACGAGCGTGCCCTTGGCGGGAGACTCCGCCGTGGCCTTCTTCGTCTCGTCCACCGTCTCGCCGTCGTAGCAGCCCGGCTTCTGCGCCTGGATGTTCGCCGCCGTGTCGGCGACCTTCAGCGCAACGTCGTTCGACGCCTGGCCTGTCCGGCCGTCGCCGAGGAGGATGTCGCCGTTCGCACCGACCGTGCCCGCAAACGCGCAGCCCTTCACCTCGGCGGACAGCGTGCCCGTCCCGCTGTTGACGAGGCGAAGCGGCGCGGCGAACAGCTTCCATTCACCGTTGTCGCCGCAGGTCGTGAACCTGCAGTTCTCTACCGCGACCGTCTGCGTGCCGTTCGCCTTGTGGTTGATGTTGAACGGAACCTGTCCGCCCGTGAAGGAGCAGTTCACCGCCTTGATCGCGCCGTCCGCGTTCGAGTAGACGGCGGTCGCCTTCGTGATGAAGTCGCAGTCCGTGAGCGTGATGTTGTTGACGCCCGTCGTGCCCGAGATGTAGACGCGCTGGACATTCGTCTTGCCCTCAAGGGCCCTGCCGTCGCAGTCGGTCAGGTTGACCGTCACCTTGTGGGCCGTGTTACGCTGGCCCCACACGCCGAGGTTGTCCAGCTCGTAGGCCGTGATCGCAATGTTCTTTTCGAGGCACACGCCGTCCGTCGCCAGTGCGCCCGTCGCGCGGCTGAACTTGTACGTATCGACCTCCAGGTCGCATTCGCCGCCCGAAAGGTAGGCGTCGTTGCCGTAGATCGTGAGGTCGTCCGCGACGTGGCCGTGGGTCATCGTGCCGACGTCCGCGCCCGGACGGCAGACCACCGTGATGGCACCCGCATTCGCCTTGTACGCCGCCGTCAGCGCCGCCGTCAACGTCGCCGCGTAGCCGCTCTGCGTACCCGCCGCCCAATGAACAGGCGTCTCCGCCGGCCACGCCGCCGTGTCTTGAAGCGTTAGCGTGTAGTTTTCGGATGACAGCGCCGCAAACGCCGCCTCCAGCGTTTCGTACTCCGTCTCGCCGACCTTGGCGACGGGGGCCGCCGAGGCCGAAAACGCGAGACATGCCGTTAAACACGCAATTTTTTGCGCAATTTTAGTGATAAACATGAACTTTTTAGCTTTTATCTTCATGGCTGATGCTGATTCTCCTAAACGTGAGGCGCGAAGTATACCACAGAAACCACCCTTGTGACACATTGTGCAAAAATTTGCACAAGGTTTTTTTTTCGCCCCACGAGCGGGACTTTCAGGACAAGGAACGCGAGAGCGGGAGGGGAGACGGAGGTGGGCACTTTTTCCCGTCCTGCGACAGGATGACCCGCGAGCACAGCGG
>ONTV01000190.1 GCA_900320855.1 uncultured Lentisphaerota bacterium
CCGAACGACGAGACCGAACGGCGTATCCGCCGAGCGAAGCGAGCTGCCGAAGGCAGTGGCTACAGCGGTGCTCCCCGGCCCGCAGCGGGCGGTCGGAAAAGGCCTTTTTAGAGGCTATTCAAAAAAACGGGATAAGCGTGACCTCCGCACCCTTCTCCCAGATTTTCGCGGCTTTCGCCGCCGCGCGCCAGTCTTTTCCGAACAGCCTCAGCCGTTGTCCTTGGCGGCCTGTTCGGGCTTTCCGTCCGCGAGCTTTCCGACGATGACCATGCCGACGACGGCGGCGATGGCGACGACGACGATGACGATCAGAACCCACAGGAACAGGTAGACGATGCCCATTCCCGCGACCATGAGTACAACACCTTGACCGAGTACGGCCATTTACTCCTCTTCTTTCTTTTTGCTTGTTTTCATTCGCTTGAAACATTCGCGGAAGACGCCGAGGAGCATCCAGCCGGACACCTGATCCTGCCGGTTCGTCGGATGCGCCGCGACGAGCTGCGCCTCCGGCGCGACCGGCGTCGTGGTCATGACGGCACAACAAAAGCGCGGTCGCAAAAAGGCAATCTCCGTACTCGGAAACGAGCCGTTTTGCACCGCTTTCCGTATCTTTTCTGACTTCCAGCCAGATTTCCATGCGGACGCGCAACTGTCGTGCTGTTCAAAAGCGTAAATGCACGATGCGCGGCAAAGGTTCACGGAAATTCACTGGGGTCGTTCGATTTCGCAGACGGCCGTCACGCTCTTCGTCGGAACGAGCGCAAGCGAATCCGTGAGCGCGACGCCGATGCGTCGCGTCGCGTCGAGTTTTTCGAGAATCTCGCGGCTGAAGGCAAGCGGCATCTCGCCGTAGCCGGGCGAACGGCGCGGACGAAGCCGCTCCCGCCCGGACGCCTCGACCGCCGCGCGGGCCTCCGCCTCCAGGTCGTCCATCAGGCGCTCGACCTCGACGAGCCCCAGACGCTGGGACTCGTAGGCCTCCGCCGCGCTGACGGCCGCGCGCGCGCGCTGCCAGCGGTCGAACGCGGTGCCCAGGGTCCCGCAGAGGTAGACCCGGTCGCCTTCGCGCTTCCAGAGGCCGCGCCGTTCAACGGGAGCCGACGAGGCCATGGAGATTGTGCATGATCCGGACGGCGATCTCCGGCTTGTTCATCGTGTAGACGTGGACGTTCGCGACACCGTTCGCGAAGAGATCGACGATCTGCTCGGTCGCATAGGCGACGCCGGCGTCGAGCATCGCGACGGGATCGTCGCCGAACCGGTCGACGATCGCGCGGAAGCGCGGCGGCAGGTACGTCCCCGACAGCGCGCAGATGCGCGCGATCTGGCGGCCGTTCGTGACCGGCATCACGCCCGCGATGACCGGTACCGTCACGCCCGCCGTCCGCAGACGCGCGAGATAGTGGAAGAGGACGTTGTTGTCGAAAAACATCTGCGTCGTGAGGAAGTCGAGCCCCGCCTCGGCCTTCTCCTTCACGTGCGCGATGTCGTCGGCGAGGTGCGCGCATTCGGGATGCCCCTCGGGATAGCACGCGCCGCCGAGGCAGAAGCCCTCGCCCCGCAGGGCCCGCACGAGATCGACCGCATGGCGAAACGCGGGGTCGCCGGGAAACTCCGTGTCCGGGGGACAGTCCCCGCGCAGGCAGAGGACGTTCTCGAGCCCCGCCGCGCGGAAGCCGCGCACCTCCTCCGCGACCTTCGCGCGGTCGGCCGCGACGCACGTCATGTGGGCAAGCGCGGGCACCCCGCAGTCCGCCTGGACGAACTGCGCGAGCGCGCACGTGTTCGCGCCCGTCGTGCCGCCGGCGGCGCCGTAGGTGACGGAAATGAACGCGGGACGGAGCGCGGCAATGGCGCGGACGACGTCCTTCGTGCGCGCCATCGCCGCCTGTTCCGCGTCCCGGTCGGAGGGAGACGCCGAGCGGCGCTTGGGAGGGAAGACCTCGAAGGACAGGCTCGGACGCCCGTCGGCGACGATCTCTGAAATTTTCACGGTTGGCGGCCCACGCGTCAGAAGTTGTCCTGCTCCAGCTGGAAGTACGCCTTCGGATGGTCGCAGACCGGACAGACCTCCGGCGCCTTCTCGCTCTCGACGATCGCGCCGCAGTTGCGGCACTGCCACTTGCGCACGCCGACGCGCACCCACACCTCGCCGGACGCGATGTTCTTCGCGAGCGCACGGTAGCGCGCCTCGTGATGCGCCTCGACCTCGGCGACCTTGCGGAACTTCTCGGCGATGTCCGCGAATCCCTCGGCGTCGGCCTCCTCGGCGAAGCGCCTGTACATCTCCGTCCACTCCTCGTGTTCGCCGGCGGCCGCCGTCAGGAGGTTTTCCGGCGTCGAGCCGATGCCCTCGAAGAGCTTGAACCACATCTTGGCGTGCTCCTTCTCGTTGAGTGCCGTCTCCTGGAAGATGGCGGCCACCTGCTCGAAGCCGTCCTTCTTGGCCTTCGAGGCGAAGTAGTCGTACTTGTTGCGCGCCTGCGATTCGCCGGCGAAAGCCGCCATCAGGTTCTGCTCGGTCTTGGATCCCTTGAGGTTCATCTCGGATTTCCTTTCTTTTTTTGACGCACTATACCAAAACGCCGAAGCCCCGTCAATCGCCCAGTCTACTTTTTGGGCGGCACTCAAGGCAGGGCTCCGCCGAGCGACTGCGCCCGTTTGAGTGCGCATGCCCAAAAGCAAAAGACCGCCCAAGCGGCGGTCTCCAGATCTTCTAAACGGGTGGGCTATAGTGGATTCGAACCACTGACCTCTTCCATGTCAAGGAAGCGCTCTAACCAACTGAGCTAATAGCCCTCAATGGCGTGTAGTATATCAAAATCCCTTCGGCCAAACAAGGGGGGTAATTAAAAATATTTTCGGCGGGGTGCGATTCTAAACCGTTGA
>ONTV01000192.1 GCA_900320855.1 uncultured Lentisphaerota bacterium
CTCTTTCGGACTCGCGGGCTGACAGGGCGAGAATTCTTCAGCGTAATATTCGGCTGAACATGGACAGAAGTAGAAGGGGATTTGAAAACACCGTGAGGTGTCCCCGGCGGCGCACTTGACGGTGTCGGCGCGGATATGGTATCATACGCAGAAATCCATCTGGATCGGGCTTCCTTCAGCTGCCCGAACGGTAAGGAAAGAAAGGAACACGAAAATGCCGAAGATGAAGACAAAGAAGTGCGCCGTCAAGCGCATGAAGCTCTCGAAGACCGGTAAGGTCCTTCGTTCGCAGGGCGGTCACGCCCACCTCAACAACGGGAAGAAGCGCAACCGCAAGAACAACCTCTGCGGCCGTACTGCCGTCGAGTCCCTCAAAGTCACCAAGACCTACGCGCGTGCGCTTCAGGGTCGCTAATCGAAAGGGGTAAATTACCATGCGTGTTACGAATGCTCCCGCTTCCCGCGAACGCCGCCGCCGCCGCCTTGCGCTGGCGAAGGGCTTTTATGGCGCCCGCTCCAAACTCTTCCGCACGGCGACCGAGGCGGTCGATCGCGCGATGCGCCTCTCGACCGAGCACCGCAAGCTCAAGAAGCGCGATTTCCGTCAGCTCTGGATTGGCCGCATCAATGCGGCGACGCGTCTGGAGGGCATCAGCTACTCGAAGTTCATGGCGGGCCTCATCAAGGCCGGCGTGACGCTGAACCGCAAGATGCTCTCGGAGATCGCGATTCAGGATCCGGCCGGCTTCAAGGCAATCGTCGAGATCGCGAAGAACGCCTAAGGCGTCCTGCAAGGCGAGAAAGGGCTTCGGTCACCGCGTGGCGGTGGCCGAAGTTCTTTCGTTTTACGCTTTCTCGCCTCTGGCGGCCTCGCGCTTGCGTCAGGCGCGCATGGACAGTCCGGTGCGCTTCTTGAAGAACCGCTTGAGGAAGGACGGCGCGCCGTAGCCGCAGCGGCTGGCGATGGCCTCGATCTGCTGGTGCGGGTTGCGGAGGAGCCGCAGCACTTCGTCGAACCGCTGGGACTGGATCTCGTCGAGAATCGAGTGCCCGACGGCCTTGCGGAAGCTGGCGGTCGCGAGGCGTCGCGAACAGCCCATCGCCGCGACGACGTCCGTCGTCGAGAGCCCTTGCTTGAGGGCGTGGCGGCGGATGAAGTCGAGCGCGCGGATGACGCGCGGGTCGTTTCCGCCCGCGAGGACTTGGGTGCTGCCGCGTCGGACGAGCCGGAGCGCGCCGTAGTGCGCGACGGGCGCGGTGCGGGGCTGTGGTTCGCCGCGCCGTCTGCGGTCGATTTCGTCCGCCAGCAGCTGCGCAAGCGCGTAGCCGGCGCCTTCGAAGTCCGGCTCGGCGCTCGTGAGGCCCGGCGAGACGGATTCGCAGAAGAGCTCGTCGTTGTCGATGCCCGCGACGGCGATGTCGTCCGGGATGGAGAGGCCGAGCGTGGCGGCCGCCGGCCAGACTTCGACGGCGCAGCTGTCGTTTGACGCGAGGATGCCGCACGGCTTCGGGAGGGCCGCAAGGGACGAGGCGAGGTGGGCGCGGCGGAGGACGGTCATCTTCTTTCCGGCGGCGGCGCAGAGATGGCCGAAGGTGTCCTGCCGTTCGCGATCCCAGAAGTAGTTGCGCTCCAGTCCGAGAAAGGCGTAGGAGGCGCAGTCGAGGCGGAGAAGCTCCTCGCCCGCGAGGCGCGCCTCGGCGGCGGAGTCGTGGAGGAGGCACGGGCGCCGGTTGGGCGCGCGCGTCGGACGCTGGTCCAGGTAGACGGTCGGCAGGTCGCCGAAGAGGCGGTCGGGCGCGACGCCGCGCGCGAGGGCGCGGTCGACGAGGCAGCCGGACGGACGCCAGGTCGCGAGGGCGCGATGGATTTCGCGGACGGACGAGCGGCCGTCAACGACCTGCAGGAACCAGTCGTGTTCCTGCGCGAAGCGGTAGGCGCCGTTGAGCTTGAGCCGCCAGCTTTTCTGAAACGTGGATTGGAAGAAGAGGATGATGTCCATTGGGCGAGACTATACCATATTCCGCGCATGGGTGTCCATACGCCCGCGTCGGAGGACTGCCTGGCGTCTATTTCCTCAGGATCTGGCGCTTCAGGGCGAGGGCGACGGCGCTCGTCGCGGCGGCGACCTGGCAGGCGAGCCCCGCGAGATTCTGCGAGAGCGAGTCGTGCAGCTCGACGGCCAGCCGCGTCCGCTCGCCGATCTTGAGCGCCGCGCCGGCGTGCGCGACCTGCTCGCTGAAGAGCTGCTGGCCGCGTCGCTCGACGGGCTGGTCGATGTCGCGAACCTCTCGCCGCTCGCCGAACCGCTGCTGACCGCGTTGGAGGAGATGACCGTCTCTGCTTGCCGAGCTGGCGGCGCGTCGTGCGCGGCTGGCGCCTTTGCAGGTTGGCCGTTGGGGTCAGCTTCAGGAGTGGACGGAAGACCTGGACGACCCGGAGGACAAGCACCGCCACATCTCCCACCTCTACGCCCTCTATCCGTCGGCTACGACGTCGAGCCGCGCAAGCTCAAGGGCAAGGACGGGTCGCTTGACTTCACGTTCCACGACTCTCCCGCTCCCACCTCACCTCCATTGTGGTATAATCTGCGGCATGGAAAAGCTCGCGACAGACATCTACACGTTCGAGAAGCTCGTCAGGAACGGGTTCACCTACGTCGACAAGACCGACCGGCTCTGGCCTCTCGTGAACCTGTCGATCGGCTCGCAGTTCTTCATCGCGCGGCCGAGGCGGTTCGGGAAGTCGCTCACGGTCTCGGTGCTGCAGGCCCTCTTCGAGGGGCGGCGCGAGCTGTTCAGGGGGCTC
>ONTV01000077.1 GCA_900320855.1 uncultured Lentisphaerota bacterium
CCGAGTCTGGTTTTCATGTTTTTCCAGATGTAGTCCACCATGTTCTGAGCTTTTCCTGTTCTGATGCATTCTGACCAGTAGCGGTGGCGGTATTTCCATTCCTTTGAATCCTCCTTGAGGCCCAGCCCTATCATAAGCGGCTTGAGGTGCTCCAAGGCATGGTAAACGTCGAGTATCTCGATGGCGAAGGGGAAGTCGCTTTCATGGATTGAATGGAGCCACTTGCCCCCATCGGTGATATACAGGACCGTCTTAGGTGTTTTGAGGAAGGGTGGAGGTTTGAGATGAATCGCATACAGAAGACATTTGATCGGTGTGGGAAAGAGGGCAAGGCGGCGTATGTCGCCTATCTGACGATGGGGGCTCCGACGCTCGAGAAGAGCTTCGCCGCGGCCGAGACGGTGGTCGCGGAGGGGGCGGACATCCTGGAGCTGGGCGTGCCGTTCTCGGATCCGGTGGCGGACGGAGCCGTCATCCGCCAGGCGGCGAATGTCGCGCTGAAGAATGGCGTGACGCTGGCCGACGTCCTGTCGGGTGTGCCGGGCCTGCGCAAGCGTCATCCGGAGACTCCGATCGTCATCTTCACGTATTACAACGTGATCTTCAGCTACGGACTCAAACGTTTTGCCGAGGAGGCGGCGGGTCGAGGCGTCGACGCCGTCCTTGTCGTTGACTTGCCGCTGGAGGAGAGGAAGGAACTCCTCGACGTCCTTCGCCCGGTCGGTCTGACGTTCGTGCCGTTGATTGCGCCGACAACCGGTCCGGAACGCGTCCGTGCGAGTGCGGCAGGACTCGAAGATTCGTTCCTGTACGTCGTGACCGTGAAGGGCACGACGGGACAGCGGGCGACCTTGCCGCCGGAGTTGGCCGAGCGCCTGCGGACCGTCAAGTCGCTGGTCGACATCCCGGTCGTCGCCGGGTTCGGCATCCGTACGCCCGAAGAGGGTGCGCAGATCGCTCGTGACTGCAATGGATTTGTCATAGGAAGCGCACTTGTTGAGAGGTTTTATGGCTACGACTGAAGAGTCGCCTTCCCACGTCCGCAATGAACGTCGTCGGAAGGCGACAGCTCTCGATCCGGTGACGTCGTTCGGCTCTTCGGGCTCTCTCGCCGTCACTTACCGCTGGTGAGGTAGGCGTTGATGCCGGCGGCCGCGCGCCGGCCCTCGCCCATCGCGAGGATGACCGTCGCCGCGCCGAGCACGATGTCGCCGCCCGCGAAGACGCCGCGTCATGTTCGTCTCGGGGTTGACGACGATGTTGCCGCGCCTGTTGACCTCCAGCCCCTCCGTCGTCGCGGGGATGAGCGGGTTCGAGGCGTTGCCGACGGCGACGACGACCGTATCGACGTCGAGCGTGAACTCGCTGCCGGGAATCGCGACGGGGCTGCGGCGGCCGGAGGCGTCCGGCGCGCCGAGTTCGTACTTGAGGCATTCGAGGCCCGCGACGGCGCCGTGGCCGTCGCCGAGGATGCGCTTTGCGTTCTCGAGGAGGTGGAACTCGACGCCCTCCTCCTTCGCGTGGTGGACCTCTTCGCGGCGGGCGGGCATCTCGGCCTCGCTGCGGCGGTAGACGAGGTAGACCTTCTCCGCGCCGAGGCGCAGCGCCATGCGCGAGGCGTCCATCGCGACGTTGCCGCCGCCGAGGACGGCGACCTTCTTGCCGTGCCAGAAGGGCGTGTCGGCCTGGCCTTCGCGGTAGGCCTTCATGAGGTTCGCGCGCGTCAAGTACTCGTTCGCCGAGAAGACGCCGTTCAGGTTCTCGCCCTCGATGCCCATGAACTTCGGCAGGCCCGCGCCCGTGCCGACGAAGACGGCGTCGAAGCCGTCCTTCTCCAGGAGGTCCTTCAGCTTGCGCGTGCGGCCGACGACGTAGTTCGTGTCGATCGTGACGCCGAGCTTCTCAAGCCCCTCGATCTCGTGCTGGACGATCGCCTTGGGGAGGCGGAACTCCGGGATGCCGTAGACGAGCACGCCGCCGCACTTGTGGAACGCCTCGAAGAGCGTGACGGCATGGCCGGCCTTCGCGCAGTCGGCCGCACAGGTGATGGACGCGGGGCCCGACCCGATGACGGCGACCTTCCGGCCCGTCTTCGGCGCGCAGGCGACCGGCTCCTCCGCGCCCGTCTCGCGGGCGAGGTCGGCGCAGAAGCGCTCGACGCGGCCGATCGCGACGGACTTCTCGACGTCCTTCAGGAGCTTGCCCATCGTGCAGAACTTCTGGCACTGCTTCTCCTGCGGGCAGACGCGGCCGCAGACGGCCGGGAGGAGGGAGGTCTCCTTGATGACGCGGAGCGCGCCCGCGAAGTCGCCGGCGGCGGCCTTCGCGAGGAAGCCGGGGATGTTGATCGCGACGGGACAGCCCTGCATGCAGGGCTTCGTCGGGCACTGGAGGCAGCGCGACGCCTCGGCCTTCGCCATCTCGGCCGTGTAGCCGAGGGCGACTTCGTTCATGTTGTGGGCGCGGACCGCCGGATCCTGCTGGGGCATTTCCTGCGGGGGCAGGGCCATTCTCTCTTTGGGCGTCATGGGATTAAAGGGGTTGTTGAAGAATTAAAGAAATAATCGAATGGTCGAATGGTCGAATAATCGAATGGTCGAATAATCGAATGGTCGGATGCAGGGAGGGTTCTTCTTGCTTTTTACCTTCCCACCTTCCCACCATTCCACTTTTCCACCTTCAACAGGTTGCAGACGTGGTCTTTCGCCGCGAACTCCTGCGGCTTGAAGGCGGCCATGCGCGTGAGCATGAGGTCCCAGTCGACCTGGTGGCCGTCGAACTCCGGGCCGTCGACGCAGACGAACTTCGTCTCGCCGCCGACGGAGACGCGGCAGCCGCCGCACATGCCCGTGCCGTCGATCATGATCGTGTTGAGCGAGACCGTCGTCTTCACGCCGAAGGGCTTCGTCGCGAGGGCGCAGAACTTCATCATGATCGGCGGGCCGATCGCGATGACCTCGTCGACCGCGTGGCGTTCGCACAGCTCCTTGAGCGGATCGGTGACGAGGCCCTTGCGGCCAGACGAGCCGTCGTCCGTCATGAGGACGAGGTTCTCGCCCGCGATCGCGCGCATCTCCTCCTCCATCACGAAGAGGCCCTTGTTGCGCGCGCCCATGATGATCGTGACGTCGTTGCCGGCGGCCTTGAGGGCCTGGGCGATCGGGTGCATCGGCGCGACGCCGATGCCGCCGCCGACGCAGACGACGCGGCCGGGCCGCTCGCCGTTGCGCCCGCGAATGGACGTGGGGCGGCCGAGCGGGCCGAGCAGGGCGGGAAGGGCGTCGCCGACGTTCAGCTGCGCGAGCTTGAGCGTCGTCGCGCCGACCGTCTGGAAGATGAGCGTGACCGTGCCGCGCGCGGGGTCGGCGTCGGCGATGGTGAGCGGGATGCGCTCGCCGAGCCGGTCGTCGACCATGAGGATGACGAACTGGCCGGGCTGGCGCTCGCGCGCGACGAGCGGGGCTTCCACGTCCATGCGGAAGACGTTGTCGGAAAGCTGCTTCTTTGAGATGATTCGGTTCATGTCTGTTTACTTACGTCACTGCGAATTTGTTTAGCTCACAATTATACCAAAACTCGGACGCTTCTGTCCGACCAGGCCTCCGGGCCGGGCTTTTCGGGACGTGCCGCGCGCGTCCGCCGCCGCTTGACAGGGCGGTTGGGAGGTCGGTATAATACGCCCCCATGAATGTGGCGGAGCGGATTGGAAGGAGGGGGGCTTGGCTGGCGCTGGCGCTGGCCGTCGGGTGTTCGACGGTCTTCGAGGCGCGCGAGTCGCAGCGGGCTCTGGCGGCCAAGGGCGAGGACGCGGCGTGTGACGCGGCGCCTTCGCCCGTCGATTTCCGCCGGCAGTCGCTGGAGGGGCTGGTCGCGTTTGCGCTCACGAACCGTCCGTCGGTCGTCTCGAAGACGCTGGCCGTGCGCGATGCGCGCCTGGCGCTCAAGGCCCTGGCGGCAGAGGCGCCAGTCGTGAGCGACACGCCGTGGACGGCGCCGAAGCTGTCCGTGTCCGGCGGGCACAGCGAGTCGAGCGATGCCGTGCATCTGGACGACGGCGACCTCTGGCGGGCGAAGGGCGGCGCGTCCGCCGCGCTTTCGCTGGAACTGCTCGTCTACGATTTCGGACGGTATGCGGCGCAGGCCCGCGCGCAGGCCGAGCGTGTCGTCGCCACCGAGCTGGCGCTGGCGGACGAGGGGTTCTCGGTCTTCCGCGCCGTCGCCGAAGGCTATTTCGACTTCTGGGAGCGGCGGGCGCTTCTGGCCGTCGCGCAGACGAACGCGCAGCAGTACGCGGTGCATCTCGCGCAGGCGGAGGCGCGGCGCGAGGCGGGCGAGGCCAATCGGCTGGACGTCCTGAAGGCGCGGCTCGACCTGGCGCAGGCCGAGCAGGCCGTCGTCGCGGCGTCGAACCGCGTCGAGACGACGGGGGCGACGCTTCTGCAGGCGCTGGGCGTCGATGCCCGGCGCGGCACGTGGCAGACGGCGTTTGGCGTGGAGACCGTCGGGCCGGATGCGCTGCGGCAGGCCCTGGCCGCGACGGACGAGGACGTCGGCGCGGCCTTCGCGTTCGCGCGCACGAATGCGCCGGCGCTCCGCGTTTCCCGCGCGAAGCTTCGCGCGGCGTCCCACGACGTCGATGCCGCGATAGCCGACTTGTATCCGTCCGTCTCGGCCACGGCGTCGCTGAGCTGGACGGATCCGCTCTGGGTCTTCCGCTGGGGGCTGACGGCGTCGCAGTCGCTGTTCCAGGGCTTCCGCAAGACGACGGCCATCGACCGGGCGGTCGTCTCGCTGGAAAGCGCGGCGGCGGCCGTGGACGAGGCCGAGCAGACGCTCTCGGTCGAGCTGGAGACGGCGGTCGCGAACCGCGACAACGCGCGCGAGGCTCTCGCGAGCGCCCGCGCGTCCATGCGGCGCGCGGCGGAGAACCTTGCGACGGTGCGCGAGCAGTTCGCCGTCGGCAGCGCGAGCCGCGTCGAGCTGTCGGAGGCGATTGCGGCCGATTCGCAGGCGCGCGGCGACGGCATCACGGCGTTCTACGACGGGCAGCGGGCCGAGGCGGCGCTTCTGGCGCAGGCGGGCCGCTGGCCGCAGTACCGCGAGGCGGTCGTGTCCGCCGACGGGCAGGAGCCGTAGCGAAAACGGATGGACAACGGGAAGGAAGGAAAAGGCATGCGAAGAGTTCAGTTCGTGTTGGCGGTCGTCGGGATGGCCCTGGCGTCGGGCTGCGGCGAAGGCGGACCGAACCTGGGCGGCGGGCCGAAGGGGCCGAAGTACCGCTTCGCGCCGATTACGCGCACGGATCTCGTCCGGACGGTCGAGGCGACGGGCACCGTGCAGCCGCGCAACACGCCGAGCGGCATTCCCGTCGGCGCGCAGGTGAACGGAAAGGTCCTCAAGCTTTTCGTGGACTACAACTCGACCGTGACGAACGGGCAGGTCGTCGCGCTCATCGACCCGCTCGTCTACGAGGCGACGTACCGCAACGCGGTTGGCCAGCTGCACGGCAACCAGGCGAAGGTGAAGCAGTGCGAGGCGACGCTCACGCTTGCGGAGAAGACGCTCGTGCGCAAGCGCGCGCTCTTCGCGAAGGAGATGTGCCCGGAGGCCGACCTCGACGCGGCCGTCGAGGCGCGCGACAGCGCCCGCGCGTCGCTCGACAGCGCCAAGGCGTCCGTCGAGCAGTCCGAGGCGTCCGTCTCGAAGGCGAAGGCCGACCTCGACTACTGCACGATCCGCTCGCCCGTGAACGGCGTCGTCCTCGCGCGCAAGGTCGAGGAGGGCGAGACGGTCGTCTCGTCGATGAACGCCGTGCCGGTTCTGACGATCGCGGAAGACCTAAAGACGGTCTGGGTCGAGGCGACCGTGCCGGAGGCGGACGTCGGCAACATCAAGGTCGGGCAGGCCGTCACCTTCACGGCGGACGCCTACCGGCGCCGCTTCAAGGGCAGGGTGCGCCAGATTCGGCTCGCGGCGACGACGACGAACAACGTCGTCACCTATCCGATCATCATCGAGGCGGAGAACCCGGACGAGATGCTCTTCCCCGGCATGACGGCGACCCTCTCCATCGAGACGGCGCGCGCCGAGGACGCGGTCGTCGTCTCGGCGGCGGCGTTCCGCTTCCGTCCGAAGGAGGAGGACCGCGCGCCGGGCGAGGTGCCGCGCGGCCGCAAGATCTGGCTCGTCGGCGCGGACGACAAGCTCGTGCCGCACCTCGTCAAGGAGGGCGTCTCCGACGATTCGTTCACGGAGCTGGTGGACGGCGCGTCATTCGAGGGCAAGGAGGCGGTCGTCGGCTACCAGACGCCGACGACGCTCGCCCAGCCGTCGGACGCGGCGAACAACCCGTTCATGCCGAAGCGCCCGAAGCGCGGCACGGCCGGGACGGCGCCTGAGCCGAAGAAGTAAGGAGAAGTAAGTAGTAAGGAGAAGGGCGTAAGGAGTAAGTATGGATGTTCAATTCTTTTGTCGTTTCGCCCGGCCCTTGTCGGTTGTCTTCTGTCTTTTGTCCTCCCTTCCGGGCGTCGCGGCGCTGTCTGTCGTCTCGCCCGACGGGCGGCTCACGCTGGACTTCGCGACGGATGCGCAGGGAATGCGTTGGGCGCTTGCGCGCGACGGGAAGCTGCTCGTCCGGCCGTCGCGGCTGGGCGTCCGGTTCGCGCAGAGCAACCAGCAGGGCAAGGGCCTCGGCGACCTCGCGGAGATGAAGGTGCGGGACGTCCGCCGCAAGTCGTCCGACACGACGTGGACGACGGCGCTTTCCCGGCGCGGCACCGTCCGCGACCGCTACAACGAGATGTCCGTCGAACTGGAGGAGGCGGAGGCGCGCGCCGTGCGCGTCGGCCTGGGGCAGACGACGGTCGAGCGATCGCCGCGCCGCCTCAACCTCGTCTTCCGCGCCTACGACGAGGGCGTCGCGTTCCGCTACGTCTTCCCAGAGCAGGTGGCGTTCGCGGGCTTCGAGCTGACGGACGAGCTGACCGAATGGCGCTTCTCGGAGGGCGTGTCGGCGTGGACGACGACGTATGCGACGGAGCGCGACGGGCAGGAGCAGCCGTTCGTCAAGGGCCCTCTCGCGAACGTCGATCCCGCGCGCTTCGTCGGCATGCCCGTCCTCGTCGAGACAGGCGGCGCGACGCTGGCGCTCTGCGAGGCGGCGCTCAACAACTGGGCGGGGCTCTACTTCCGCGCGGCAGGCGACGGCTCGGCGACGCTTCGCGCGTCGCTGTCGAAGCTGCCGTGGAGTCCGGCCGCGACGCCGGACGTCGCGGTCATCGCGGCGACGCCGGCGCAGAGTCCGTGGCGCGTCGCGCTCGTCGGCGACGACGAGATCGACCTCCTGCGCAAGAACGACCTCATCGCGACCCTCAACCCGCCGCCCGACCCCGCCCTCGACTTCTCGTTCGTGAAGCCGGGTGCCTCGACGTGGGACTGGTGGGTCGAGTCGAACAACTCGCTCTCGACGGACCTGACGCTGAAGCTCATCGACTTCGCGGCGGAGATGGGCTGGCCCTACCACACGATCGACGGCGGCTGGTACGGGTTCGCGCGGCGTCCGAACCACGGGCCGAACGTGCCGCTCGCGCCGCGCCGCGACTTCGACCTCGCGAAGGTCGTCGCGCACGCGAAGGCGAAGGGCGTCGGCGTCTGGGTCTGGATCCACTGGATGCAGATCGACGCCGTGGGTCTGGAGGAGACGTTCGCGCGGCTGGAGAAGTGGGGCGTCGTCGGCGTGAAGACGGACTTCCTCGAGCGGCAGGACCAGGAGATGGTGAACTGGTGCACGCGCGTCTGCCGCGTCGCGGCGCAGCACCGCATCATGGTGAATTTCCACGGGTCGTTCAAGTCCACCGGCGCCGAGCGCACGTGGCCGAACATGATCACGCGCGAGGCCATCCACGGCAACGAGATGAACCTCTTCCGGAAGAGCGTGACGCCGGCGCACTGCGCGACGCTGCCGTTCACGCGCTTCCTGCTCGGCCCGGCCGACTTCACGCCCGGCTCGTTCGCGAACGTCTTCTCGAAGGACTTCGTGCCGCAGGCGAAGAAGGGCCACCGCTACGGCGACGAGACGGATCGCTGCCCGCACTGGGCGGAGGAGATGGGGACGCGCGCCCACGCCATCGCCCAGTGCATCCAGTTCGATTCGCCGCTGATGACCCTGTGCGACTGGCCCGAGCGCTACCGGGGCGCGGCGGGCATCGAGGCCCTGCGTGCCTTGCCGGCGGTCTGGCGGGACACGCGGCCGCTCGAGGGGCGGTGCGGCGAATACTACGCGGTCGTGCGGGAGACGCACGGCGGGCGGTTCTACTACGCCGCGACGACCGTGTCGGCGCGCCGCCTTGCGCTGACGCTTGACTTCCTCGGCGCGGGCGACTGGACGATGTCCGTCTTTGCGGACGACCCCGCGCGGACGCCGGCGGACGCGAAGGCGATCGCCTGCACGGCGCGGACGGTGCGGAAGGGCGAGACGGTGCGCTTCGACCTCTGCGACGAGGGCGGGGTTGTCGCGATCTTCACGCGGCGTTGACGGGGGCGGGGCGATGTCGCATCTGATCGAGATCCGGGACTTGCGCAAGACGTATGCGGTCGGCGACGAGCCGGTGCACGCGCTCGATGGCGTCAATGCGACGATCGACAACGGCGAGTTCGTCGCGATCATGGGCGCGTCCGGCTCGGGCAAGTCGACGATGCTCAACATCCTCGGCTGCCTGGACACGCCGACGTCCGGCTCGTATCTGCTGGACGGCATCGAGGTCGCGCGGCGCACACGGCGGGAGCTGGCGCTGATCCGCAACCAGAAGCTCGGCTTCGTCTTCCAGAACTTCAACCTCCTGCCGCGCACGAGCGCGCTTGAGCAAGTCGAGCTGCCCGACCTCTACATGGGGCGGCTCTCGCGGGCGCGCCGCCGCCAGCGCGCCGTCGAGATGCTGCAGCGCGTCGGGCTGGGCGGCCGCATCGGCCACACGCCCGCCCAGCTCTCGGGCGGACAGCAGCAGCGCGTCGCGATCGCGCGCGCGCTCATGAACGAGCCGCCCGTCCTCTTCGCGGACGAGCCGACGGGCAACCTCGACACGAAGAGCTCGGTCGAGATCATGCAGCTCTTCACCGAACTCTCGCGCGAGGGCATCACCATCATCATGGTCACGCACGAGGACGACATCGCCGCCTACGCGACGCGGCATCTCGTCATGAAGGACGGACGCCTCGTGAAGGACGACCGCCGCTGACTTTGATATAATATCGGCATGGGCTACGCCAGACGGAGGACAGCGACGACGGGTGCGGCGACTGCGGGTTCGCCGGCGGCCGCGGCGCCTTCGGCCTCTGCTTCGACTGCCGCTTCGGCGGCGAAGCCTGCGGCGTCCGCGTCGATCTGGAAGATGCAGCTCGGCGGGTCGAAGGCGAAGACCGACATGAAGCGCGTCGAGGTCCTTCTCTTCGTCTCGGAGCTGGCCGACCTCCTGGAGGCCGGGATGACGCTGGGGCAGGCGCTGCAGGCTCTCGCGAACCAGGGCGAGGAGGGCTCGGGGCAGCGTTTCATCTGCCAGGACCTCTGCGACCGCATCGTGCGCGGCGAGAACTTCTCCGACGCCTGCGCGCACCATCCGAAGACATTCCCGCCGCTCTTCTCGAACATGCTGCGCGCGGGCGAGGCGTCGGGCGCGATGATCGAGGTCCTGCGCCGCCTCGGCGAGCACTACGAGCGCGACGACAGCATGCGCGGCAAGATCAAGAGCGCGCTCACCTACCCGGTCATCGTCCTCTGCTTCGGCGTCCTGGCCGTCATCGGCGCGCTCGTCTGGATCATCCCGCAGTTCCAGAAGGTGTTCGACTCGCTGGGCGCGGCGCTGCCGCTGCCGACGCGCATCCTGATCGGCATGTCGGACGCGCTCATCCACTACGGCTGGCTCATGGCGATCGGGTTCGCCGCGTTCGTCTGGTGGTTCCGGAAGTGGTGCCGGACGCCGGCGGGCGTGCGGACGCTCGACGGCTGGAAGCTCCGCGCGCCGCTCATCAAGGGCATCGTCGCGGCGGGCGCGTACTCGTCGCTCGCCTACACGCTCAAGACGCTGCTCACGAACGGCGTCAACGTCCTCCAGGCGCTCAAGATCTGCGAGGAGACGTGCGGCAACGCGGTGATCGGCGACGCGCTGCGGACGGCGCGCCAGCGCGTGACGGACGGCACGTCGATCTCCGGGCCGCTGGCGTCGTCCGGCGCGTTTCCCCGGATGATGACCGACATGCTCGCCGTCGGCGAGCAGGCGGGCGACATGGCCGCGTCGCTCGAGCACATCGGCAAGCGGTACCAGAAGGACATGGACCGCAACATCGTCGCGTTCACGAACGCGCTGGAGCCGATCCTGATCGTCGCGATCGCGGGCGTCGTCGGCTTCGTCGCGATCGCGATCCTGATGGCCGTCTTCAAGGTCTCGTCCTCCATCGGCTGACGGGGGCGGCAAGTCCACGCTCCAGGATTTGGTATAATCCTCATCAGGGCCTCGTCCTGGACGCCTGGCCGGAAGAAGCGGAGGCCCGTTGAAGGAAAGGATCATGCCATGTTCGATTTGATGACGATCAAGGGGCCGGCGGACGTCAAGGCCGTGCCGGCGGAGAAGGTGAACGAGCTGTGCGACGCGATGCGCCAGGCGCTTGTCGTGCGCGCGTCGAAGCACACGGGCCACGTCGGGCCGAACCTCGGCTTCGTCGAGGCGGCCGTCGCGCTGCACCGCGTCTTCGACTCACCGACCGACCGGATCGTCTTCGACGTCTCGCACCAGTGCTATCCGCACAAGATGCTCACGGGCCGCATGCAGGCCTACGTGGACGAGGTGCACTACGACGACGTGTCGGGCTACACCGAGCCGGGCGAGTCGCCGCACGACCCCTTCGTCGTCGGCCACACCTCGACGAGCGTCTCGCTCGCGACGGGTCTCGCCAAGGCGCGCGACCTGCGCGGCGAAACGTTCAACGTGATCGCCGTCATCGGCGACGGCTCGCTCTCGGGCGGCGAGGCGTTCGAGGGCCTCAACAACGCCGCCGAGCAGGGCACGAACCTCATCGTCGTCTTCAACGACAACCAGATGTCCATCGCCGAGCCGCACGGCGGGTTCTACGCGTCGCTTGCGCGTCTCCGCGCGACGAACGGCGAAGACCCCTGCAACTTCTTCAAGGCGATGGGCTTCGACTACGTCTACGTCGCGGACGGCAACGACGAGGCCGCCGTCGAGTCGGCGTCCTTCCAGCGCGGGTCCGTGTCCGGGAAATGCGAGCCGATGTCGCCGAGGGCCGCCGCGCCG
>ONTV01000194.1:0-2750 GCA_900320855.1 uncultured Lentisphaerota bacterium
CTACAATCTTCACCGCTTGAAGGTGTAGCTTTTCGCGGGTGCGAAGGCGGTGCCGGAGGGCTGGATTTTCAACAATGAAAAAAACGGGTAAAGTCCATTTATTGCGGCCGGATTGGCCGTTTCGCTCCACGCGGACGGGGAAGCGTCCGGTTCCTGCATTGTCTCCGGATCGACGAACCGCGTCGAACAGGCGTCACAGACGCGGACGCTGACGACGGGCGTGGATTCTTTCTGGCAGGATGTCGCGACCGCCCGTCCGGACCGCTTTCGCCGCGGCCCGGCAAAGGGAATGGTGCTGATCGTCCGTTAAGGAAAGGAGCATGTGATGAAGAACTTCGCCTTTGCAGTGTTTTCCGCCCTCGTCCTGAGCGCCGCGGCCGAACCGCGCATCAAGTCCTTTGCGTTCGATCAGGACCGGCAGGCGGCCGTCACGATCTCCTTCAAACTCGACGAGAAGGCCGTGCTGACGATGGACGTCAAGACGAACGGCGTCTCGATCGGCTGGCGCAATTTCCGCGACGGTGTGACGGGCGCCGACCTCAACCGCGTCAATCCGGCGGGCGACTACACGCTTTCGTGGAATCCGCATGAGACATGGCCGGGTGAGGACATCACGAAGAGCAATCTTGTCGTCGAGGTGAAGACGTGGAGCCCGAACGACACGCCTGACTTCATGGACGTCGACCTCACGGCGTACGCATCCGGAAAGACGAACATCGCCTATTATGTCGACGAGGCGGACCTGCCGGAGGCCGTGACGAGTGACACGTACAAGACGACGCACCTCCTCATGAAGCGCATGCACAGCGCCCATAAGGTGTGGATGATGGGTGCGCCGACGAGCGAGGCCAACAGCACCGATGCCGCCGGCGGTCGCGACTACGAGCACCGCCACCAGGTCTCGCTCAGCGCCGACTTCTACATCGCCGTCTTCGAGCTCACGCAGAAGCAATGGACGCTTCTGGGCAATGCGCTGCCGTCCGACCAGTCCGTCACGGGCGACCGCTATCCCGTCGCCAACCGCTTCTACCAGTATCTGCGGGGCTGGACGGCAGAGACGCTGTGGCCGTTGGCGCGGGTGGTTGGCGGTAACCTCCTGACGATGCGCAACCAGACGGGCGTCCAATTCGACTTCCCGACAGAAGCGCAGTGGGAGTTCGCCTGCCGCGGCGGAAAGGACACGGCCTATCCGGACGGTTCCGAATCCATCACATCGACGACGACGGACACGCTTTCGAAGTTCGCCGTCTGGAGCGGCAATGCGCCGAAGGGCGAATCGGGGAACGTTCATTGCGAGGAAGTCGGCACGAAGGAGCCGAACGGCTACGGTCTCTATGACATGTGCGGCAATGTCTCCGAGTATTGCGTCAACCAAGTCGACTGGGTCTATCCGACCGAATACGTCGAGGATCCGGTCGGCCGTGAGACGCCCGACCAGAACACGGGAACCGCGAGACTGGTCCTCCGCGGCGGAAACTATACCCAGGACTGGTGCAAGTGGGATGATTACTATCATGCCAACATCGGGTACTTCCGCTGCGCCTACCGCGGCAGCCCCTATGTCGGCGCGCAGACGAAGAGCCCGGCCTACGGCTATCGGCTGGTGGCGCCGGTCGGTACGGACTGGCCGGCGATCACGCCGACGCTGGGTACGCTCTCCCAGGATCCGGCGACGCGCATCGTGACGGTCACCTATGACCTTGACGAGGATGCGATCGTGACGGCGCAACTGCTTCTGGACGGCGAACCGGTCTCCGACACGGCGATTCGCGCGATCTCCGGCGACGTGAACCGGTTCGTCAAGTCGAATGAGAACTGCAGGATCTCCTGGTCGCCGGACGACTCCTGGCCGGGACAGCTCGTCGCGAGCGGCCGCGTGTCGTTCAAGCTGAAGACATGGCCGACGAACGATCCGCCCGCCTACATGGCGCTCAATCTCAACCTCAAGGACAAGAAGGCCAATCTCGTCAACTGGTATCCGTCCGCCGAGGCGATGCCCGAGCCGATTACGAACGACGTGTGGAAGACGGACTTCCTGGTCATGCGCCGCATTCCGGCCAAGGACGTCGTCTGGTGGATGGGCATTGCGACGAACGCAGCCGGCGAGAGCGTCGAGCACAACGGCTACGATGTGAAGCGTTCTCCTCGCCATCTGGTGAAGCTGTCGCAGGACTACTACATGAGCGTCTTTGAGCTGACGGAGCGGCAGTTCAACATCGTCCGGAGCGATTCGAACACGGGGTCAATGCTGCCGAAGACCGGTAGCCAGAATACGATGCGGATGCGGGGAGACGCGACCTATTGGCCGAAGTGCGGGTACACGGTTCCTGTCGATGGCGGCATCGACAAGTTCAGGAAACGCTTCAACCTCCAGTTCGACTTCCCAACCGAAGCCCAGTGGGAGTTCGCCGCCCGCGCCGGATCGTCCTACGCATTCTCGCCCCATGTCTCGACTGCACTCAACGGCAATACGGAGGCGAACATCGAGCCGCTCGGCTGGTATACGAAAAATTCGGACAACGCGGTTCACGTTGGAGGCGGCAGGGCGCCCAATCCCTGGGGGCTCTACGATATGTACGGCAATGTTGCGGAATACCACGGCGATTTCAGATAGGCAGTAACGACTCCGTGTCTTGTTGAGAGTTGGGCTTGCTTGACATTCTGGGCGTTTTTTGAGACACTACCCTTGTCTCGTTGTCTGACGAGGCGAAAGGATGTCTCATGATTACCGTCAGGGAATGCAAGTACGA
>ONTV01000194.1:2819-3154 GCA_900320855.1 uncultured Lentisphaerota bacterium
GACGGCGAGTGGGTCGGTCTCATGACGTGGGCGGCCGCGTGCTATGCGCTCAAGCCCCGCGACGAGCGCATCGGCTGGAACCATGCGATGCGCAGGCTCCGTCTGAAGCTGATCGTGAACAACCGCAGGTTCTGCATCCTCGCGAAGGCCGGCGCGCGCCCGAACCTCGCCTCGCAGCTTCTCGGCCTGGCGATCCGCGAGCTTCCCGCGATCTGGAAGGCGAAGTGGGGCTATGCCCCGCTTCTCGCCGAGACGTTCTGCGACATCGAGCGCGTCGCGGGCACGTGCTACCGCGCGGCGGGATGGGAGGAGGTCGGCAAGACGAAGGGCTTCAC
>ONTV01000195.1 GCA_900320855.1 uncultured Lentisphaerota bacterium
AAACCCGAACGACGAGACCGAACGGCAGCTCCCCGGCCCGCAGCGGGCGGTCGGAAACGGCCTTTTTAGGGGCTATTCAAAAAACCGGGATAAGCGTGCTTAAAGTGCACGGATTACAAATGCCCCGCGCGTCTCGGCTACGCCGAGCCGCTGTGGACATTTGCAATCGGTTTTGCGCGACGAGCCCCTGCGGCACCGCCTGTTCAGGGCATGACAAGCCACCCGACGGGATGCCGACGGGGACAGATCGGACGCATTCTGCGGGCCGCCCGACCGCCCGTTGCGATTCAAAGCGTCAGGAACTCTCGCGAGACGTACCTGCGGGGCAGTTCGTCGAGCGCGAGGGCGATCCCCCTGGCGACCAGCTTCTGAAGGATGACCTCCACTCACTTCCGCTGGGTCATGTTGCGGTTCTTCCGCTTCTTCTGCAGGGGCAGGAGGCAGGTGCTGTTGAACAGCTGCCAGAGGTTGTGCGCGATCTGCATCAGGAGGTAGATGTTGCGGCTCACGCGGGCCTTGTTGCAGAAGTTGTGCTCGAGGCCGTAGCCGCCGTTCTTCTCCACGTGGAAGCTGGACTCGATGTCCCAGCGCCTTCGCCCCCACTTGCAGACGTCGTCCGCGTCCTTCAGGCAGGCGACCTCCAGGCTTGTGGCGAACTGCCCCTCGTAGGGCGCGCCGTTCGCGTCGTTCTCCGACACCCTGACGACGTTGAACACGTGCCAGTCGTCCGCGCCGTTCGCGATCTCCACGCCCCTCGCCCACGCGAGCCGACCGCACTCGACCCGCCTCCCCTTCGCGTCATGCCGGACAAGCGTCCCCGAGTTCGACGGGGTCTGCTCCATCAGGTCTCGCGCCTCGGCGAAGGCCGTCGGCGTGCGCCCCTCCTTGAAGGTGAAGACGTACTCCCAGCCGTAGCTCTCGCACAGCTCCATGATCGGCCTGCAGGCGTAGAGCCCGTCCCCGAGTATGCAGATGCCGAGATGCGGGAACGCGGCCTTCAGCAATGGCGCGAGGCGCAGGAACCCGCGGTACTCGCTGTCCTGCTTCTCGTCGTCGTCCCTGTCGTGCCAGGGCTTGATCGGCACGGACATGACCGAGTAGGCCGAGCCCCAGGGCGTCACCAGCTTCGCCTCGAGGACGTAGCGGTTGGCCCGGTTCCCGAGACACTTGCAGCAGCGGATGCGCTCCTGCTTCGTCCCGTCGACCGCGATGACGAAAAGCCCGCGGAACCGCGCGTTCTCGAAGAGCTTCAGCCGAATCATGTGCGAGACGATGTCCACGAGCGCCTTCTCGAGGACCGCCGTGCACCCCCGCGAGAGGAAGTTGCAGCAGCTGAGCGTGCAGGGCGCGGTCTTCCGCTCCCCCTCCGGCCAGACGCCCTGGTCGGCCAGCTTCAGGATCGCGTCGGCGTACTTCGGGTCGTTGCGGTTCGCGTCCATCGCGTTGCGCGACCCGAGCCGCGCCAGGTGCCCGACGATGAAGGTCCAGAGGAACGTCCGCCCCTCGTAGAGGAACCTCTCCATGTCCCGCGCCTTGCGGATGCCGTCGAAAAGCGGGTTGAGGATCTTGCAGAATCGGGCGAGGAAGGTGCTCAGCCCTTCGAGCGCCGCGTCGCCGTCGGGCATTTCCGCCGGGGGCCGCCCGACGCGCTTCCTTGCGCGCCCCTTCCCGGCTTCGCGACGGTCCTGCGCCCCGTCCTCGCTGTAATCGCCTCCACGAGCTCGGCGCGGGCGATCTCGCTCATCTCCTTCAGCAGGCGCTTCGCCTCCGCCCAGTTCGCCGACCACGCCGCCACGTCCTCCGCGAAGTCCGCCGGGACGTAGATGTTGCGGAACCTCCCCGTCGCGCGGTCCGACAGCTGGTGCCGGGGCGTGTTCCCGCGGTCCGCGCGGTACAGCGACCCCTCGATAACCCTTCCCTCCGTGAGCAGCCTCTTCAGCCTGCTCGAAACCTCCCTGTAGGGAGCCGACATTCTTTTTTTAATCATAGGTCTCATATTATAGAGATCTTCTCGGCAAAAGTCAAGGGGGAATCTGCAAAAAAGTCAAAATATGCGAGATGGGCCGGGGTGGCGCGACGCCATCCCGGCCCTGTGGACAAAGGTCGCCCCTTACGGCCTACCTGTGCGAAGAATTAGGGATTTGTAATCCGTGCGCCCGAATGTTTTCCACGTGCGAACGCAGTGAGCGAATGGGATGCTAATGCAACAGACCCTTCTCGACCTCTTTCATCATGATTGGTTCCTGACAGGCTTTTCGGCATCGACCGCTCATGAACGCAGGGCATGCGCAACGGGCGTCCAGTCGGTGGCGAGGGGTTCGCCGAACTTGCCCCACTCGCCGACCGGGCGCACGCGCCGAACTTGCCCCACTCGCCGACCGGGCGCACGACAAAGTGGACTTCGCCGCAGTCGGGAATCGCCTCCGCCGCGAAGCGGCAGACGGCCGGCTCGACGTCCTTCTCCGCGGGCAGGAGCGCGTTCGGCGAGTAGACCCGCTTGGACGCGACCGTGCGGACGACGCCGGAGATGCGCGACTCGCAGTCGACCTGGAAGTCAAACGCCCGCGTGCCGCCGTTCCGTCCGTTCACTGGCGGGAAGGAGACCTCAACCTGCGGATGCTCGCGCCCCTTGCGGTCCTTGCCGGCGGCGAGCCGCCGCACCGACACGGCGGCGCCCGACGCGATGGGTCGCCCAGCGGGATCACCCAGTCCGGCCCCAGGCGCAGCCCGTACTCGAAGTCGCGCCGCTCCAGCGTGATCCGGTCATCGAAGACCTCCATCACCATGCCCTGTCGGCACTTCCCGAAGTCCAGCCACGGCATTTCCTTGGGCGGGTTCATCCGGTCGTCCCACGCGTGCCCGTTCTCCCGCCCCGGGAAGGTGAATTGCCAGCCGCTCGTCGAGCTGCACCCGACGGACGTGAACGCCCCCTGCCAGATCGTCCGCTCCTCCAGGAGCGAGAGGTGCGAGTGCCCCGAGAAGGCGATGCAGTTGTGATAGCCCGACAGGATGCGCGTCGACGTCCCGTCGTCGCACGAGTCGTCCGCATAAGGGGATGAACAGGTGTCGCGCGGATGCTCGTGCTGGCAGTAGAAGAACGGGCGCGACGGGTCGAGCTCGGCCCCGTGCGCGGCGAACCACGCCGGCACCGGGTTCGGGTCGTTGGCGAGGCCGCGCGCGAACGGCAGCGTCCGCCCCTCGTTCCCGGCGGTCGACACCCAGTTGCGCAGGACGAACGTGTAGCCGTTGACCTTCTTGGCCATGATCGGGGCGTAATCCTCGTGGAAAAGCTCGCGCCAGAACTTCTCGCGGTTGTGCCAGAAGCCGAACCGCTTTGCCTCCTCGACCGTCTTGATGGGCCACTGCCCGCCGCCGTAGCAGAAGCCGTCCACGTCGTGGTTGCCGGTGAGGAACAGCCGCTCGACGTGCGCCCCGTCGGGACGCTGGTCGTCCGGGAAGATCTCGAACCAGATGCGCGCGACATCCGCAAGCTCGTTGTAGTGACCCCCAGGTCACAAGGTCGCCCGTGACGAGCACCGCGTCGACCTTCCGGTCGCGGTAGAATTCCAGCGCCCTGCGCCAGATCTCGGCGGAGTGGTCGCGCTTGACATGGATGTCCGAGAGAACGCCGACGCGCAGGTTGGGGCGCTTCGACGCGAACGCAGGCAGTCCCGCCGTCCCGGCCGCGCACGCGGCCCCGACAACGAAGTCCCGTCTTGTCAGTTTTGCCATTTCACACATTCTCCTATCAATCCAGAGTCTTGAGGGAAGCCATCTCGAAGGCGCGATTCCGTTGTGGACTTTAGGTCGAGAAGGGCTGACCCTTCTTTCACTCCCACTCGTTAACGGGCCGCACGACAAAGTGGACTTCACCGCAGTCGGGGACAGCCTTGGCCGCAAGCCGCACGGGGCCGTAAAGGCCGGCGGGCTTCAGCGGGGCGTCCGCCTTCGGACCGTAGAGCGTCCATGTCGTCCGCGCCACCTCCGGCAACGCCGCCTCGCGCACGAGGCGGTTGTGCCATGTCGCCGTGACGACGACCTCCAGCCGGTTCGTGCCGTCCGCGACGCGATCCGTCAGGTCAAGGCGGTATGGCGCACACCAAAGCCGCCCGACCGACGCGCCGTTGAGGAAGACCTCGGCGCACTGCTCGACCTGGCCCAAGTCGATGACCGTTCGCGCACCGCGCCGGGCCGCGAAGGTGAACGCTGCGCACATCGCGCCAGGCGCAAATCCGCCCAGCTCGACCGTTCCCCCGACGGGGCCCTCCACGGGCGGGCGCCCCGTCACCGGGTCGATCACGGACACGGCGCCCGCCGCCGCGAAGCGGACGAACCGCGACTCGCCCGCCGCCAGCGCCAGCGTGACGGGACGCCCGCGAAAGCGCACCGTCCCGACAACCGGCGCGTCCGGCGCCGCGACGAAGTACAGGTCTTCCGCATCCGTCCGGCGATGATACCACGCGAGCGCGTCGCCAGGGGACTCGACGTCGGGGATAAGCCCTGCCGTCGGGTCGCCGCCCTCGACGACGCGCGCACCCGCCCACGCCAACTCGGCGACCTTCGCCCGGCTCGTCGCGTCCAGATACGTCCCTTCGGGGATCCATAGCACCGAATAGAACATTCCGTCCGGCAGGACGAGGCGACCGCCCTTCGCAGAGAGACGGTTCAGGAGGGCGTCGCGGTTGACGTAGTCTTCCTTGAAGCGGTTGCCGAAATGCGGTGCCTTCTCGCTTGGCTTGTGACCAAGGCCGTCGCCGAGGACGCGCAGGACGTCCACAACCGGCTTCCCAGACTCGAGGAACTTCGTGCAGCGCGCACAGTAGTCAGTGAAGAGCGGCATGAAGTCCCACCATGTCTGCCCGCGCAGGAATGGCGTGCCGATGAAGTAGCCGAAGCTCGTGCCGGGCTTCCTGAAACCGACTTGCGGATTGTGCGTGTAGGTGTGGAAGACGGGGAGCGTCACGCCCTTCGCGAAATGGCGGTCGAGGACTGGCTTGAAGTCGCGCAGGGCCTCGTTCCAGTCAAGTGCGCAATTCGTGAGGGCCTCGGCCGCGACGCGACGCTTGCCGTAGATGTGCGCCGCGGAGACGCATGGCAGAACGGGCTTGAAGTCGGCGCTGCCGACGCCCGTCGGCGTGGTCGGACGCCAAAACTCGCACATCGGGACGTCCGAGTGCTTCCAGTAGGCGAGCAGGTCTCCCGCAAGCGCGTCGCCGAACGCCGTCTCGTATTGCACCGAAAGGCCGTCCGCGTGCGCCAATTCCGCGAGGCG